>CAYPFH010000300.1:0-5103 GCA_964409825.1 uncultured Desulfobacterales bacterium | reverse complement strand
AATGACCAAAACAAGGGCGAATGCAATCTCTGGAAAGCTGCAGTTGTTTTGATCATTCGAATTTGTTTCGGATTTCGTGCTTCGGATTTCGGATTTATGACCTAATTATACCCTTTACCCCTTTTTCAGGGGGCTACCTGAGGTCCCCTGTGTTTAGGGGGTACTCATCGGGAAAATGCCATGCATCATTTCCAATACCGGGAAGATGAGCTTTACTGCGAGGCGGTGCCGGTGGCCAAGATCGCCGAGGCGGTGGGAACGCCGTTTTACCTTTACAGCCATGCCACCTTGAAGCGCCATTTCGAGGCGTTCGACAGCGCTTTCGAAGGGGCCGACCGGCTTATCTGCTTTTCTGCCAAGGCCAACACCAGCCGTGCGATTCTGCGGCTTTTTGCCGGCATGGGCGGCGGGCTGGACATCGTTTCCGGCGGGGAGCTTTACAGGGGCCTGAATGCCGGTGTTCCTGCCGACCGGATCGTCTACTCAGGGGTCGGCAAGCGGATCGACGAAATCGACGACGCCCTCATCGCCGGCATCCGGATGTTCAACGTGGAGTCGATTCAGGAGCTTGAACTGATCGATCACCGGGCAGGCGTCCTGGGCCGCAGAGCGCCGATTTCTCTACGGGTCAATCCCGACGTGGATCCCAAGACCCACCCTTACATTTCCACCGGCTTGAGAAAGAACAAGTTCGGCATCGATACCGAAACGGCCCTGGAAGGCTATCGACGGGCCATGGAAATGGCCCACGTCGACATCATCGGGATCGACTGCCACATCGGGTCGCAGATCACCGAGGCTCAGCCGTTCAAGGACGCCCTGGCCAGTCTGCTCCGGCTCAAGGAACAGGTCGAGAAAATGGGGGTGAAGATCCGGTACCTGGACATGGGCGGCGGCCTCGGCATCACCTACGACCGGGAAACCCCGCCGCATCCGGGGGAATACGGCCGGGCCCTGGTGGAAGCGGTCCGGGGTACCGACCTTTCGCTGGTGCTGGAACCGGGCCGGGTCATCGTCGGCAATGCCGGCATCCTGGTCGCCCGGGTGCTTTACCGAAAGTCCGTACCGGAAAAGGAGTTCGTCATCGTCGATGCCGGCATGAACGACCTGATGCGCCCGACCCTTTACCAAGCCTATCACGGAATCCAGCCGGCGGCGAAAAAGGACTCTTCGACGATCCGGGCCGACGTGGTGGGACCGATCTGTGAAAGCGGAGACTTTCTGGCCCAGGACCGGGAGATGGCCGATGTGCAAAGAGACGATTTGCTGGCGGTGATGAGCGCCGGGGCCTACGGCTTTACCATGGCCTCGAACTACTGCTCCCGGCCCAGAATCGCCGAGGTGATGGTCAAAGACGACCGGTTCGAAGTCATCCGGAAGCGGGAAACCTACGGCGATTTGGTGGATGGGGAGTCGGTACCGTCTTTTCTTGCATAGAGACTCCAAACGATCGAACCGCCCGCTCGCTTACGCTCGCTCAAGACGCGAAGGCCGCAAAGGAAAAGCAATTTACGGTCTCGGGTCGCCGTTGGAGCCAAAGGACGGCTCCAACAGCTCACGAGACCGTAAATGTTTCGCCTTTTTTGAGACAGTGCTGCCCCTGTTTCGCGATTTTGGCGAAGAGCCTCTCGGTGGTGTCGGAGTTGCAGCGCAAGCCTGCCGCAGGCATGCGCTCTTTGATCGAATCGTGAGCGCCGCGTTAGCGGGGCGACCCGATTCGATTAAAAAACCTTGGCGCCCTTGGCGATCTTCGCGGTTCAATCGCTTTTTATTGAATGCAATCTACATCCCAAAGGTACGAAAATGGAAACGACGATTCCTTTTTACAAAATGAGCGGCGCCGGCAACGACTTCATCATCATCGACAACCGGTGGGGGGTTGTCGGCGAAGAAGGACTTTCGGACTGGATCGAACGAATCTGCCGGCGAAAGCTTTCGGTGGGAGCCGACGGTCTGATCCTCATCGAAGAGGCCGAAGAAGCCGATTTCAGCTGGCGGTTTTTCAATTCCGACGGCGGTCGGGCCGAGATGTGCGGAAACGGGGCGCGATGTGCGGCGCGGTTCGCCTACCTGAGGCAGATCGCCGGCCAGAAGATGTCTTTTCAGACCGATGCCGGCGTCATCTCCGCATGGGTCGATCAGGAACGGGTCCGGATCGGAATGACAGAGCCCACCGGCCTGCACCTCGACGAGGTGCTGGAGTTGGAAGACGGTCCGCTGACCGTCAGCCGGATCAATACCGGCGTCCCCCACGCGGTGGTCGAAACGGCGGACATCGCATCGGTGGACGTGGCGGGCGTCGGGCGGCAGATCCGCAATCATGAGCGGTTTTCGCCGGCCGGAACCAACGCCAACTTTGTCCAGGCGCTTGACGACGGAAGCATCGCCGTTCGCACCTATGAGCGGGGAGTTGAAGATGAAACCCTGGCCTGCGGCACCGGAGCCGTTGCCGCCGCGCTGGTGGCCGCGGCAAAACGCGGCGCCGCTTCGCCGCTGAATCTGCTCACCCGGAGCCGGGAGATCCTGACCATTCATTTCAGCACCGAGAACGGGCGGTTTTCCGAAGTCTACCTGGAAGGCGGCGCCCGGGTGGTCTATATCGGCGAACTTTGGCCCGACGCCTGGGGATATTAAATCGCCGGAGGCGATTTACTCCTGTCTGGAAATCTTGGTAACCAGAACCAAGTCCGTGGCATCAGGCTCTGCCTTACGGGATGAAGAATGGAAATACGAAGCACGAAATCCGATATCCGGTTATCTATGAAGCTCAAGGAGGCTTGAGCCGGATGCCGATGGGTGTCGGCTCTCCTGCCGGCCAAAACTCGCCGTCAAGGTCGCGTAAAGACGGCCGCTGATGAAAATGTCGAAAATTTAAGCAGTTAACGGGAATGCCCGGCAAATTTCGTTGCCTGGTTGCGGCCGTCTTAACGCGACCTAACCGGCTCAAACAGTTGCCCGGCATCCGAGCCGACACCCATCGGCATCCGGCGGACACCAGCTGGAGGATACCGGATAAGCGCAATTCGATTTTCGAATTTCGGATTTAAGTTTGCATGCTTTCTGGACGTATATCAAAGCCGAACCCTATGGGCCAAAAACAACACGAAGCGAATCGATTTGAACCGTTCCTTCTACGTCACCGCTTACATCGCCGTAGGGTCCAATCTGGGCCGGCGGCGGGCCAACTGCTGTGAAGGCATCCGCCTTCTGGCCGAAACCCCCGGATGCCGGCTCAGCGCCAGAGCCCCGTGCTACAGGACCGCTCCTGTCGGTTTCCTCGACCAGGATTGGTTCGTCAACACCGCGATACGGATCGAAACCGGGCTTTCGCCGGAAGCGCTGCTTTCCCGGCTCAAAGACATCGAGGCAAAAGTGGGCCGAAGGTCCGGTTCCGTTCGCTACGGGCCGAGGGTTTTGGACATGGACCTGCTTCTTTTCGGAAAGCGGGTTGTCGATCTTCCCGGGCTTGCCGTTCCCCATCCGCGGATGCACGAAAGACGTTTTGTGCTCGTTCCGTTTTGTGATATAGACCCGGCAGCCGTTCACCCGGTTCTTGGCGAAACTGCGCAGACCCTTCTTGAACGGCTGGACGAAACCGACCAGAAAGTGGAACCGTATCCGTGCGACTGCTGATTCTCGGCGTCTTGCTCTACCTTGCCTGGAGAGCCGTCAAGTCCTGGATGTCATCGAACGCCCTCGGGCGCCGGGCCGAACAAGACCTTCAGGCCGGGCAGGCCGACGACATCATGGAAAAAGATCCATACTGCGGCGTGTATTTCCCGAAGCGGGAGGGCGTCCGGATTCAGCATGAAGGAAAAGACCTGTACTTTTGCAGCGAGCAGTGCCGGGACCGCTATTTGGAGGGGGAAGGGAAGGACAACTCTTGAGCATAGGAAAGGAGCGAAAATAAGCTGCCGGTAGTTTTTCGGAATACGCTTATCCGGAATCCTCGAGCATGATTGAGCAGTCGGAGGCCGATGGATATCGCCTCTACTGCCGGCCAGAACTCGCCGTCAAGGCCGCGTAGGGACGGCCGCCGGTTATGATCCAGCGAAAAAGCAGCGGCCAATGGAAATGGCCGGGGAAATGCCGAGCGAATGCGTTGCGGCCGCTTCAACGCGGCCTAAGCGGCTCAAACAGCCGCCCGGCATCCTAGGCGACACCCATCGCCCTCCGACTTGAGCTTCTTTGAGCTTTATAGAGAACCGGATTTCGGAATTATAACCCAGTTTCAGAACCCGGATTTCTTGCGTTAACTTTTTACTTTCAGCGGCGCCAGCCGCTCTAATAAAAGCGCGGCAGCGATTTTATGCGGCAGCGATTTTATGCGGCAGCGATTTTATGGAGGCAAGCATGAAATTTTTCATCGACACGGCGAATCTGGACGAGATTCGCGAGGCCAACAGCATGGGGATGGTCGACGGGGTCACTACCAACCCCAGTTTGATCGCCAAGGAAGGCGGAAAATTCGAGACCATCATCAGCCAGATCTGTGAAATCGTGGACGGGCCGGTCAGCGCGGAGGTGATCAGCACCGAACACGAAAAAATGGTGGAGGAGGCCCGGAAGCTGGCGGCCATCCATGAAAACATCGTGGTCAAGATCCCGATGCTCATCGACGGCCTCAAGGCGGTCCGGCAGCTTGCCGAAGAGGAGATCAAAACCAACGTCACCCTGATCTTTTCTCCGCTCCAGGCCCTGATGGCCGCCAAGGCCGGCGCCACCTACGTCAGCCCGTTCGTGGGCAGGCTCGACGATCTGTCCCAGGAAGGAATGCTCCTGGTGGAGCAGCTCGTGGAGATCTACAGCAACTATGCCTTCGAAACCGAGATCATCGTTGCCAGCGTACGAAATCCTCTTCACGTGCTGGATGCCGCGATCGTGGGGGCAGACATTGCCACCATCCCCTTCGGCGTGCTGAAAAAGCTTGCCGCCCATCCCATGACGGACAAGGGGCTGAAGGCGTTTCTGGACGACTGGAACAACAAGAAATCCTAAAATCGCTAGCGCGATTTTAGGATTAGGTTTCGCCTGCGGCGAAAAAGGGCGAGAGGTAGCGCAATTTTCTCGATAGGTTTCGCCTGCGGCGAAAAGGGGCGAAAG
>CAYPFH010000299.1:0-5127 GCA_964409825.1 uncultured Desulfobacterales bacterium | reverse complement strand
TCTGCCGGTGGAGGGACGCGCTCTGTCGCGTCCGTGTTGCCAGCAATGACCCAATGCCGGCCACGACGGAGCGTGGCCCTCCAACCGCCAAAACCCAAGGCGGGGGCAGGTCGGTTTTTACCGCCGGCTTCGACCGAAGTTTCACATAAGCAAAACCGGGCAAAGTGTCTATCGGGCGTTCGCCGACAGATAGTCGGCAAGGGCCTTGTCGCGGGTTTCGGCCGAGATGACGTTCCGGGAAAACAGCTCCCGGCGGCGCTCGTAAAACCGCCGGGCCTTTTCCGCCTTGGCTTTGGCCCCGTCGAGCTGAGCCTGCAGGCTCTGCAGCCGCCGCCGGATCTCATCGCTTTGAAGGGTGAACAGCAGCTTGCCTGCGGGCACCTGCGCCCCTTCCTGAAAATGGATATTTTCGACGATGCCGCTGATTTCCGGGCGGATCTCGACGGCCTCCATGGCCTCCATGGTTCCCACGGCATGGACCACTTCCTCAATCTTGCCGGTCTCCGCGGTGAAGGTAGTCACCGAAACATTTCTTTGGCGGGGCGTCGAATCGGCTTCGTCCTGCTTTCCGGACTCGCAGCCGTTTGTCACGAGTCCAGTTGCGGCGAGTAAAAAGGCGGCGATCAACAACCGTATTCGAAAATCATGCATATGGATATTACAGAAAAAGATCCTCACAACTCCCAGTCACGGAAAAAGGCAAATGCGCTTATCCGAAATCCTCCAAATTGAGGCCGCCGGTTCATGCCTCCTGAGCTCTATAATAATCTGTTGCTTCAACAAAATGGGGCATTGAATGTAGGCGGGGAGAAAAAGAAGCGTATTTTCCGGGAAAGGAAACGAGGCAGGACTTACATGGTAGGATCTATTTCTTCCTCTCCGAAGCCCCCGTTTTTAAAGGAGTGTTTTTTTGTTTCGCGGAATGCGAAGCCCAATCGAAGCGCGGCAGCGCTTCGATTTCGATTATTCCTCGTTTACCAGACCTTTGCGTGTGGCATAGGCCGCCAGGGCGGCGGCGTTATGAAGGTCCAGCTTTTTCATAATGTTGGCCCGGTGCTTTTCAACGGTCTTGATGCTGATGCTCAAAAAGTCGGAAATTTCCTTGTTCTGGTAGCCTTCGGCGAGAAGCTTGAGCACTTCCCGCTCCCTTCGGGTGATACTGTCCCAGGCCGATTGGGTCTTGAGCTGCTTTCTGCGATCCAGGTATCCTTCCAGGACGTTGTCGGCAATCCCGGCGCTGATATAGCGCTTTCCGGAAAGAACGCTGTCGATGGCCACCTCCAGCTCGTGGCGGCTCGCATCCTTGATGCAGTATCCATCCGCACCGGCCTCGAAGGCTTCCAGTACATGTTCGTCTGATTCGTGGATGGTCAAAACCAGGATGATCGTATCGGGAACGAGGCTCTTGACGTCTTTGATGACCCCAAAGCCGTTCATTCTCGGCATGGAAAGGTCCAGCAGAAGAAAATCGGGCTTGTTTCGCTGAACTGCGCGGTAGGCTTCGATCCCGTCCCTGGCTTCGGCCACTACTTCCAGGTCTTTCCGGGAGCTTAGCATGGCTTTGAGTCCTTCGCGGAACAGCTGGTTGTCCTCGGCAATCACGACTTTCAATTTATTTTCCATGATTTCATCCATTTAAAGGTTTTGATCCGGAGAGTACAGCAAACAGAGCAGGAGATGATCAAGCTGTTTTATATGGGAAAAACGGACTTGTGTAAAGTCCGTCTTGTTTCCCGAATAAAATGGGCTCGAAAATCCATTGTATCAGCACCCGGCAGTCGGAGATTACGGGATAGCGGGTATTGAAGCGTCGATCGGTTTGGCGGAAAGTTCCAACCATAATCGGCATCCAGCTCTGCCGCCGGTCGGCGAAGCCGGCCGCTTTGATCAAGAGAGAAACTTCTGTCGAAGCCGCTGACGGTGGAGGGACGCGCGCAGTATAGTCCGCGTTGCCGGTAACGACCGAATCCCGGCCACGACGGAGCGTGGCCCTCCAAGCCCACACCCATCGGCATCCGGCGGACCATGGCTGGAGGATTCCGGATAAGCGCAACAATTTTTTCCCTGACTCTCTCAGGTGAATTTTGGGATGGCTGGAAATTGTTTTTTGACAGCGGATAAAATCGCGCCCGCGATTTTATCCGCTGTAGATACGGCGGGAAGCGACAAACAGCTCGGGAATCAACCGGTTTAGGGGTCGGGTGGTCTCTGCGCCAAGGCGTAAAGAAGGGGAAAGCTCCTCCGGAGGTTCGTAGTTTTTACAAAACTCCTCGAGCAACGGCAGCCGGGCGTCCGAAACCGGCTCTCCTTTTTCCCGGTCTTTGAGACGGCTGCCAATGATCTCCTCAGGGCATGTGCATTCGATAAAAACAACCGGGGCGCCGTTGTCTTCAGCGAGTCGTACGACTTCGGCGCGCTGCTTTTTCCGGCTGTATGTGGCGTCGATGACCACTGAATGCCGGTCTTTGATGCGCTCCTGGGCATCTAACAGGATTCTGGCGTACACGTGGGAGCGGGCCTCCCTGCGATAGATGCCTTTTCCGAAGCTGGCACCGGGCGCGCTCTCGTCGAATATCTCTTTTCGAATCCGGTCCGAGGAGAGCAGCCCGGTGTCCAACGCATCTGCCAGGGCCCGGGCCACGGTGCTTTTGCCCGCGGCGATCATGCCCATCACCACGTATATCGTGGGTCGAACGAACCGCTTCGCATAGCGGCAGGCCAGGGCGGCGAAGGTCCGGGTCCGTTCGAGGAGAAACCGGCGCTGCGTTGCTTGGAGGTCTTCTTGCTGCAGGCGGAAGCAGGTCACCTTCAATCTCACGCAGGCACGGTAGCAGAGGTAAAAATCGATCAGGGAAAAAATTTTAAAATCATCGATGCGGGGGACGAAGGCGGAAAGCAATTCCTCCGAAGCACCAACGGCGCCCTGGTAGTCGAGATCCATAGCCAAAAAGGCGATGTCCGAAGCCACGTCGTTGTACCGCATCCGTTCGTTGAACTCGATGCAGTCCAGAATCTGAATGCCGTCCGGCGTGAAATACACGTGTTCGGCCCGGAGGTCTCCGTGGCCTTCCCGGACGCTTCCTTCTTTCAGTCTTTTTCCGAAAAGGGAGCGGCGGCGGTCCATAAACCCGTTTGTCGCCGTCCGGATCAGCTCGAAACGGGAAGGGGCGATGATTTTGCCCACGAAGGGCTTCATCTGGACAAAGTTTTCTTCGCAGTTTTGTTTCACTGTTTCCCAGCCGCCGACCTTCTTTCCCCGTGGAGCGGTCCGGTAAAATTCCGCGAGTGCTGCAGCCAGACGCTGGACATCCTCGGCGCCCAGTGCGCTTTTGGCAAGCAGTCGACCCATGGTGTACCGGTCCGGCAGCCGGCGCATCTTCACGGCATACTCCACCGGGTGCCCCTCTCCGTTCAGGCTCAGGCGTCCGTTGGATTCGGTGACGGCGACGACCTCTTCGTAGACGTCTTGGGTAAGACGGCGGTTGAGCCGGACCTCCTCCCGGCAGAAGTGGAGGCGCTTTTCGAGGCTGCTGAAATCGAGAAAGCCTAGAGAGATCGGTTTTTTGATCTTGTAGACGCTCTCGCCGGCAAGAAAAACGATCGATATGTGGGTTTCGACACGCTCGACCCGGTCTACCGGATGAGGATAGAACTCGGGTTGCATCATGACGTGCTCGAGGTCCGGATGATGATGTTCGAGCATCTATCCTCTTTTTGCGTAACCAGGTTCAGGGTTCAAAGGTTCCCGGTTGAAGTCTCCGGTTTCTTTCGCGGGTGACTTTCATGTAAACCGAACGATTCTGTAGAGAAATAGGGTGTATAGAGTATATCCTTATTGCTGAAGGTTCGCCATAGTTTAAAAAAGGCTTGGAGGCTGGGATGCTGGGAGGTTGACAGAAAAACAAGATGTCAGATGTCAGATGTCGGATGTCAGAGGAAAACCGATTTCGGAACTACCATCTGTCTGATGTCCAAGGTAAGAGGTCCAAAAAACTCACAGAAGCAAAATTTCTGACATCTGACACCTGACCTCCGACCTCTGACTGTGTGGCTTCCCAGCGGTAAAAAGCATTCCAATGGAGAACCGGAAAATGGACCAAAAAAAAATTCACATCGGAACCTCCGGCTGGCATTACGACCACTGGACCGGCCCCTTCTATCCGGAGAAAATGCCCAAAAGCGAGTTTCTCAGCTATTATCAAACCCATTTCGATGCGGTGGAGATCAACAATTCGTTTTACCGGCTGCCGTCGGCGAAGACCCTGGAGAGCTGGCGGGAAACCGCCGGATCGGGATTTGTTTTCACGGCCAAGGCAAGCCGTTACATTACCCATATGAAAAAACTCAAGGACCCTGGGAAAGCCGTTTCAACCTTCTTCGAGCGAATCGATGTTCTTTCCCCGCGGCTCGGGCTGATCCTGTTTCAGCTTCCGCCGCACTGGCGGTTCAACCCGCAGCGGCTGGAACGCTTTTTGACGGCGTTGCCCCCCGGCCGCCGATATGCGTTCGAGTTCCGTGATTCGAGCTGGTTCGTCGATCCATGCCTGGAGATCCTCGCCCGCCATGGGGCGGCCTTCTGTATCTACCACCTGGCCGGAGAACTGTCTCCCCGGGCGGTTACCGCCGATTTTATCTACCTGCGCCTGCACGGTCCGGGGGATGCCTATCAGGGGCGATATGAAAAATCGGAGCTGGCCGGCTGGGCCGGCGCCTTTTCCACCTGGTCCGACCAGGGCAAGGAAATCTTCTGCTTCTTCGACAACGACCAGGAAGGCTTTGCCGCCGTCAATGCGATGGAGTTGAAGGAGATGGTCGAAGGGAACAGCGCATAGCGCATAAATTATAGAGGTCAGATGTCGGATGTCGGACAGAGGACCCGTCTTGAGTCTTCGCTCTACGAGCGACGCCCCCACAGGTCGCCTTCGGCTACGCCGGACAGGTCGCCGCGGCAAGCAGAGGGCAGCCCCGCCGTCCCGTTCTCTGAACGGGATTTGATCAAAGGTGAAACTTATCATGACGTCGGCCCCGCAAAGGCGGAGGATCCACAAAAACCTGGATTCCCCCGGATCGGGGTCCGGGGCAGGCTTGTCAAGCCCGGAATGACGGACCGGGAACATGAAGTTTCAC
>CAYPFH010000298.1:0-5208 GCA_964409825.1 uncultured Desulfobacterales bacterium | reverse complement strand
ATCATTTTAGGCATTTATTTTGAGATCAGCGCTGATCGCTGATGAGCGGGGAAAGAAAAAAAGTGGCGGAACGAAAGTTGATGCTCGGAAACGAGGCCATCGCGACCGGCCTGGTGGAAAGCGGCTGCACCATGGCCACCTCCTATCCCGGAACGCCGGCATCGGAGATCCTGCCCGCAATCGCCCGCCTCAAGTCGGACACGGGCCGCCCCCGGCACGTGCAGTGGGCCGTCAACGAAAAAGTGGCTTTCGAGATCGCCTATGCCGGCAGCATGTCCGGCCTTCGAACGGCCGTGAGCATGAAGCAGGTCGGTCTGAACGTGGCTTCAGATTCGCTGATGAGCGCGGCGTACATGGGAGTCCGGGGCGGCTTTGTCGTCATCAGCGCAGACGATCCCGGCCCCCATTCTTCTCAGACCGAACAGGACAGCAGGCTGATGGCCATGCTGGCCAAGATTCCCGTTTTAGATCCGGATTCTCCGGCCCAGGCCAGGCAGATGGCGAACCTGGCTTACGAGATTTCCGAGGCATACGAGATCCCGGTCATGCTCCGGCCCACCACCCGGGTTTGCCACGCCCGCCAGGACCTGCCGCCGGTCAGAAGCGCGAAAGAGGAGGCCGAAGTCGGATTCAAAAAGGATCCGGCCCGGTGGGCGGCCACCCCCAAGTTCCGCTTCCAGCTTCACCGCGCTCTGGAAGAAAAGCTTGGCGCCCTTTCGGCGGATCCCCGCACGGCGCCGCTTTGCCTCAATCCGGACGCCGACGGTGACCGGGCCGTAGTCGCCTCCGGGGTCGCCGCCGCCCATTGCCGGGAAATCATCCAGGACCTTTCTTTGTGGGAGACGCTGCCGTTTTACCAGGTCATTCAGCCGTTTCCCCTGCACCGGGCCTTCATCGACGAAATCTTAAGCAAGTATTCGGGAATCCTCGTGATCGAGGAAACCACCGGCGTCATCGAGATGCAGATCGCCGACCGGCGCCGGATCCGCGGAAAACAGGACGGCAGGGTGCCGTCCGTGGGAGAGCTCCACCCGGAGACCGTGGAGTCTGTCATCCGGGCGTTTGTCGGTCTGCCGGTGCAGGCGGCCCAGATGCCTACGGTGCCGGGGAGGAGGCCGACCCTTTGCGCCGGCTGCCCCCACCGGGCAAGCTTTTATGCAGTGAAAAAGGCCGCACCGCGGGGAATTTACACCAGCGACATCGGCTGCTACACGCTCGGCCTGAATCTGGGCGCGGTCGACACCGTGCTGTGCATGGGGGCGGCCATCAGCCAGGCGGCGGGTTTTTACCACGCCCACCGCCATCTTGAAAAACGGCCGGACATCGTGGCAACCATTGGAGATTCCACCTTCTTCCACGCCGGGGTTCCGGCCCTGATCGATGCGGTGGCGAACCAGGTCGGCTTTGTGCTCGTGATTCTCGACAACCGGACCACGGCCATGACCGGCAACCAGCCCACTCCGGCCACCGGCGTCGGCGCATGCGGCGAGCCCCTTTCCGCGGTGGACATCGAGGGTCTGGTGGGCGGCTGCGGCGTCAAGTTCTGCCGCACGGCCGATCCCTACGAGCTGGAACCGTTTATCGCCCTGCTGAAAGAGGCCGTCTCTTTCAGCCGAAGCCGCGGCCCGGCGGTGGTGATCGCCCGCCACCCCTGCCTGCTCGATCGGCGCCGGGTCCCCTCGGATCGGGAGCCGGTGCGGGTGGTCGTCACCGATGACTGTGACGGCTGCGGTTACTGCCTCAAGCATTTCGAATGTCCGGCCCTGGTCGCAGAGGAGGGAAAAGAAAGGGTCCGGATCGATCCGGTAATCTGCAGCGGGTGCGGGGTTTGTCTGTCGATTTGCCGGAACGATGCCATCATTGCAGTCGATTCCGGAAATTGACGCGCATAGGAATTGTCAAAGTCCGATGATGGAAAAGCCATGACTGAAATCGAAGCGAAGCGAAGCCAGATCGTCATCAGCGGTGTGGGCGGCCAGGGGGTGTTGTTGATCACCCGGATTCTGGCGGAAGCCGCCATCCGGCGCCGCCTCCCGGTGCTTACCTCGGAAACCCACGGAATGGCCCAGCGCGGGGGAACCGTCATTTCCCATCTCAAGGTGGGGGATTTTGCCGGTCCCTTGATCCGACCCGGCACCGCAGACGGCCTGCTGGTGCTCAAAGAGGAAAATATCGCCGCTCACCGGGGATTTTTGCGCCCGGGCGGATGGCTGGTGGTCAACGCCGGAGGGGCGGTCGAGGCCGAAGGGATCGTCTGCGAACAGATCGATGCCGACGACGTCGCCCGAAAGATCGGCCAGCCAAAGGCCGCCAACGTGGTCCTGCTCGGATTTGCCCTAGCCCGGCTGGGGGAAGAGGCCGCTGGTTTTTACTGCACCCGTGGGGACATCGAAAAAGCCATCGAATCCGGGTCCGGCATCGACAAGAAACGGGCGGCGGCTGCGCTCGATGCGGGCTTTTCCCGCGGCCTTTCGCCGTCCTGACGATATGTTGAGAATGAAACCCTGGATGGAAAGAAAGAAATGGCATTTATACCCAAAGACCTGACTCCTGACCGGCTGCGAAAGATTCAGACCGAAGGCCTGAAATGGACCGCAGCCCATGCCTATACCAACTCGGCCTTCTACCGGAAAAAATTCGACGAGGCCGGCATCGCTCCTGCCGACATCCGCAGCCTCGAAGATCTGCGGCATCTTCCCCTGATCGACAAGGACGACCTTCAGGCCGAATACCCGTTTCCGCTTCTTTCGGCCCCCCTGGAACAGGTAGTCCGGATCCATGCCTCCAGCGGCACCACGGGAAAGCGAAAGGTGCTCAGCTATACGCAAAACGATGTCGAGGTCTGGGCCGATATGTTCGCCCGCTGCTATGAGCTGGCGGGGTTGACCCGGAAGGACCGGGTCCAGATCGCCGTGGGATACGGATTGTGGACTGCCGGAGCAGGGTTCCAGGCCGGTTGCGAGCGCTTCGGGGCCATGGCCGTCCCCCTGGGGCCGGCCAACGCCGACATGCACTGCGAGATGATGGCCGATATGCAGACCACGGTGTTTTGCTCGACGGCGTCCATGGCGCTGCTCATGGCCGAGGAGATCACCCATCGCAATCTGCTTTCCGACATCCGGGTTCATACCATCATCATGGGCGCCGAACGCCACAGCGACGGCATGCGCGAACGGATTCAGGAATTGATGGGGGTCGAGCATATTTTCGACATTTACGGCCTGACCGAACTCTACGGTCCCGGAACGGGCCTCGACTGCAGGATGCACGACGGCCTCCACTACTGGGCCGATCTGTTCATCTTCGAAGTCCTGGACCCGTCCACTCTCGAGCCGGTCCTTCCCGGCGAGCCGGGAGAGCTGGTGGTGACCACCCTCAAAAAGGAAGGCAGCCCCCTGATCCGCTACCGCACTCACGACGTAACGCGTCTTTTTGACGCCCCTTGTGCGTGCGGCGTTTCTTTTCCCCGGCATGACCGGATCCTCGGGCGCACCGACGACATGTTCATCTACCGGGCCGTGAACATCTATCCGAGCCAGATCGACCATGTACTCAGCGGCATCCCGGGGATTAGCAGCGAGTACCAGATCCACCTCAAGCAGCGGGAAAGCGGGCGGGACATGATGGTGCTCAGGGTGGAGCGGGCCATGGGGGTCGGTCCGGAAAGCGACGACGATCTGGCAGAAGCGGTGGCGGCCGAGATCCGGCGCAAAATCCTGGTCCGCTGCAAGCCCGAATTGCTCGACTACGGCAGCCTGCCTCGGACCGAACGAAAGAGCCGGCGGGTGTTCGACCACCGGAATGGAAATTCATGACCGCTCTTGGGGCAAGAGGAACAAAAGAGCCTTTAGGTACCAGACATCAGCGCGGCACCGGAGCGTATCGGGTGGGTGCGTAAATCTCTTTTTGGAATTAAACTCAAAGATGGGCCAGGAAATTCCAAATTTCTATGAATTTGCTTCCCCGGGCCAAATGCTTCCACAGTCATTGCCAGCGCGGTGCCCGGCAAACCCAGCCCGAGGGCTGACAACAAAGGAGATTTCCCATGAAGACGAAAATGGCATGGATGCTTTCTGCGGCGTTGTTCTTCGGGTTGCCGGCGGCCGCCGCAGTCCCGGCGCCGGCGCAGGCCGAACAGATCACGTTGACTTACGCCAATTTTCCGCCGGCGCCGACGTTTCCCTGTGTCCAGATGGAGCGCTGGAAAAAGGAGGTGGAAACACGCACGGACGGAAAGGTCCGTGTCAACACCTTTCCCGGGGGGACGCTTTTAGGGGCAAAAGAGATGATGGACGGCGTCATTCAGGGCCAGGCCGATATCGGCTGCCTCTGCATGGCCTACCAGCCCGGCCGCTTCATGATCACCAACGCCACCAGCCTTCCGTTGGGCATTCCCAACGCCCGGGTCGGCAGCCTGGTGCTCTGGGATCTCTATCAGAAGTACAAACCGAAGGCCTTTGCCCAGGTAAAGGTGCTGGCCATGTTCACCACGGCGCCGTCGAACATCATGTCCAAGGAGCCGGTCCGCAGCCTTGCCGATATCCAGGGGATGGACCTGCGGGCCTCGGGCGGCGCCGCCCAGATCCTGAAAGCCTGGGGAGCGAATCAGGTCGGGATGCCCATGTCGGCCACGCCCGAAGCGCTGCAAAAGGGAGTGGTCAAGGGGCTGTTTTCTTCCCTGGAGGTGATGAAGGACTTCAAATATGCCGAAATCTGCAAATATGTCACGTTGACGGACACGGTGATCTATCCCTTTTCCGTGGTCATGAACATGGCCTCATGGAACCGTCTGCCTGAAGAGGTGAAGGCGATTTTCGATGCGCTGGCGCCGGAACAGTCGATATGGACCGGCAACTACATGGACAATCATGTAAACGTCGCCAACCAATGGTCGAAAGAGACCCAGGGCGTGGAGTTCATCACGCTTTCTGCAGAGGAAAAGGCTCGATGGAACGAGCGGCTCGCGCCGATTACAGAACAATGGATCAAGGATGCGGAGGCCAACGGCTATCCCGGGCGGCAGATCGTAGAGGATATCGAGGCGCTGATTGAAAAGCATAAAAAATAAAATCGCTTCGCGCTTTTATATGACGCGGCTTCGCCGCTATAATTCTTGATCAATTTGGCCGCTGGGGCGTCCAGATTGATCAAAAATGAAACTGATGTCGAAGCCCCTGACGGTGGAGGGACGCGCGCAGTCTAGTCCGT
>CAYPFH010000297.1:0-5263 GCA_964409825.1 uncultured Desulfobacterales bacterium | reverse complement strand
ACGGGTCTGTGGGGGGGACGGGAAGGCAACTTCCCGTCTCTACCCGGAAAACTGCCCTCTACCGTCTTCCCCTGACCTCGCTTTCAAGTTGTCTGCATCACAGCCTTCCAGCTTCCGAGCATCCCAGCCTGCCAGCGGCGCGAAGCGCCTCATTCCACCACCCACACCGTGCAGTTTTTGGCGTGGTTGACGATCTTGCTCGAAACACTTCCGAATAAAAATTCCTCGCTTCTGGAAAGCCCCTGCCGTCCGACAACGATGGTGCTGTAAGTTTTTTCGTCTCTTTCGGACAGAATGCATTGGGCCATGGAAGGGCAGTATTTCAGAACGGAACGGGTCGAGACCGCCTCTTTGTCGAAGCCGGCCTCGATAAGCTGCTCTTTGTAGACCGCAAGGCGTTCATCGATTTTTTTCCGGTGCTCTTCGAACCACTTTTGCCGTTCATCATCGGTGGGGAAGAAATCTTCTTCGGGTTCGTTGATCACGTTCAGAATCGTCGCCGTGAACCCTTTGACGCCCCCGAGCAGCTGACCCACATAGGAAACCGCGCGCGCTGAATTCTCCGATTCGTCAACGGCGATGAGAATGTTCTTGTTAAACTCTTGGTCTTTCTTTGTTTGTTGGTTCATCTGAAGTCCCTCCTCGATAAAAACGGGGCAGCGAATTTAAGATTTAAGCGCCGCCCGGGCTTCGCCCAAATCTTCCAGGAGCTGTTTCGTATGCTCGTAGAACCAGTTCGCCCCCTTGGAGAAATGGAGCAGAATCCGGTTCAAGGATCCGGGCAGGTAAGGATAGATTTTTTTCAGGTTCGCCAGCCGGTTGTGGAACACGATGTTCCGGTCTTCTTCGGCGATGGCGTCGAATGCCGGGTGGCTTTGACGCTGCAGGTCCTGAAGCAGGAGATCGCCTTTTCCGGCGAGGTAGATCAGGATGTTGCCCAGGCCGAACAGATCGTATCCGTAGATGTTTTCCCGGTGGGCATAGTTGAAGTCGAAATCGATCCACCGGTAGGCGCCGGTATCCCGGTCGACGAAGATGTGGTCGCGGCGGATGTCGCCGTGTTTTTCTCCGTGGTCGTGGAGAAAACCGATGGCCTCGACGCTGTCGATGAAATTGTCGAGGATTTCAGGGAAGTGCTCGTGGAAATAAGCCTCATGGCCGTCTTCGATCTTGTCCAGCATTTTCGGAAGCGTCGGTCCGACAATGACATCGATCACCCGCAAGGGGTTGCCCGCCGAATCTTCGGCGGAGAATCCCTGCATGAAACGGGGGTGGCCCCGGACCAGAGACAGAATCCGCGCCTCTTTTTTCGGGCTTCGAAAGCACTGGAAGGCGATGCCGCCGACGTGGGCGGTAAACCGTTCGTAGAAAACCAGCTTGATGATCTTGCGCTCGCCGCTGTCCAGGTCGACGCCCCGCTTGACCCAGAATTTTTCCTCATCGTCGAGGCCGAATCTTCCTTCCTTCGCGTTCTGACGGATCAGATAGGGGGTGCCTGCCAGCATGAGCACGTCGCCGTAGCCGATGCCGAAAAAATCGGTGGTATCGGTGTGGACAGCGGGCAGCCCTTCGCGGGAAAAAGAAGGGAACCTCTCGACGACTCGATCCTTGAGCGCTTCGGGAGTGGGAGAGGAGTCGGACATGGTGTTTCCGCGTCTATTTGAAAAGTATTGATGATCGAAATGCCGAAAGTGCATTTTAGCTCATTTTAGGCATTTTAGGCATTCTGTGTGTGCCTTTCCTCAGTCCTGCCTGAAAGAATAATTCCCCGCCATGAACGCCTCCACGTACCATCGGACCTGCCGGTCGTCGGAAAGGACCATATCAAGAAGCCGGACCGAGCCCAGGAGCCGGCCGAGCCGGTCGAGCTTGGCTGATGTATCTGACTTTTCGTACTTTTTGAGCTCTCCCCGGATCATGTCGCCTTTCTGCTCCACCTTGAAGCCGAGCTGTTTTAAAATTCCGGCGATGAGCTGGGCCCTTCGGGTCCTTCGGCCGATATCGGCGGCGCCGCCCTTGAAGTGGAAAGTGATGTAATTGTCGTTGATTTTCGGACCGCAGTACGTATCGATGGTGGTAAAATGGTATCCAAGCCGGCTGCTCAGATTCATATAATGTTTGGAAACCACGGCGTAGTTCGGCCCGCCCATCCGGCCTTCGACTCCGGGGTCCCGGAGAATCGACTCGGCCAGGATCGAGCCAAAACCGCCCCAGTGAACACCGACGTCCCTGGACCAGTCCACATCCGGATGGCTCATGCCCTGAATCACCGCCAGCAGCGGCACGGAGCGGATCTGGTTATGTTCCGCCGAATCCCGGACGTCTTCGCTCAACCCCCCCCCCAGATCGACAAGATACAAATTCAGGGGGAGCCGGATCTTCAGCGGCACCGCGATTCTTTTTTCCGGACCCAGATCGTCGCCCAGGTTGAACATCTCCTGCATCGACATCTCATGGGCGAACCGGATCACGTCGTGAAGCGTCTCGCATGTTTCAGGCCTGAAACTTTCCTTGTGGGGATCGATCAGGTTCAGCGGCGCAATCCGCTTCAAGGCGGCTTGAAACGCTTTGTAGGTGGGGCTTCCTTTCATCGGATTCACCGGCCGCTTTTTCTTGGCCAGCGATGACACAAAACCCCGATAGACGGTCCGGTGGGTGGCGTCGAGCGTGATTTCTTCGCCATCGGCGAGATCTTTGGTGGCTGTGCCGGTTCCGACAAGGGTGGGGATCTGGAATTCCCGGGCCACCGACGCCATGTGGCCGGTTACGCTGCCGACGTCGGTGACGATGCCCCGAATTCGTCCCATGAGCGGTACATATCGGGGAGAGGTCTGCCGGGCGACGATGATCGTCCCCTTGGGCACGTGGTGAAGCATGTGGTCGGATTCGATCCGGTAGGCCCTGCCGGCGGCGACGCCGTCGCACGCCGAGGCGCCGCCTTTCAGCAGAACCGGGTGGTCTTGCGCCGCGATGTACGGGGTTTCGCTTCGGGGATCTTCGAGGGCTTCGGCGCCGAACCGGGCCGAACGACGAAGCGGCCGTGCCTGGAGGATGAAAAGGCGGCGATCCCGGCCGAAGGCCCACTCGATGTCCAGTGCGTATCCGTAATGATTTTCCAGCCGTTCGGCGGCATCCACCAGCTGCCGGATGTCGTTTTCCCCAAGGCAGGAGCGGCGACGCAGCTCATCGGGCACCGGCTCTTCGACGATCCCCTGTCCCCGGCGCGGCCTGACCCGGGCGGCCTTGTCGGCGATTTCTGAGCGTTCGACGCCGCCGGTGGACTTTTCGATCTGAAAAAAGTCGGTCGACGCCGCTCCGCCCACCGCGTCGACGGCCAGGCCCCAGACAGCGCTGATCATGATGACCCGGTGCCGGCTGTCATTGGGATCGACCGTATACAGAACACCGCTGGCCCGTGCGTCGATCATGGCCACGCACGCCACGCTCATCAGCACGTCCTGGTCGCGATAGCCCTTGCGGCGCCGGTAAAAGATGGCCCGGGGATTGAAAGTGCTCCCCACCACCTCCCGGTAGGCGTCGTAGATGCCTTCCGGTCCGACATTGAGCACCGTGGAATGCTGACCGGCGAAGCTGGCCTCGCTGTCTTCGCTGGTGGCGCTGCTGCGAACGGAAAACCGGCCTCCACCTTCCGCACTCAAAGAGAGTCTGGCGGCGTGCCGGAGCATCTCGGATTCGAGCGCCTCCGGGATCCGCGCCTGGTTGATGCGGGATTGAATCTCGGCGCTGGCGGCCATGAGCGCTTCGGTGTCGTCTACGTTCAGGTGTCGAAGCTTTCCGTCAATGAATTCGGAAAGTTCGTTTGATTCGAGAAACAGCTGGCATGCGTAGGCGGAGACGGCGAATCCAGGGGGCACCGGCAGGTGGGCCCGATTCATGATTTCACCGAGATTGGCCGCCTTGCCGCCGACCTCGGCGGCATCGTCCTGGCTGATTCGCTCAAAAGCAATAACCAAAGCCGTCGGATCGATTCTTCTCTTTTTTTCTAGGACGTTGAGCACCTGGGCGCCGATCCGTTCGAACGCATCGAACAGGGCCGGAAACCGCGCTCCGGAAAGGGCGTTGAGGTCTTCTACGATGCTGTAGACGTCCCCCAAAAGCAGCTCGATGCGCATCAACACGTCACCGAGGGTGAAGGGGCGGTCCTGATAGAAAATCTCTTCGAGTTCGGAAATCATCTCCAGGGCCCGGTTGTTCGCCGAGAGAAGCCGTTTGAAAGCGGCATACTTGCGCTGGGGATGGCGAACCCTGGCTTCGCTCCGGTGCGGGCCGCCTCGGAGAAAATCGAAAAACTTGAACATGGCCGAGTTCCTTGGTCGGACTGATAAAATGCGAATGCGTACCTGGTGCACCGCGGCATTCCCGTGCCGGGTGCAAACGCTGCCCTTTTTTATTAAGCGGTTCAAACACTGCCCGGCATCCGAGGCGACGCCATCGGCATCCGGCTTGAGCTTCCTTGAGCTTTATAAAAAATCGGATTTTATGATTCTACCCGATAATTACGTGGCAAGTAAAGGCCGATTCCGAATGATTCGGAAGCCAGGCGGGCATGGCGATCCCGGGTTGAGGGCGTTATTCCGGACTTGACAAACTGCAAGCCTTTAACCTCAACAAGTTGCAGAAAGATAGTGTTCGGAAGCCAGATTTCATGGCCCCCTTTACAGCCTAATGCTGAAAAACCCTGTATATAAGCGATTTTCCTATTGACACCCATTTTCTATTTTTGTAAATGCTGGATGCACAGGGATAAAGAGGCCTGAACCGCAACTATTAGCACAAGGGGGGAACAGATGACCAAGGCAGAATTGATCGAGAAAATGTCCAAGGAAGCGAAAATTTCCAAGGCTGCGGCCGGAAAGGCGCTGGATTCCTTCATGGACGGCGTTGGCAAGGCGCTGAAGAAAAAAGACGGCAAGGTGACCCTGGTCGGCTTCGGCACTTTTCAGAAAGCCCGCCGCAAAGCGCGCAAAGGACGCAATCCGCAGACCGGCAACCCCATCAAGATCAAAGCCAAAAACGTGGTCAAGTTCAAGCCGGGCAAGAAGCTCAAAGACGCAGTCTAAATATTTGCCGGATCAGGCGTTAAGGCGGCCCCGGAGCATTCCGGGCCGCCTTTTTTATTCCCAGTGACTTGCCGCGGGAATTTTCATTGGCACAGGCCTTGCCGGTAAAATCGCTGCCGGGCTTCGAGCGAAGTTTCACATAAGCCCCGCCGCTGACCGCCGGGGCGGTCAGTTTGATCAAT
>CAYPFH010000296.1:0-5271 GCA_964409825.1 uncultured Desulfobacterales bacterium | reverse complement strand
TTAGGTATCCTTTGGGGCGAGTTCGTATACCGGCAGCAAATTATCCATTTCGCGGCATCATGAATCCCGAAAGTTGAGTTTCAACCTTTCAACCTCTGAACCTTTCAACCTCTGAACCTCTGAACCCCAAACCCGGGTTCCTTAAGACCGGCTCTGACGGAACGCCAGGGCGGCCCGAATAAACTCCCGAAACAGGGGGTGGGGGTCCATGGGACGCGACTTGAACTCGGGATGGAACTGACAGCCCAGAAACCAGGGATGGTCCTGGATCTCCACGATTTCCACCAGCTCCTGGCTGGGAGAGGCCCCGCTGATGACCAGCCCGGCGGCCTCTAAACGCTCCCTGTATGCGTTGTTGAACTCGTAACGGTGGCGGTGGCGCTCGGAAATTTCGGCGGCCCCGTATGCGGAAAACGCCCGACTGGCTTCTGTCAGGCGGCAGGAGTATGCTCCCAGGCGCATGGTGCCGCCTTTTTCCGAGGATACATCCCGCTTTTCTACCTTTCCGGTCCGCTCATCGAACCACTCGGTCATCAGATAGATCACGGGATCGGAGGTGTCCCGGTCGAATTCCGCACTGTGCGCCTTTTCGATCCCCGCCACATGCCTGGCAAATTCGATCACGGCAATCTGCATGCCCAGGCAGATTCCAAAATACGGGACTTTGTTTTCCCGGGCAAACCGGGAGGCACAAATTTTCCCTTCGACCCCCCGTGAGCCGAATCCGCCGGGAACGAGAATCCCGTCAGCCTGCAGCAATTTTTCACTGCAGGTATTTTCGTCCACGGTTTCCGAATCCACAAAAGTCAGGTTCACCCGGCAGTCGTTGGGAATCCCGCCGTGAACGAGGGCTTCGTTGAGACTTTTGTAGGATTCGGTCAGGTCCGTGTATTTTCCGACGATGGCGATGGTCACCTGGTTGACCGGTTCTTTGATCTTTTTCACCAGCGCCTCCCAGGCATCGAGCTGAGGTGCACGGGTCCAGATGTTGAGCAGCTCGACAACCTTGGCGTCGAGACCTTCTTTGTGAAACATGAGCGGAACTTCGTAGATGCAGTCCACATCCTTGGCGGTGATCACCGCATCGACGCCCACGTTGCAGAACAGGGCAATTTTCTGTTTGATGTCCTTGGGCAGATAGCGGTCGGCCCGGCACAGCAGAATGTCGGGCTGGATACCGATGCTGCGAAGCTCCTTGACGCTGTGCTGGGTCGGTTTGGTTTTCAGCTCTCCTGCTTTTCCCATATACGGCACCAGCGTCAGATGAACATAAATCACGTTCTGCTTGCCGACATCGGTCCGGAACTGGCGGATGGCCTCCAGAAAGGGGAGGCTTTCGATATCGCCGATGGTGCCGCCGATCTCCACGATGACGACATCGACGTCGTCGGCGACAAGTTCGATGCTGCGCTTGATTTCATCGGTGATGTGAGGGATCACCTGCACAGTCCCGCCCAGATAATCCCCCCGGCGCTCTTTGTTGATGACCTGGTGATAGACCTTGCCGGTGGTGAAATTGTTGTCACGGCCGAGTTCGGCGCGGGTGAACCGCTCGTAATGGCCCAAGTCCAGGTCGGTTTCGGCGCCGTCGTCGGTGACGAACACCTCGCCGTGCTGAAACGGGTTCATGGTCCCCGGATCGACGTTGATGTAAGGGTCGAGCTTCTGAAGCGTCACCTTCAGCCCCCGGCTTTCCAGAAGCGCACCGATGGCAGCCGAAGCCAGCCCTTTGCCCAAAGAAGAAAGAACGCCTCCGGTGGTAAAGATGTATTTCGTGTTGTGCCCCATGGATTCACCCTGTCCTGGAAAATTCCGGTTGCCGGTTATGCCCCTGCCGGCACCGGATGCATGATGTAACGATTGCAGGCGCTAAACGGCGCCGGATGACCGGCCCGGAAACGCCGCTGCGGGCCGCCGCTCTTTTACTGAACCGGCGAGATGATCCCGGTTTCGCCGGTGGCCGGCAGCGCCGCCGGGAGATGCTCCTCCAAAAGCTTCTGAAAGCTGAACCGTTCATCGGAAATATGAACCCCGGTTTCGATATGGTTGACACGAACGTCGGCAGTTCGACGTTCGTGCCGATCGCTTTGCAGGGTTTGGGGATACAGGAGGCCGCCGATCTTCTGCCAGCGAAAATAACGGATCTCGATTCGCCGGGGCAGCCCTTTGTCGTCTCTTTCAACGAGCAGCCACCGGAACGGCAGCAGGGTCTCCTTGTCGAACCAGACCTGGGGCGCCAGTTCGTCTGGAAACTTCGCCCCGAGCACGAAGCCGAGCCGGCCGTTGAACAGCCCCAGGCTGATTACGGAAAGATCGACGCCGGCATCGGCCAGCACACGCCCCATCCGATCCGCTTCGGTGTTTGCCAAAAGGCGCAGGGCAAGGTCCATCGGCTCCGGATGCGGCTGAAAAACGCCCCGGATGTCTGCAATCCGGTAGTCGCCGTTTTTCTCCAGGTAAATGCGCCGCCCCTGGCCGGTCTCCAGCTCGGCCCGGAACACGCCGGGAAACCGGAAATAGACCGTTTCCTGATATTCCCGACCGCGGCTGTCCCCCTCCTGCGGCGGCAGAATCCGGGTCTGTCTGACCACCGCCGTTTCTGGGGCTTGCCTCTGCGCTGCCGCTGCCTGCAGCAGGTGGCCGGCCGCAGGGACATAGGCATGGCTTGCTGCCGGCGGCCATAGGCCGATGGCGCAGAAAACGATCCAAAGCCATACGATACGAAACCGCAACCCCATAAGGCTATCCGGCGAGGAAAATCTGGTCGGCAAAGCGGGCCGCCGCACCGAGTTCTTCTTCGATTCGGATCAATTGATTGTACTTGGCGATCCGGTCGGAGCGGGACAAAGACCCGGTCTTGATCTGCCCGCTGTTCACCCCCACCGCAAGATCCGAAATGAAGGTGTCTTCGGTCTCCCCGGACCGGTGGGAAATCACGGTGGTGTAGCCGGCCTGGTTGGCCATCTCGATGGCGTCGAGGGTTTCGGTAACGGTTCCGATCTGATTGAGTTTGATCAGAATCGCGTTTGCGATCCCGTCTTCGATCCCTTTGGCAAAGATTGCCGGATTCGTGACAAAGATGTCGTCGCCGACGATCTGAATGGCGCTGCCGAGCCGGTCGGTCATCAGTGCCCAGTTTTCCCAGTCCTGTTCGGCCAGACCGTCTTCGATCGACACGATGGGGTACTTGTCCACTAACGCCTCGTAATAATCGATCATCTTCTTTGCGCCGAGTTTTTTCTTTTCGGACGCAAGGACGTATTTGCCCTTCGCGTAGAATTCATTGGCGGCCGCATCCAGGGCGATGCCGATATCCTGCCCCGGTCTGTAGCCGGCCGCCTCGATGGCGGCCATGATCTGAACGATGGCGTCCTCGTTGGACGTAAGATCCGGGGCAAACCCGCCTTCGTCGCCGACGCCGGTGCTCATGCCCTTGCCCTTGAGGATCTTTTTGAGCGCGTGAAAGGTCTCGGCTCCCATTTGGACGGCTTCCGCGATGCTTTTGGCCCCGATGGGAACGATCATAAACTCCTGAATATCGAGGTTGTTTGTTGCATGAGCACCGCCGTTGACGATGTTCATCATCGGAACCGGCAGGGTTCTGGCGTTGATGCCCCCCAAATACCGGTATAATGGAAGCCCATAGGCCGCTGCAGCCGCCCGGGCCGCCGCCATGGAAACCCCTAAAATCGCGTTAGCACCGAGCTTGGACTTGTTCTTGGTGCCGTCCATCTCCAGCAGGTGCCGATCCAGGGTTACCTGCTCTGCGGCATCCATGCCGTGAACCGCCGGGGCGATGATCTCCATCACGTTCTTGACCGCCTGCTTCACTCCCTTGCCGCCGTAGCGTTTGGCCCGTTTGTCCCGCAGCTCCAACGCCTCGCGTTTTCCGGTGGAAGCGCCGGAAGGAACCGCAGCCCGGCCGACGGCACCGCTGGCAACCGCCACGTCCACCTCCACGGTGGGATTGCCCCTCGAGTCGAGGATCTCCCTGGCCACTACGTCGATAATCTCGGTCATGCTTTCCTCCCGGTTTGATTGAATACGAATGCAGCACATGACCTGGGGCTTGGCCGGAGATCATGGCACGCAAACCGCGAAAAGTCGCTTTTATGAAATCACGCCAAAATCGTAAAGGCTGGTGGCGGCCTTGCCGTCCATTCCCGTCGGGCTTGACGAAATCGGCCAGGATGTTACTCTTCCGACCGGGGGATGTCAAGATGACCGGCGACCCGAAAAAGGAATGATCATCTCGCGCAGAGACGCTGAGATGCCCACGAAACCAACGGAGGCATTATGGCGGTAGCATCGCTCTACGATCAGGGCCACCTGGTGGTGGCCGCGATCCGGGTGTTGACCCATCAAAAGGGGCTGCCCCCGTCGGTCGAAGACATCAGCAGGTGCCTGTGCCTTTCCACCGAGCAGGGCGGCCGCATCCTGCACCGGCTGCAGGAGGAAGGCATCATTGAGGTGGTCGAGGGAGGCTACGGTACCCGGGTGTTTGTCCGGGAGCATCTCCGGGTCGAGGACCTTCCCCGGACCGGAGAAAGCACAGGGCTTGCCGACGAGGTGAAAAAGTTTCAGGAGTCGCGCAAGGGGATGGATGAAAAGATCGCCGCCTTCAAGGCCCAGCAGGAGGAAAAGAAAAAAAGCATGTTCGCCGAACTGGACAAAAAATTAAAAAAGAAATGAGCCCGGCAAGCGGGCTCATTTCTTTTTTAATTTTCAATGAAGTTGAAAACATTTCGATTCGGCGGTCATCGGCCGACTACGGTGACCTCGATGGTCCGGTTTCGGGCGCGATTGTCGTGGTTGACGGCAACCACCTGCTGCCAGGTGCCCAGGGCCGGCTTTCCCCCTCGGATCGCAACCGCGATGCTTGGTCCCATCAGCGCCGCCTGCACATGGCTGTGTCCGTTTCCGTCGTGCCAGGCTTTTTCGTGTTCATAGTCCAATCCCCGGGGGGCCATCCGCTCCACGGCGCGCTTGAGGTCCTCCACCACCCCCGGCTCGTATTCGATGGTCGTCAAGGAGCCGGTGGACCCGACCATGTTGGCCGCAAGCATTCCCGTGGCAATGCCCGAAGCACGCACCATCTGCTTCAATTCATGGGTGATGTCGACGATGTCGGGGCCTACCTGTAGGGAAATTTGTATAGAATCGGAATGAACGATTGTCTCTGACATGGGAGGCTCCTTTTTTTTTGCATTGAAACCTTTCTCCTCGAAGCCGCTGCCCCGTTCGAGAACGGGACGGCGGGGCTCGTATGAA
>CAYPFH010000295.1:0-5276 GCA_964409825.1 uncultured Desulfobacterales bacterium | reverse complement strand
ATCACAGGCCGTATCTTTACCGATTTATACCGCATCATTGAAACGTTCTCAACACCCGATAATGGGGGCGTCCCACAATCCCCATTCTGGGAGCTGATATTGACATCGGCCCAAATTGGAGGAACGCGCGCAGTCTGGTCCGTCTTTGCGGTCGCGACGGAGCGTGGCCCTCCATTTTTGGACCTTTTCAGGACCCCGAATTGATATCTGATACAATTTCTAGGAGTTGAGTTTCCTCATCGCAAGATCCTCGGAATGACAAGAGGCTTTTTGCAGAGCTAAAGTTTTTTATCATTTTTCCGATAGAACCATTGGCAAGCAAATAACGATGAGGGCGGCGTTTTAGACATTCACTTCAATCACTGTTGAAATAATGAGTTTTTTCTTCAAACTTTATCACGAAAGGAGCGATGAAGATGGAAAAAGGGATCTCCATGAAACCAGGGGCAAGAAAACTTTGGACCAGGGTGATTGTAGGGGCTGCAGGGATCATGCTGGCACCCTTTTTCAGCTATGCGGTTCAAGCAGGCGAAACAATCACTATTGCAGGATCTTCGACCGTTAGGCCCATTGTGGATGCGGCGGTCATAGCGTTCAAAAAGGACAATCCCGGCGTACAAATGGTTGTAGGCGGCGGTGGATCGAGCGGCGGTGTTAAAAATGCCGGCGAGGGCAAGGTTGATGTCGGTATGGCTTCCAGAAAAATCAAAGCCAAGGAAAAAAATGCCTACCCGGATCTTGTGCCGACTGTAATTGGGCAGGATGGCGTTGCCATGATCGTCAATAAAAGTGCGGCGATTGATAACCTTACCACCGAGCAGATATTTAAAATCTATACAGGCAGGATGGCCAATTGGAAGGACCTCGGCGGCAAGGACCTTCCCATTTCCCTGGTGGGGATCCTTCTCCATCACGGAACTGCAGAGGTTTTTATGAAATTTGCCGGTCTGGAAGGGGAGGAACGTGGAGAAGGCGGCACAAAAACCATCTGCTACTGGAAAAAAGGTGGAGAAAAAAGATGTGCTTTTGAGGCCAGAGGGGTGGACGGAAACCAGCCTTCTTCCGCCGCGGTGATGACAAGCCCGAGTGCTGTTTCTTTTGCGTCCATCGGTTTTGCCAGATCCCTTGCAGACAAAGGAGCGCCGGTAAAACTGCTTAAACTGAACGGGATCGAGCCGACGTCTGCAAACGTCGTATCGGGGGTATATCCCCTTTCCCGTCCACTGCTCGTCATGACCAAAGGCGAAGCAAAAGGGAGCGTTAAAAAGTTTGTCGATTATCTATTGAGCGAAGACGGCCAAGCCATAGTCAAAGACAAGGACTACATTCCGATAAAATAAAAAAAGCCTGGTGCAGTTCAGAAAAACAAAGGAATGGTTTCGCATATCGGGAGAACGCGTCCTAATGTTCAAATCATTAGCCATGAAAACCAAATTGCTTCTTGCGCTTTCTGCTTTCATGATAGCTGCATTGGGTGTCACCACCGGTCTGAACCTGATAACCGTCAAAAATAACATGCAGGCGATGGTGAAAAATGTTTCAGAATTAGGCGAGACTGTCCAAGCGCAACAGAAGCTGGAACTGGGCCAGGTCGAAAAAGACCTTTCGGCGGCGGAACGCCTCGCGCTTGAAACAAAAGGGAGGAGTTTAGTTGAACTTGTCGCCAGACTTTCACCCATACCCCTGCTGACCTTCGATATCGGCAAACTGGATGAATTCTGTGCATTTGTCTGCAATGATCCGGATGTTGTTTTGAGTTATGTGACAAAAAGCGATGGAAGCATCCTGAATACCTTTACCAATGGTGACGATGCAGTTCTGATGAAGGTTCTGGGGAAAAAGCCCGACGATGTCGGCCAGGCTGTTGACCTTTTGAAAGAAAAGAAAAACATAATTGAAATAACAGCTCCAATCGTCCAAGACGACCAAGCGCTCGGTGCTGCTGTCGTTTGTCTCTTGGACCCTTCGGCACAAATGACAAGCGGAAGGTTTCAGGCATTCTATGCCAAAACGAGACACCTTTTTGCTGAACTCGTAACGGAAATGAATATCAACGTGGCATATCAGACCCAAAAAGCTTTGATCATTGGTTCTGCAATGACCATTGGCGCAGTCGTTATATCCTCACTGGTGTTTTTGTTTCTTATCAATCATTTGGTTAACAGACCCATCCATCACGTTATTGAACATCTTGACAACGTTTCCGACGAAGTGGCATCAGCTGCAAACCAGGTATCTGCAGCCAGTCGATCATTGGCCGAAGGCGCTTCAGAACAGGTCGAATCTATTGAAGAGACATCGGCTGCACTTGAAGAGATGGCATCCATGACCCGCCAGAATGCGGAAAACGTTGGGCAGGCCGATGGATTCATGCAAGAGGCCGATCAAGTTGTGGGAGAGGCATCTGATGCCTTGGCACGGCTCAACGATTCCATGGGGCAAATTTCCACGGCCAGTCTGGAGAGTGCAAAAGTCATCAAAAACATTGACGAGATTGCCTTTCAGACCAATCTGCTTGCCTTGAATGCCGCGGTGGAAGCGGCCCGGGCGGGAGAGGCTGGCGCAGGTTTTGCTGTGGTGGCCGAGGAGGTTCGCATTCTGGCTAAACGGGCGGCAGGGGCCGCCAAAAATACGGCGGAACTAATTGCCGGTACCGTTCAAAGGGTTGAGGACGGAACCCGATTGACCGATGCAGCCAAGAATACATATGTAAAAATGGCCCAAAATATCAGCAGAATAAAAGAGCTGCTGGCTGAAATTTCCGTTTCTTCCAAGGAACAGGCTGAAGGAATTGGTGAAATTAGCAAAACCGTATCGCAAATTGAATCGATAACACAGCAAAATGCCGCTGCGGCGGAGGAAAACGCTTCTTCCTCGGAGAAGCTTAACGCCCAGGCCGGTCAGATGAAAGAAATAATAGAAGATCTCGCATTTCTGACAGTCGGAATGCGCAGCAATCTAAACGCCGAATCTATTTCGAACCTGAAACGTAATCGATTGCAGTGGGGTATCGGAGATTGACATCGGCCCAAATTGGAGGAACGCGCGCAGTCTGGTCCGTCTTTGCGGCCACGACGGAGCGTGGCCCTCCATTTTTGGACTTTTTCGGGACCCCGAGTGGAAGAAGATCCTTGCGATGATCACCGACGGCATCATCGTGAAAGAGTAGGCCCTGCCGCCGTAGTATAACAGGGAAGTCCCCCTATTCCACAAAACTTTCCTTTGAAATTATTCCTTTTACATAGTACTGAACCCCATAAACAGGTCGATGTGAGCTCTTATCCGAAGCGGCGGCCCGTTAGCGCCCGTATGCAGCCAGGAAGGACATGACTTCAGAAAATCGAAAAATGGGCATATAAATATCACACCATCCCATCGAAACAAAAAATTTAAGAAATCAATCCTTCATGCCGAATAAGAGGGGAAAGTAGGAGCTCATCCAGCGCCAAAGGAATACATTCATGTCGCAAACGTTTGAACACCACACCCGATCGAATATCAGCCACACCATCTGCCCGGACTGCTATTCGGTCATGTACGAAGACATATAACGCAGGTTCGCTTGGGAAAGCTTCGGGGCCGCCCGCGGCGGGATGTTGCGCTTTTCTTTTCGAAAATTTTAAACTCATGAAAAAAGGACCTTGTCGGAAAATTCTGTTGATATGCGGTAGTGGCTCAAAAAAAGCTGAGATGCGATTCTGCGGGTTGCCACGCGGAGACGCTCCTGCAGCAGCTGCCGACCACCGTGATGATTTCGGCGGCCGAGGACATCGACCTGGGGGCCGAGCCGGAGGAGGGCGCCGCAGCCGCTCTGGCCGAAGCCCGGGATCTTGCGGAAAAAAGCGAGCGTCTGGCTCAGGAGGCACTGGAAAAATTCGGCGATGGGAAACCGGAAGGGGTCGACGACGATGAGCGACAGACGGACCGGGAAGCTTCCTCGAAGGAAAAACGATGAAATCGAATCACCAAATAATCTATCGCGATTCCAGGAAAATGGAAGAGCTGGCCCATGAGTCCGTCGACTTGATCGTCACGTCTCCGCCCTACCCCATGATCGAGATGTGGGATGAGATATTTACAAGTCAAAACAATCAAATAGGTAGCGCCCTCAAATCCAGCAATGGCCCGCTGGCGTTTGAACTGATGAATAGAGAACTCGACAAGGTTTGGGATGAAGCCTATCGGGTCCTGAAAAAAGGCGGCATCGCCTGTATCAACATCGGAGATGCCACCCGGACAATAAACGGCCATTTTGCGCTTTACACGAACCACTCCCGAATCCAGAAATATTTGCAGAAAATTGGGTTTTCGGCGCTTCCTGCCATTATCTGGAGAAAGCAGACCAATGCCCCCAATAAGTTCATGGGATCGGGGATGATGCCTCCGGGCGCCTACGTGACGCTCGAACATGAATATGTTCTGATTTTTCGCAAAGGAAATAAGAAAGAATTTAAAACCCGGAAAGAAAAAATGCTTCGCAGAGAAAGTGCATATTTCTGGGAAGAGCGCAATAGCTGGTTTTCAGACGTCTGGATGGACCTGAAGGGCACGGTGCAACACTTATTCGATAGTAAAACTCGAAACAGAAGCGCGGCATTCCCTTTTGAACTGCCATACAGGCTTGTCAATATGTTTTCGGTCAAGGGAGATTGTGTTCTGGATCCGTTTTTAGGGATTGGAACCACGATGTATGCCGCGGTTTCAGCGGGCCGCAACAGCGTCGGTTATGAAATCGACGACCATTTTCATGAGGCCATTCTATCGAAGATTCCGGGAATCGTAAGCTTTTCCAACAATAGAATATCGGAACGTTTCCAAAAACATTTCGAATTTGTTGAAACTCAATTCAAAAAGAAGGGAAAATTCAAATACACAAACAGCCGCTATCGATTCCCGGTAATGACACGGCAGGAAACAGATTTAATGATCAATGAAGTAAAATCTGTTGAACAGACTGGAGATGGTTTTTTCGAAGCTGTCTATGCAGATGATCCGCAGGCCGATTATGTCGGATTCTGGGATGGATATGTCATATCAAATTTCAAAAATACGGGAAAACCAGCTGTGCAAAAGAAGCGCAAAACCAATCACAAACAACAAAATTTGTTTTAATTCGACCTTGACGGGCACATTTTGGGCACAGTTCCAATTGATTTTTGTTGAAGGCTTATGTGAAACTTCGGTCGAAGCCGGGGGCAAAAACCGACCTATCCCCGCCTTAGGTTTTGGAGGTTGGAGGGCCACGCTCCGTCGTGGCCGGTATTGGGTCATTGCTG
>CAYPFH010000294.1:2847-5281 GCA_964409825.1 uncultured Desulfobacterales bacterium | reverse complement strand
ACACGGACGCGACAGAGCGCGTCCCTCCACCGGCAGAGGCTTCGGGGGAAGTTTCCCTCTTGATCAAACTGACCGCATCACGGTCAGCGGCGGCGCTCGTATGAAACTTCATGTTCCCGGTTCGCCATGCCGGGCACTGGATCGAGCCCAGGACAGGCTTTTATAAAAAGCCCGCCCCGGACTCAGATCCGGGGGAATCCAGGTTTTTGTGGCTCCCCCCGCGGTCAGCGTCAGGGCCGGAAACGCTCCGGGAGAACGGCTTTTTCGCCCCATTCGGAAGGCAGTTTCTGACTTTCGGCCTCTCCCAGTTTCTGCTTCAACTTTTTCCTTCCCGGACGGGCGAACTTCATGTGCCCTTCTTTCAGGGTCCTGCCGTTGACGGCCGCCTCCGAGCGAAGCCGATGGCCGACGGTACGCTCCATCTGCCTGCCAAGCCACAGAATCCGGTCTACATCATAGCCGTGTTCGATTTCCATCTCGTCGATCTGAACGAGCATATCTTCCAGGCAGGTAAGCCCGACGTAGCGCGGGTCTTCGTAATAGTATTCCCCGGTGCCGGGCACCGGCCGATCGTCGAGAAAATTAGCCGGCTGTCCGCCCATCCCTCCGATCGTCGCCTCGAAGTGGTCGATTCCAGCCTGCAGTGAGGCCAGTACCGAGGCCGAGGCCACACGCTTTGTTTCGTGAAAATGGGCGATGTGCAGGGACGTGTCTGGAATTTCGTCCAGGATCATGGAAAAATACCGGTAGACATCAGGCGCCGAGGCGCTGCCGTCATGGTCGGCATGCTCGATGTCCGAAGCTCCGATCTGAAGCCACCGCTTGGTGAATTCCACCGCGTCTTTAAGATCCGTGGCCCCGGCGATGGGGCTTCCCCAAATGGTACTGACCGTCCCGCACATCTTGATACCGGCGTCCGTGCATTTTTGGATGCATCGCTCGGCCTCTTTCCAATATTCCGGCAAGGTGGTGCCGGCATTGGCAAAGTGGTGCTCTTCTTCGGTGGAGACCATCATCAGGCACCGGTCCGGCCCGATTCCCCTCTCTTTGAGTTCGATGGCGCGATCCACGGCTTTTTCCCGGATGGTCACCGCCGTAACGCAGATTTCGTCCGGATCGATTCGCTTCCGGGCGCAACGCTTCCTGAAACGCTCGCTTCGCAGATAGCCGAGCACCTCTTCAGCGTCTGAAAACTGGGGCATCAGGTAGGGGTTTCCCAGATTGGTGACCTCGATGTTCCGGCAGCCGGCGAAAATGATCTCCTCTGCATAGAAAATTTTCGCCTCGGTGGAGATGAACTTCTCCAGGTGCTGAAATCCGTCCCGAACCGTGATGTCGCCGATGGTGACCTTCCGCGGCATCCGCGGAAAAATTTTCCAGTAGTCGTATTCCGTCATTTCGTTCTCCTTTTGCAGTCTGTGGATTTCATTTGGAAAAGGTTGATTGGTCGATTTGTTGAATGGTTGATTGGGAAAAGCTTGCTGCGGCTGCGACTTTCCCGTGTCTCCGGGCCAGCCCCGGCTAACCGGTCATCTAGTCGACTATTTGACCATTTGACCAAACATCCAATCAATCAAATGACCAACCAATCATCTGCCCTTATAAACCGGTTTTCTCTTCTCCTGGAAGGCGGCCAGCCCTTCCAGGCGGTCCTCGGTGGGAATGCACACCCAGTATGCGTTGGACTCGATGGCCAGGCCGGTGTGCAGATCCGTTTCCATTCCGTAGTTGACGGCGTATTTAGCCTGCTCCAGGGCGATCGGCCCGGCTTCGCAGATCATGGCCGCCATGGATTTCGCCTCGTCGAGCAGCTTGTCGTGCGCAACGACCTTGTTGACCAGGCCGATGCGCAGGGCTTCTTGGGCATCGACCCGCCGGCCCGTGAAGATAAGCTCCTTGGCCAGGCCCTTTCCCACCAGGCGCGGCAGCCGCTGCGTGCCGCCGGCTCCCGGGATGATGGCCAGCCGGGTTTCAGTCTGGCCCATGACGGCCTTTTCTGCCGCGATCCGGATGTCGCAGGCCATCGCCAGCTCCGTTCCCCCGCCGAGGGCGATTCCGTTGACAGCCGCGATCACCGGTTTTTTCAAATATTCGATCCTCGTGAACAGGTTGCGGATCGTGGCGATGAACACCTTGACCTGCTCGGGGCTGTAGCTTCGCCTTTCTTTCAGGTCTGCGCCTGCGGCGAATGCCTTTTCGCCTGCCCCGATAATGATCGCCACCCGAACTTCCGGATTCTGCTCGATCTCGTCAAAGGCGGTGGAAAGGGCATGCAGCATCGCAAAGTTGAAGCAGTTCATCACCTCGGGCCGGTTGAGGGTCAACACTGCGGTCTTTGCCTCCACTTCCTTGAGCAGAACATCCTCGGCCATTTTCCACCTCCCTTTCTGAATTCTGAATGCTGAATGCTGGATATCTGGATCCTGGATGCTGG
>CAYPFH010000294.1:0-2747 GCA_964409825.1 uncultured Desulfobacterales bacterium | reverse complement strand
CTGGATGCTGGTTTTGGGTTGTTTCGTGTTTGGTGTTCGGTGTTTGGTGTTTCTCGATTTATGGTTCGTAGTGTGTTGTTTGCCTCCGAGCTCGCTGGTTTATTGGGTCGTTGGATCGCTTTCATCCAACTCCTGGGCCACCGGCGCGATCTCGCTCTGGTCAAAGCGTCGGACCTCCTTGCGGACCATCTCCTGTTCTTTGCTGAGGTCGAAATCCAACAAATCACTCCCGTCCCATGGTGCCGTCTTTGAGCCCCTTGAGAACGAACTCCTCGTAGATGGCGGCGATGCGCTCCACCGGAAGGCGGCCCGATGGCTTGAACCAGAATGCGCCGGCAGTGCAAAGCGTCAAAATGGCATAGGAAAGGATCTTGATATCGCCGGCGGCAAAAACCCCCTCCTCTACCCCGCTTCGGATCAGGGATTGAAATATCCGCTCGTAGCCATCGCGCTGCTTTACAACCGCTTTGTAGTGCTCCGGGCTCAACCCCCGAAGTTCGCTGTTGGCGATGAAGTTTTCCTTCTGGCGCCTGAGGTGAAATTCCACGTGGCCCCGCACGACCGCCCGCATGGACGCCTCCGCCCCCCCGGCATCCGCCAGGCTCTGCTTGAGATGTGCGAGCAGGTCATCCATGGTCCGTTTCATGATCCCATAGAGCAGGGCTTCTTTGCCGGAAAAATAATAATAGATGCCGGCCTTGCGAATGCCGCAGCCCCGGGCGATGTCGCTCATGCTGGCGGCATAATATCCTTTGCGGTGGAACAGGTCCACGGCCGTGGTGATAATGGCCTCCTTGGTGCTGGGTTTGTCGGGGTTCTGCGTCATGAAAAAGGCCATCGGTCAGCCGGCGGAAAACCATGACCCTCCGGCGGACAAGAAGGGGCGTTCAAACGGAAATTTCGCAGAATTTTACCGACCGACCGGTAAAATACCGTTTGATATGTAAACCGTCTCCAAAACGATGTCAAGAAAAAAACGGAACGGAAAAAAGCAGCAGCACCCCGCAAAAAGGCCTGGTTCCCGAACGATCGCTCGGTTTTTTTGTTTCGGCGTCGGGCAGCATCTTCTGAACCGGCAGGAGGTGTATCCGCACCGGGGGATGTCTTTGTTTCCTTATTATAGCAAATGGTTAACGTAATACAGCCTGACTTGATTCCTTCATGCTTGACAGCCATAGCCGCCCATGATACTTTACGACCGAGCGCTTGTTCGGAAAACATGACCGTTCCCTCCCCAAAAATGGAGTCCTTTCCCGCCATGGCCCTGCAACCCGAAAGAACCAAAGGGGTGCCCACCCAGATCAAAAACCCGGACCTGGTCGAACGCCGGCGCCGCCAGATTGTCGACGCCGCGGTCGGGCTGTTCATCGCCAACGGATTTCACAAAACCACCACCCGCCAGATCGCCGGGGCCGCCGGCCTCTCCATCGGCTCCATGTACGAATACGTCGCCTCCAAGGAGGACATCCTTTATCTGGTCTGCGATGCGATTCACGCAGAGGTCGAGCGCGGTGTCGCCGAAGCCCTGTCGAGGGCCTCGGCCGGGCGCGATGCCCTGGCCGAAGTCATCCGGGAATACTTCCTGGTCTGCCACCGGATGAACGACCACATCCTGCTGATCTACCAGGAGACTCAGTCCCTGCCGGGCCAGTGGCAGAAGCGCGTCCTGGAAAACGAGGTCCGCATCACCGGCCTGTTCGTGGAGGTTCTGGCAAGGTTGCTTCCTTACGGCGACATGCCCGGCATCGACGATCGAACCGTCGAGCTGATGGCGCACGACATTTCCGTGCTCGGACACATGTGGACCTTCCGTCGGTGGTTTCTGGCCCGTCACTACAGCATCGAGGACTATATCCGCATCCAAACCGATTTCATTCTCGGAGTTGCCCGCGGCACCTTCCGGGAAAAGGAGGGCGAATGAAGGGCGAACCGGAAAGGTACAAGCCCACCCATACGATCCGTGTGGTCACTGCGACCGCTTTGTTTGACGGCCACGATGCCGCCATCAACATCATGCGGCGCATTTTACAGAACACCGGCGCGGAGGTGATCCACCTGGGGCACAACCGGTCGGTCCTGGAAATCGTGGACGCCGCGGTCGAAGAAGACGCCAACGGCGTGGCCGTTTCCAGCTATCAGGGCGGGCATGTCGAATTTTTCAAGTACCTCGTTGACCTGCTCAAAGAGCGCGGCGCACCGCACGTCAAGGTGTTCGGCGGGGGCGGCGGGGTCATCGTCCCTGACGAGATCCGGGAGCTGAAAGCCTACGGGGTCACCAAAATCTATTGCCCGGAAGACGGGGCCCGTTGGGGGCTCCAGGGCATCATCAATCACATGATGGCGCAGATGGATTTTCCGACGGTGCCCTCCTATGACTTCGATCTTTCCGGCCTTTCCCCGGAGAACAAGCCGCTCATCGCCCGGCTGATCTCGGCGGTGGAGCAGGCCAAGGAAAAGGAAAACGGTCACCTGCCGAAGCTGCGAGACAAGCTGGACAAAAAGATCGGAAAGCGAAAGACACCGGTGATCGGCATCACCGGCACCGGCGGCGCCGGAAAATCCTCCCTGACAGACGAATTGATCCTTCGCCTGCTTCACGATCTCAAAGATATCCGCGTAGCGATAATCAGCACCGATCCTTCCCGCCGCAAAACCGGCGGAGCGCTTCTGGGCGACCGGATCCGGATGAATGCCATCGGAAACCCCCGGATCTACATGCGCTCCCTGGCCACCCGCAAATCCCTCAC
>CAYPFH010000293.1:0-5378 GCA_964409825.1 uncultured Desulfobacterales bacterium | reverse complement strand
GCTTGACAAGCCTGCCCCGGACTCGATCCGGGGGAATCCAGGTTTTTGTGGATCCCGGCTCTCCGCTTCGCTTCGCCCGGGATGACGGATTGGGAAGTTTCACATTTGATCAAACTGACCGCCCCGCCGGTCAGCGGCATGGCTCATTTCAGGAAAAAATCTATGCTTTTAATCCAATCGCGTCTGCGATGCGCTCAGAAGGTTTTGGCCATCCTTTTCGCCTTGGCGACGGCGGCAGACAGCGCTTTTTTCGACGCGTTCGGGTCCAGGGTCGGCTCCACCACCACCGATTTTACGTCGGTCAGACCGATGAAGCCGAGAATCAGCTCCAGGTAGCGGGTTTGCATGTCGAACGCTTCGGTTTCGCTTCCGGGCGGGTAGGCGCCGCCTCTAGCGTAGGCGACAAACACCTTTCCGGTGACCAGCCCCGAGTAGCCCTCCTCCGGAGAGTAGCTGAACGTGTATCCCGGCTGCACGATCACGTCGAAATAGTGCTTCAGCCGGTATGGAATGGAAAAATTCCACATGGGAACGGCAAATACGATCTTGTCTGCGGCGGTAAATTCGCCGATCACCGTCTCGACGCCCTTCCAGGCCATGGCCTGTTCATCGGTGTGGTCTTCACCATGGAGGATCGCGTACTTGGCATCAAGGGAAAATCCGTCGAAGGGCGGGAGCATCTTCTCGAAGAGATTGACGGTGGTCACATCGTCTCTCGGATTGACCTCCCTGTATGCGTTGACAAAGGCGTCCGCCGTTCGAATCGCAAAGGAACGGTCGCCCCGGGGCGATGCCTGAAGGTAGAGAAGCTTGCTCATGACGATCTCCTTTTCTTGCGAGGGGTTGGCGGCTTTTTTTTCCTTCCGGCCGACCACTTCTGGGCCTCGTCGAAGCAGAGCGGCCGATATCGGCAGCCCCATTGATCACAATACGCCACGGCGCTGCCGAAGCAATCGAAATTTCCTTCCGCGATCTGGATCTCGCGAATCAGGTTGGCTTTGGTTTTCCCAAAAGAGTTGATGCCGTGCTTTTTGGCAATGGTTCTTAACTCCGGCATCTTGAAGCTTTCCATCTCTTTGACGCTCATCGATATTCCTCCCGACCGGCGGCTGAACATGCTGCGAATTTGCAATGGTTCAGGGACGACCCTTCCTCCTCAGGCGGCCCCGGGCACTGCCCGCTGTCCCGTTCTGACGGCTGAAAAAATGAACTCAAAACCACCTAATCAACGATTTGCGGAAATGATCGTCTTGATTCACATCTTTTGAAATATAGGACAATCTTTCCAAAATTAAAGGCCGACTGCACGGCGCTCTTCCGGACACGAATATTTCCACCGATGAGCACCGCCCCGGCTTCGGTTCGATTGTTGTCATTTTTTGTCATCTACGGTTAGTTTATGATATATTTTTTCTCCATTCTCGTTGACACCTGACCCATTCGAAGCGTTAATGATGACCTTCTCCGAACCCTGATGATCCGAAAGGAAAAGTTTTTCGAACAGGGGGTGCAGCGTTTTTTGGGTCTGCTCCACGATCCGGCTTTTACGAAAACCGCCGGCCGTCTGGCCGGCTACGACCTTCGCTTCAGCGGAAAGATGGTCTTTCCCCAGGATACGCAGCCCAACCCCAAAAAAGAGGATGCTTCATGAAACAAAAACTGATTCTTGTTGCCGCGGCGCTGTTTTTGGCCATCGCTGCCTTTTCCGGCGGGGCCGCCGCCGAGGACAAGATCGTCAAGATGTCCACCACCACCAGCACCCAGGCCTCCGGGCTTCTCGATGTGCTGCTGCCGGAGCTGGAAAAAGATACCGGCATCCGGGTCAAGGTGGTTGCCAAGGGAACCGGTGCCGCCATCCGCGACGGGATGGACGGCAATGTGGACGTCATCTTCGTGCACGCCAGGAAAAGAGAAGAACAGTTCGTGGCCGAGGGCTACGGGACCAAACGCTATGCCGTGATGCACAACGATTTTGTCATCGTCGGGCCCCCGGACGATCCCGCCGGCATCGACGGCGTCAAAGACGCGGTCGAAGCCCTGGAGGCCATTGCAGCCAGCGGCGCCGGCTTCATCTCCCGGGGAGACGACAGCGGCACCCACACCAAGGAGCAGGCCCTTTGGCAGTCCACGGACCTGAAGCTTGAAAAACAGAGCATGACCATCGTCAAGGGCGGAAAAAACGTGGAGGTGAGCTTTCTTTCCCCACCGGGACTGGGCAAGTGGTACCAGTCCATCGGCCAGGGCATGGGAAAGACCCTGACCTTTGCCGACGAGAAGCGCGCCTACACCCTGGCCGACCGGGGCACCTACATCAAGTACAAATTCGGAAGCCAGAACCCGGTCGACCTCGACATCCTGTGCGAAGGCGACCCGGCCCTGTTCAATCCCTACGGGGTTATTCCGGTCAACCCGGAAAAGTTTGCCCATGTCCGGTACGGCCTGGCCGACGAATTTGCCCGCTGGCTGGTCGCAGAAAGGGCCCAGAAGCTCATCCGCGACTACCGGGTACTGGGAAAACAGCTGTTCGTCCCCGACAATTTATAATGGATTCGGCTGAAAAACCGCCGAATCCATTATAAATTGTAGCCGCGGCTGACGCCGCGGGAAACAGAAAAATTCCATGTTTGGGGCCTCTGCTTCGAACAGAAACCGGGGCTCTTGTTTCTGTCCGGACATACCCATCGCATCCAAACCAATGAGCGGCAAGACAGGCCTTTACATAAAATAGCACATCCAGTATTGCTCCACGGCATGCTGGGTTAGGGCGCTTCCGGATTTCATTTTCGGCGCTATTTTTTTACTCAGCCATATAACGGCTTTTGACAAGTTCGAACTTGCCCATATTCTGAAGCTTTTTTTCTCATGCGGCAAAAGCCGCATCTCATGAATACGCGGAGCGAATTCATTTGGGTTTTTTAATCGACAGCATTCGTTCGGCCGTTTCCCTGGTAATCTCCCTGGATCCGGAGATGATGGAAATCGTTTGGGTGTCGGTGAAGGTCAGCGGCACTTCCACCCTGATCGCCGGCATCCTCGGCATTCCTTTGGGCTTTGCGATCGCCTTCAACGAATTCAAAGCAAAACGCCTTGCGATCACGGTGCTCAACACCCTGCTGGCCCTGCCCACGGTGGTGATCGGACTCTTCGTCTACGCCTTCATTTCCCGGCGGGGGGTGTTAGGGATACTCGACCTTCTCTATACCCAAAAGGCGATAATCATCGGCCAGGTCATCCTGATCCTGCCGGTGGTGGCGGTCTTTACCATCGCCGCGGTGAGCCGCATCGACGAGCGGTACCGGAAGACCGCCCTGACCCTGGGCGCCGACGCCTGGCAGACCGCCCTGGCAGTGGCCCGGGAGGCCCGGTTCGGGCTTGTGGCCGCGGTGATCGCCGCCTTCGGGCGGGTGATCGCAGAGGTCGGCATCTCCATGATGCTCGGCGGAAACGCCAAGGGATTCACCCGCACCATGACCACGGCCATGGCCCTGGAATACGACAAGGGCCAGTTCACCCTGGCCGTCGCCCTCGGCATCGTGCTGCTGGTACTGGCCTTCGGCATGAACCTGCTCTTTCACTTTTTTCAGGGAAGGAGCCGCCTCTGATGCTCTACCGTCTTTCCGGCGTCACCAAGGTCTACGAAGACCGCACCGTTGTCGATATCCACGAGTTGAATATCGAAACCGGCGGGCGCTATGCTCTGCTTGGCGCCAACGGCGCCGGAAAGACCACGCTGCTCAACATTCTCGCCTTTCTGGACCGGCCCACTACCGGCGCCATCGAATTCGATTCGGCTCCGGTGGATTTCAGCCGCGCGGGGCTCCAGGCCCTGCGCCGAAAGGTGGTGATGCTCGATCAGCAGCCGATCCTCTTTACGAGAACCGTATTTCAGAACGTCGCCTACGGGCTGAAGATCCGCAAGATCCCGGCAAAGGAGCGCAAAAAGAAGGTCGCCGAAGCCCTGGAACAGGTCGGGATGACGGCCTTTTCCGGCGCCATGGCCCACCGTCTCTCCGGGGGCGAGACCCAGCGCGTCGCCCTGGCCCGGGCCCTGGCGGTGTCTCCGTCGGTTCTTCTGTGCGACGAACCGACTGCCAACGTCGACGCCGAACACCAGGCCGCCATCATCCGGATATTGAAAGAGATCAACGAGGCAGGGAAAATCAGCTTGATTTTCACCTCCCACGACCGGGGCCAGGCCGTTGCGCTGTCCACCCGGACGATCTACCTGGACCAGGGAAGGCCGGTTTCATCGGGCTATGAAAACGTCTTTACCGCGGCCCTGGCCAGCGGCAAAGACGGGCGCGCGGTCTGCCGGATCGAAAACGGCCCCCGGATTACCCTCCCCTACGACGGCGTGTCGGTTACCCCGAGAAAAGTGCGCGTCGAAATCGACCCCGGCCTCCTGATCCTGGCCGATCCTGACGAAGGCCGGACCTCTGAAAACCGGTTTCCCGGAAGGGTGATCCAGGCGACCGAAGAAAGGGGCCAAATCCGCTGCGTCATCGATATCGGGATCTGGATCGGCGTAACCCTTTCCGAATCCACCTACCGGAAGATCCGCCCCCTCATCGGAGACAGGGTTTCGGTCCAGGTGCCGGCCGACGCCGTCCGCCTGATTTGATCGGGCGCTTGTCTGAACAAGAGCACGGCCGCAGCAGGGGGCTGCCTTTTCGGCGGAGGACTTCCCGTGTTCGGCGGTGCCCAAATTGCGGTGCACTATTGCACCGCAAATTGGGCACCGTGAAAGCGCATGCTTGTCCTTTTTTTCCGAAACGGACCTTCACCACATACTTTCCACATCGTCAAATCCAATCTATCGTAATCGAAAACAAATATTGATGATCTCGTAAAAAGGCCGAATATTCCTTCTTCCGTCATTCCCGCCCCGCATCAAAGCCCGCCCCGGACTTGATCCGGGGTGCGGGATAAACTCCAGCGGTGGTTCGACAGGCTCACCATCCTGCCTGTCCTGAGCGCAGTCGAAGGGAGCGAAGTCGAAGGAGAATCCAGTATTTTCTATAACTTTGGCATGAATTTTGATTGCTATTATTTCGATCGGAAAAAAACGATGCCAATCGACCTGAACGACACGATCCGCCGCACCCTGGAAGAGATCGCCGGCCCCCATCGGAAGACTGCCCTGCCCCGCCGGCAGCCGCCCGGCGGTTTCGGGGTCGCGCTCCTTGTCCTTCCCGAAATCGAGCTCCAAAAAAAAGATAAAAGCGCCAAAAGCAGCCGAAAAAAGCCGGCCCCGCCGCCGGCTTCGAACGAAGTTTCACATAAGCCCCGCCTCTGGCCGCCGAGGCGATCAGTTTGATCAAATGTGAAACTTCTGTTTAAGCCGCAGCCCTGTTTGTAGTGGCGCCGTGAGGCGCTTG
>CAYPFH010000292.1:0-5428 GCA_964409825.1 uncultured Desulfobacterales bacterium | reverse complement strand
GTGAGTGTCAGGAATAAAACTGCGAAAGTGTTTGACAAGGACAGTTAAGTGCCAAAAGATTCGTATAAAATTCCTTTCGGCGAATTTTGAACCTTGAATTTGGAATCTTGAATCCCGCCGGCCAAGGGCGGGGCTGATCTCTGATGTCGTTCCTTAACCCGGAGCCTGCAACAAAGGGAGTATCATTCGCTCCGGCGGCTGCGGTGTTGCAGCAGTCCGGCCCAGAAGACCCCGGAGCCGATCAAGACTCCGACCAGCGCGATCCCGTGTGGGAACGATCCGGCATCTCCGAAAAAACCGATAAGGGACGGAACGACGCCGCCGCCGATAAGAAACCCGAAAGGCATGGCCAGGGAAACGGCGATATTTCTGGAATCCGGCGGAGCGATGGCCGAAAGCGCGGCAAAACCGGCCGGGAAAAAACAGACCGCCGCCAGGGGCTGGATGAAAACCGCCGCCAGTTCCCATCTACCCGGCGCAAACCCGATGCCGACCGTGGCAATGCCGCTCACGATAAACACGACGACCATCGTTTTAAAGGCGCCGAAGCGATCCGAAGCCCATCCGCCGACCAGGGCCATGAACAACCCGGAGATCCGCGACAGGGAAAGAAGCATATTCGCATCGGAGCGGATCATGCCGTAATCGGAGACCAGATACAGCGGAAGCATGGTGTACAGCCCCAGGGTACCGCTGATCCCGAGGCCGAAGAGAAAGGCCATGATCCAGAAGTTGGGATCCGATAAAAACACCTTCATGGATTCGACCCCGGGGGGGCGTCCGACGAATCTGCCCCCTCTTCCAAACCGGCCGTAGAACAGACCGAGCAGCAGGGCGGTCGCCCCGAAAACCACCGGCACCGCCTGCCAGGTAAAGCCGCCGAGAATCAGCTCCGCGGCAAGGGGAACCGCGATGAAGGCCAGGCTCGGCGCCAGTTCGTGCACGGCAATGGCCTTTCCCCAGTTTTGGGGCCGGATGATGGAAGTCAGCGCGGCGATGGCCGAAGGCAGGTACAGGCCGGATGCGGCACCGAGGATCACCATGCAAAGCCTCAGAGGCCAAATACTTTGGGTAAAGGAAGTACCTATCAGGACCAGTCCGACCCCGACGGTAGAAACGATGATGGTGCTTCGATGAGACAGTCGGGCGGCCACGTACCCAGAGCTCAGAAGCGAAGCAAAATATCCCACGGAAAGGAGTAGAAACAGGGCGCCCGCATCGGCGTGGGAAATGTTTAAATCGGCTTCGATCACCGGCATCAAAGGAGAGAAAAGGATGCGGCTGCTGATGCCGAAAAAAAAGAGGCCGGCCAGCAGCACAACGGCCCAGGCTGAGTCGCCGAAATCTTTTTTCGGAGCCTCACCGGCGATCATTTTTGCCTCTTTCACCGAATACAATCGCTGGTGCGATTTTATTTAAGCAGAGCCATCCGGGTCGAACTTGAGGGTGCCCATGTCAAAGCCGGAAAGCGCGGCATCGAGCTCCTCGGTGGAGATTTCCGGCAGGGTTCTGCGGTCGGGTCTCAGGTTCTTTGCCTCCCGCAGGTAGACATGGACGATGTCGCGGGCGATTGCGGCGGTGTTCCAGTGGATGAGCACCCGAATGCAGCGGGAGAGTCCTCCGGGCACCTGCATCTCGTGGCCGCACATCAGGGCGGTGTCGTACCAGCCGAGCTGGCGAGCGGCCAGGGCCGGATAAGTGGCGTTTAAATCCTTGGTGGTGGTGAAAATGGCGCTGGCCACATCCTCGGTGCGCATCTCGTTGGCCCGTACGATGAGGAAGAGCATTTCCCGGGTGGCCTGCAAGATGGCCTCCTTGGAATTTTCGGCCGCGGTGGTGGCGCCCCGCACACCGCGGCAGACGAGTGCGGGGGAATAAGGCATTTTTTTCCGATTGGGCATTTAGCCTCCACAAGGTTGAAAGATGTCCGATGTCGGATGTCAGAGGTCAGAGGTCAGATAGAAAGACCGATATCAGATGTCAGAGGTCAGAGGTCGGAAACTGCCGGAGGTCCGGTATCTGACATCTGTCTTTCGCTTCCCAGACTCCCTGCCCTGAGCGAGGCACCGCCGAGTCGAAGGGCCAGCCTCCCAGCAGTGCACAGCGCCTCCGCTCTCCGCCTGTTTTGAAATTCTAAATTCTCAATTCTAATTTCTAAATCGTACTTAGGCCTCCCAGCTTACTTGTTCTTGTCCTTCATGGCGTTTTGCAGTTTTTCGGCAAGATCGCTCATGGGCGATTCAGACTTGGGCTGTTTAAAGTCCTTCCAGTCCCCTTCTTCTTTGACATCTCCCGGAGCCAGGGTGAGCTTTCGCTCCTGAGGATGGATCTCCTCTACAGTGACGGAAATCGAATCTCCGGTTTTGAGGCCTTCCAAAACAGCCGGCTTTTGAGCGCGGCTGAATTTCGATTTGGGCAAAAGGCCGGTAATGCCGGGTGCCAGGGAAACGAAAAGACCGAATTTTTCCTTTTTTTCCACGGTCCCGTCCACCACCTGTCCCACGCTGAATTTTTCTTTCACCTCCAGCCAGGGGTCTCCCTCCGCATCCCGAAGGCTGAGCGAAATCCGTCGCCCCGCAGGATCGATTTCCTTGATCACCACCGATACCGCCTCTCCTTTGGAGACGACATCCTCCGGGTTGACGATCCGCTTTAGGTAGCTCATCTCGCTGATGTGAACCAGCCCCTCGACGCCCGGAGCGATCTCGACAAAAACCCCGAAGTTCATGCACCAGGTAACCCGGCCGCTGACTTTATCTCCGGGCTTGAATTGCTCCTCGATTGTCTGCCAGGGATCGGCATCCAACTGTTTCACGGAAAGACCGATCTTTTTTTGCCCCTTTTTTTTGCCGGGCTCGATTTCAAGCACTTTGACGGTCACCGTGTCGTCCGGCTTCACCGCTTCGCCGGGCTTATCCAACCTGGACCAGCTTAGCTCCGAAATGTGGACCATTCCCTCGACGCCGGGAATCAGTTCGACGAATGCGCCGTATGGCATGATATGGGTGACCCGGCCCTGGCGCACATCTCCTTCCTTGAGATCGGCAAAAAACGCCTTCTTTTCCTTTTCCATGGCCCGCTGGAGAAGTTTTTTTCGGGAGACCACGATGTTGCGGCCGTTTTCCTCGAACTGGCTGATCAGAAATTCAAAGGTTTTTCCCACATAGTCTTCCGGAGTTTCCACATACCGGACGTCCATCTGGCTGATCGGACAAAAGGCCCTGCGGCCGGCGACCGCCACGTTGAACCCGCCCTTGCAGGTAGCGCTGACCTTTCCTTCCACGGGAATGCCGCCGGAATATGCGTCCTGGAGAAGCGCAACCGCGCCGGCCCCGGAAACCGACCGGGAAAGACGGATCTCGTGCTCGTCTATCGAAACAACGTAGAGCTCGATCTCGTCGCCCTCGGCGTAGGGCAGGTTTCCCTCCTCGTCGAGGAGCTCTTCGCGCTCGGCAACGCCGTCCACCTTGGTGCCGGTGTCGACAAAAACCGCATCGTGTCCGACGGAGATGATCTTTCCCCGGATCTTGTCTCCCACCTGCAGGTCGTCGGTCATGCCGGCTTCATAGGATTCGAGAAGCTCGGCAAAGCTGGGCTCCTGATCTTCTTCTTTTTCCTCTTTTTCCGAATCGAATTCTTCTGCCATGTCAAAGCCCCCATAAAATCGCGGCCGCGATGAAGCCGCTGCCGCGATTTTATTGCTCATTTCGCCTGCCGCGAAATGCTGCATGGAATTGTAAAGATCCGGGCCCGGAGGACCCGGCTTTGGGTTAAGCCCGGAGGGCATGAATCCCTGTAGGTCAGACAAGTGAATTAGGATCATTCCATTTATTTATCAAGAGAAAACCGCAGAAAAAACGGGAAGTCCGCTAATTTTTCGACAGCCGCCGGCACCTCTGAAAACGGACCGATAAAATCAGCGTCTGCCGGCGCCGTGTCTTTTTCCCGGGGTCCTGCGGTAATCGAAATGGCGGCATATCCGGCATCGACCGCATCCGTGGTCAGATAGGTCTTGAGCCCGGCCTGTTTGGCCGCCATGTCGGCAGAAGGATCGTTTCCCACCATCAGGCAGGAGGCCGGATGCACCTTTAGCATGCCACAGATCTGGCGATAATAGCCGACATTCGGTTTGACAAAGGACATGTTTTCGATGTGGGTGAACAGGTCGAAATGATCGGGGGCAATGTCTGCCCACCGCATGCGCGTTTCCTGGGCGATGAGGGGAAACACCGGATTGGAGGCGAGCACCATCTTCAGGCTGGACCCGGCAAGCCGGGATAGAACTTCCTGGAGGCCGGAAGGCGCCGAAGCCGCCACCTGAATCCCGGGATAGCCTCCGGCATAAAATCCCATGAACCGCTCCCAGACACGCTCCCGGCCGGCGGCTCCGTCTGCGTCGAACCGGTTCAAGAAATAATCCCGGTTCGTGTCCGGGCCGGTGTTTTCCCGAAGGCCGCGGATGGCCGCCATGACCCTTTCTGTAAGCTCCTCTTCGGAGAAAAGATCCGAAAACCAGGGAAGGAGCCGCTCAAAGTACTGTTTCACGTATGCCTTCTCGTCATACAACACCATGGTGTTGTCCAGATCCAGCAGCACCGCTTCGATCATATGGTACTTATCCTTTTTAACCTCTGAACCGGCTTTGATATAAGCCCAGAGGGGCATGTTAATTTAAATCCGAATTTTGAAATGACCAAAATATGGTCCAAGGGCAAAAAAACCGAAAACTTTCTAAATACCTGCTGTTGTTTGGGTCATTAGAATTTTGATCATTTGGGATTTTTTCGGATTTCGGATTTCGTGCTTCGTATTTTTCATTATTCATCCCCCAAGGCAGAGCCCGATACCTATGACCTAGTCCTGAGAACCAAGACATTCAGACGCCGCTAAACATAGGGCCTCATTCGGTATTGTCAAAAAGGGCGGCGTGGTTGGTTTTGGCTTTTTCAAACGGAACCGGCAGGTTAGATCTGCTTGCCAAACGGCGGGAAAATCGGATAAAATGTCTGAAAAAACCTTGAGGGAGAATCCCGAATGAAAGCCGACCGCAAACTTTTTGCCGCAGTAATTTTGCTGCTCTTCATCCTGCCGCTGATGATTGCATGCAGCCTGGAGCCGGACAGGGTCACAAAAGAAAACTACGACAGGCTCAAACTGGGCATGAGCTACGAGCAGGTGTCCGACATCCTCGGACTGCCCGCCGACATCTCGACCAACTTCGGCCTCAAGCAGTATACCTGGGTGGAAAAAGACCGCCACATTCACGCCAAGTTCATGGGCGACAGCGCCGTCTACTACTCCAGCAAGAACCTGAAAAAGAGCCCTCCGCCGAAAGGCACGAAGACACCGACGTGATAGGGGTTGGGGGTTCGGGGGTTCTGGATTCTGGGTTCTGGATTCTGGATTCTGGATTCTGGATTCTGGATTC
>CAYPFH010000291.1:0-5428 GCA_964409825.1 uncultured Desulfobacterales bacterium | reverse complement strand
TTGAAATTTGGAATTTGGTGCTTGGGATTTTTTAGCCCGCCGGTTTGCGTATTTCACTATCTTACCTCGCTGCAAAGGCGCGACCGGGTGCAGACCCAGCTCATGGGGGCGACGTCCTGATGAGTTTCACATTTGATCAATCTGGACGCCTCAGCGGTCAGCGGCAGGGCTGACATCTTTCCCGGCATTTTTTTGAACACCGGCGCCGATTTTTCTTGACGTTCAAGAAGGTTTTTGAAATTTCCGCTTTCGAAAAAGTACGGGTCGGAGTGCGAATACAAGCCCGGGGGGCGGCAGGGTCGTCGCGCAGAAAGCGATAAGATCAAATCCACCGCCGAGCCCGGCACCGTAGAAACCAGATCGGCGGTTTTGCCGCTGCAACAGCCGCTCAACACGGCGGCCGCATTCCAGGCGGTGGATTCGGGTCCCCCGGGGTTGTATTTTCGTTTTCATTTGTTAGAGTCCGGTATATCGGCCTTTTATCGGCTGTTACGAAGCACAGCATAGCAGGATTGAATTCCGCCGTCGGTTTCATTCCGCCGCCGCAGTGTATGGCAGCATACCCTTTTCATCGCGGCGGTTTTTCGAATGCGCGTCGCAGTGTCCGTGACATCCAATTTTGCTCGGACCAGGCCCCTTTTCCATCGGGAAAAGCTGCCCGCGTGAAGAGAAAGGGACGGTGCGTTTTTTTAGCGGGACAACAAAGGGAGACGCCATGATCATTGTCGGAGAGAAGATCAACACCAGCCGCAAAGCCATTGCCGAAGCCGTAGGCAAAAAGGATGCGGCAGCCGTTCAGGCCGTGGCCCGGGCCCAGGCCGATGCCGGGGCCGCCTACATCGACGTCAACGCCGGTACGTTTCTGGAGCAGGAGAAGGTGCTTTTGCCGTGGCTCGTCGAGACGGTGCAAGAGGCGGTAGACGCCCCTCTCTGCCTCGACAGTCCGAATCCGGAAGCCCTCAAAGAAGCCTTGGCCGTCCACAGGGGCCGGCCGCTGATCAATTCCATCTCCTTGGAAAAAGACCGCTACGATGCGCTTTTGCCGGTGGTCGCCGAAAATCCCTGCAAAGTCGTCGCCCTTTGCATGGCCCAGGCCTCCATGCCGACCACGGCAGACGAGCGCATCAGCGTCGGAGCCGAGCTGATCGAAAAACTGACCGCCGCCGGTATGGCCTTGGAAGACATTTTCGTAGATCCGCTGGTCCAGCCGGTCTCTGTGGACGTCCGGATGGGTCCGGCGGTGATGTCGGCCATTTCCGGCATTACCGAGCGGTTCCCCGGAGTCGGTACCATCTGCGGTCTTTCCAATATCTCTTTCGGCCTGCCGGCCCGCCGGCTGATCAACCGGCACTTTCTCGGCCTGGCCCTTGCCCACGGACTTTCGGCGGCCATCTGCGACCCGACGGATACGGAAATCATGTCGGCGCTGGCGGCGGTGAACATGCTGCTGGGCCGTGACGAGTACTGCGCCGAATTCATCGACGCCTACGAAAAAGGGTTGTTTTCAAAGAACGCATAGGAGGAACACTCATGGACTTTACTGCACTGTCGGAAGCCATCCTGAAGGGGAACATGGATGGGGCTGTGAACGAAACCCAAAAGGCCCTGGATGCCGGGAGCGATCCCCAGCAGATCCTGGACCAGGGGCTGATCGCGGCCATGGACGTCGTGGGGGAAAAGTTCTCCCAGGGAACCCTGTTCGTCCCCCAGATGCTCCGCTCGGCCAAAACCATGCAGGCCTGCGTGGCCCTGCTCAAACCCCAGTTCCAGGCCGGTACGGTTTCCAGCAAGGGAACGGTCGTAATGGGAACCGTCAAGGGCGACCTTCACGACATCGGCAAGAATCTGGTATCGATGATGCTTGAAGGCGCCGGTTTTACCATCGTCGACCTGGGGGTGGACGTGGCCCCGGAGGCGTTCGTCAAGGCAGTGGCCGACGAAGGCCCGCAAATTTTGGGGATGTCGGCGCTGCTCTCGACGACGATGCCCGCGATGAAGGCGACCATCGAGGCCCTGAAGCAGGCCGGCCACCGCGGCCAGGTCAAGGTCATGATCGGCGGGGCGCCGGTGACCGCCCAGTTTGCCAAGGAGATCGGCGCCGATCGGTACGCTTCCGATGCCGGATCTGCGGTCTCTGAGGCAAAAGCACTGCTGGCCGCAGGATAACCTATGCAAAAGTCCGGTCCTGAAAAGACCGGCCGAATTGATTTTCAGCCCGCAGCGTCGGGCGATAGGGGCGTAAAAGCCCGGCATGAACCCTACGAAACGGCCGCAGGCCGTTTCGATCCGGAAGGAGAATATGATGCACAGCCTGCCGATACCGACCTTTCAACCGCGGCTCCGAGTTCTGGGCCGAGACCAGGCGATGGCCATCCATACGGCCGCGCTGGAAATTCTGGAAAAGACCGGGATCAAGATGGAGCACGATGGGGCCAGGACCATGCTGGTGGACGCCGGTGCCCGGCCGCTCGAAGGCGACTGGATCCGCATTCCGGCCTATATGGCCGAAGAGGCCCTGAAAACCGCGCCCCGCCAGATCGCGCTGTACGACCAGAACGGGAAAAAAGCCATGGCGCTGGCGGACGAAAATTTCTACTTCGGCACCGGTTCGGACACGACCTTCACGCTCGATCTGGAAAGCGGCCAGCGGCGCCAGTGCGTGCTGGCAGACGCCGGCCGGTTTGCCCGGCTCGTCGACGGGCTGGACAACATGTCCTTTGCCATGTCCATGAGCAATCCCCAGGATGTGCCTAAAATCGACTTCATCTATGTCTACGCCTTTGCCGAAATGGTCAAAAACACCAACAAACCGATCGTGTTCATCGCCGACCGAAAGCAAGACATGGCCAAGATCCACGAGCTGGCCTGCCTGGTGGCCGGCAGCGAGGAGGCCCTGCGGCACAAGCCTTTCCTGCTCAATTATTCAGAGGCGATCAGCCCATTGCGGTTTCCGGCCCATGTGGTGGACCGCCTCATTTTCTGCGCCGAAAAGGAGATTCCGATCTGTCTTCCTTCCGGGTCCAACGCCGGCGGCGGATCCCCGGTCACCCTGGCCGGCGCCATGGCCTTGGGGATCGCCGAAAACCTCATGGGGCTGATCATCCACCAGATGACCCGTAAGGGGGCTCCCTTTCTCTTCGGTCCCAATGTCAGCGCCCTGGACATGAAATCGACGGTCGTCTCCTACGGATGCCCGGAATGGAGCCTGACCCAGGCCGCCCTGGCCGACATGCGCGACGAGATTTACGGGCTTCCCATCTGGTCATTTGCCGGGGCAACCGATTCCAAGGTGGTCGACGCCCAGGCCGGCGCAGAGGCCATGCTGTCCATCGTTACGGCGATGCTTTCCCGGTGCAACCTCATCCACGACGTGGGCTACCTGGAATACGGAAACACCTCTTCGCTGGAGATGGTGACCATCGCCGATGAGCTGATCGCCGCTGCCCGTCACCTGACCGGCGGCATCCCCGTCAATGCCGAGACCCTGGCGCTGGAAGCCCTGGATCGGGTCAAGGACGCCGGCTCCCGGGGGATTTTTCTCACCGACGACCATACCTTCGAACACTTTCAGGAGGCGCTCTTTTTGCCGGACCTGCTGGATCGGAGCCGGTACGACGCTTGGTCGGCCGATGGGGGAAAGGACCTGTACCGGCGCAGCAACGACAAGGCCCGGGAGATTCTGGCCGCCCACCGGCTCAAACCGGAGATCTCCCCCGAACTGGCCAAGGAGATCGGCCGGCTGCTGGAAAAACTTTAATCGCTTCCCCAGCGCGGCGTGAACCATGTGGATGGTTCAGGGTTCAACTTCATACAGGAATCGCAAAACCATGCGGCAGTTTCTTTCCGAAGCGGACATTGGACTGATCGACAAGACCGGCCGGCGGATTCTTGCCACCGTCGGGATCCGGGTTTTGAACAAGCAGATGCTCGAACGTCTCAGGGCGTCGGGGGCGTCTGTGGCTCCGGAAGACGGCATCGCCCGGCTCCCGGCAGAGTGGATCGACCAGCAGCTGGCCTCCGCCCCGAAACGTTTCACGCTTTTTTCCAGAGACGGCAAAAACGACCTCGATCTGGGAAGCGGACAGGTCTACTTCGGAAACGGGGGGCGGGCCTTTCAGATCCTCGACCTGGCCACCGGCGGTTTCAGGCCCACCATGCTGCGCGACGTGGCCAACACCGCGGCCCTGGTCGAGCAGCTTTCCCATATCCGGTTTTACATCATTGCCTGCCAGGCCTACGACGTGGCCCCGGACGCCTACCACCTGAACGACTTCTTCCACGCCCTGTCGCACACGAACAAGCACGTCATGGGGGGGGTCGACAATCTGGAAGGTGCCCGGCAGCTGGTCGAATTGGCCGAAGCCATGGCCGGCGGAAACGATTCCCTTCGCAGACAGCCTTTCGTGTCGGTGATCACCAACCCGATCAGTCCTTTGACCGTGGACGGCGATTCGCTCAAAATCCTGGAGTTTCTGACCGGCCGGGGAATCCCGGTCACCTGCGCGCCCGCGCCCATCGCCGGAGCTACGGCCCCGGCGACGCTGGCCGGAACCCTGGCCCAGCTCCACGCCGAAGCCTTGGCCGGCGCGGCCCTGGTGCAATTCATGTCTCCGGGCGCCCCGGTGATGTATGGCAGCGTCCCCATGGCCATGGACCTTCGCACCATGGACCTTGCCGTTGGGTCGGTGGAAACCGCCATGCTGAACACCTGCTGCGTGGCCCTGGCCCACCGGTACCGTCTGCCCATCTATGCCAGCGCCGGTCTCACCGACGCCAAACGGCCCGACATCCAGGCCGGATTCGAAAAAGGGGTGTCGAATCTCCTGCTGGGCCGCGCAGGTGCAGACTTCGTCCACCTGGCCGCGGGCATGCTCGACTCGGGAAATTCCATCTCCTACGAGCAGTACGTCATCGACGATGAAATCCTCGGGATGGTGGAGCGGCTCCTGGCCGGGGTGACCATCAACACTGAAACGCTGGCCTTCGAATGCATCGAGCGGGTCGGGCCCGGCGGCAACTACGTGACCGAGGAACATACAGTAGCACATATGTTCAGTGAATTTTTCTATCCGAAACTGGCGGTTCGGGAACAGTACGACCGTTGGATCGGCCGCGGTGCACCGACACCCCTGATGCGGGCCCATTCCATCGTCGACGAGATCCTCGACGGACACAAACACCGCCTCGATCCGGCCATGATCGAAGACCTGCGCAGCCGGTTTCCGCAGATCGTCGACGTCTGATGCCGTACCCGCCGGACGGCGGCAGATAAAAAAATTCCAAGCACCAAATTCCAAATTTCAAACAAGCACCAAGCACCCAATCACAATATCCAAACCTGAAAAACCGAAGATCAGCTGATAAAGTATATAAAGGTTCTTTGGCGGCGAAGCCGCCCTTATAAAAGCGCGAAGCGATTTTATTTGGA
>CAYPFH010000290.1:0-5430 GCA_964409825.1 uncultured Desulfobacterales bacterium | reverse complement strand
ACCCAATACCGGCTTAGACTGCGCGTGGCCCTCCAACCTCCAAAACCCAAGGCGGGAGCAGGTCGGTTATTGCCGCCGGCTTCGACCGAAGTTTCATACGAGATGTTAATCCTTCAGTAAAGGATACTTCAGCACACATGGATGCCATGATTGTCCTCGATCCGATCCCTTTCACCCTCGACGCGGTGTCGCTCACCGAAAGGATGTGCCTGACGCCCGGTACCGAAGACGCACGAGAACTGGAGGGGCTGATCGGCAAAGCAGCGGAAACGGCAAAGCCCAAAGCAGTCTTCCGGGAGTGCTTCATCGAACGAAAGAGCAAAGACACCGTGACCGTCGACGGCGTTGCCTTTATTTCCCGAGCCTTGAGAAAAAACCTCGATGAAGCAGAGCGGGTGTTTCCCTTCGTGGTGACCTGCGGCTCTGAAATGGACCATGTCGATGTTTCAAAAGAGGACTTTTTGAAGTCATACTGGTGGGAGGAGATCAAGACCGACCTGCTTCAAATCGCCTCCGGCCATTTGGCCTCGGTTCTGACATCGAAGTTCGGCCTAACAAAATCAGCGGTCATGAGGCCGGGATCCGGCGATAGGGACATCTGGCCCATCGAACAGCAGGGCCGGCTTTTTTCGCTCCTGGGAGACGTCGAGGCCGCCATCGGCGTTACGCTTTCCGATGCTTTTCTGATGTCCCCGGTCAAATCCCTTTCCGGCATCCGCTTTCCAACCGAAAAAAACTTTCGCAGCTGCCAGCTGTGCCGCCGGAAAAACTGCCCTTCCCGCAGCGCTTTCTTCGACCCGGCCCTGTGGGAAGACTGCCAATCTTGACGACGCAAAAGGCGGGCGGTATCTCGTTGCATTCGAGCCCAAAGACCGCTGAGCGTTTGTGCGATGCCTTTCAGCCAATCCCTTCTCGCGTCCGGGCGGGGATGAACCCCGCCCCTACCCGCGGGGTGGCGAGGGCTTCATTGGGGCGGGCTTTATGCCCACCCGTAGAAAAATCTCGAAAAAGAATCGCTTAATTTAGGTTCCTATTTGACCATTCAACGAGTCAACCAATCGACTTTTTTCAGCAACTGAACCATGGAACTGTTCGACAGCCACTGCCATCTCGACGACAAGGCGTTTTCCAGAGATCTGGAAGATGTCGTCCGGCGGGCGAACCGGGCCGGGGTGACGAAGATGACCACCATCGGCGTGGATCGGGAAACTTCGGTTCGCGCGGTGCAGATTGCCGAGTCGACCCCCGGCGTCTATGCCACCGTCGGCTTTCATCCCCATGACGCCCGGCGCTGCACCGACGCGGCGCTCGACGAGCTGGTGCGGCTGGCCGGCCGGGCTTCGGTCCGGGCCTGGGGGGAGATCGGCCTTGATTTCAACCGGATGCACTCGCCGAAAACGGTGCAGGAAAAATGGTTTGTAAGGCAGCTGGAAATCTCCGAACGATTGGACCTTCCGGTCGTCTTTCACGAACGGGACAGCAGCGGACGGTTGATCGAAATTCTTCGTTCGGATTTTTCCCCCGGACGGAGCGGCGTCGTTCATTGCTTTTCCGGGACCGAACAGGAGCTGGAAGCCTACCTCGAACTGGGGCTCTGCATCGGGGTGACCGGCATCGTGACCATGAAAGAACGGGGGGCGCCGCTGCGGCGGCTCGTCTCCCGGATTCCCGCCGACCGGCTCCTGATCGAAACCGACGCCCCTTACCTGGTTCCCGCACCGGAGCGCAACAAGAACCGTCGAAACGAGCCGGCCTTCGTTGCATCGATTCTGAAAAGGCTGACGGACGTCCGTAAACACACCGCCCCTTCTCTTGCCGCTGCGACATTCCGGAATGCCTGCCGGCTTTTCGGGATAGACGACCGCCCGGAAAAGGGGTAAGCCTTTGCCTCGCGTCCTTGTTTTTCGGCTTGATTTCATAATGGGTATATGCAAGTAACTGTGCTTGTCCTGATCGTTCACATCGCCGGCCTGACAAGGCCGGCTTGCAGCTCAGAATCTATTTTTGTCTTGGAGGTCCAGAATGTTTGCAATCGTCCGAAAAGAGGAGATGACCGACGGCAACGTGATCCTCAATGAAATCGAGGCTCCACAGATCGCCCAAAAGGCAAAACCCGGCCAGTTCGTCATCCTCAAAGCCAACGAAACCGGCGAGAGGATACCGTTGACCATGGCAGACACCGACCCCGAAAAAGGCACCATTACCGTCATTTACATGGTCGTGGGAAAATCGACCGCGCTGTTCAAGACCCTTGAGGTGGGCGACGGCTACCAGGACATCATCGGCCCGCTGGGCAAGCCGACCCATGTCGAAAAGGTCGGCACCGTGGTCTGCGTCGGCGGCGGCACGGGAATCGCCGTGCTTCACCCCATCACTCGGGCCATGAAGGAGGCCGGAAACCACGTCATCTCCATTATCGGCGCCCGGAGCAAGGACCTGCTGATCCTGGAAGACCAGATGCGGGCCGCCTCCCACGATCTTCGAATCTGCACCGACGACGGTTCCTACGGCCACCACGGCTTCGTCACCGACGTGCTCAAAGAGGTCTGCGAAAAAGAAGACGTCGCCCAGGCGGTGCTCATCGGCCCGGTGCCGATGATGAAGTTCGCCTCTCTTGTCACCAAGGAATACAACATCCCGACCCTGGTCAGCCTCAATCCGATCATGGTCGACGGCACCGGCATGTGCGGCGGCTGCCGGGTGACCATCGGCGGCAAGACCCAATTCGCCTGCGTGGACGGGCCCGAATTCGACGGCCACCAGGTCGACTACGACGAGCTGATGGCAAGGCTGCAGGCCTACTGCGAACAGGAAAAGAAATGCTACGAAGAGTTCTGCACCCTGGAGCAGGCATGATCGGAAGATCGCCGCGGCGCCGACAAAATGAACAGACGGGCAACCGGACTCTAAACCGTTTCATGGCGGCAAGGAGTAAACAATTTTAGCTGGTGTGTTTCGCGGAACGCGAAACCCTTATAAATTCGCGGCAGCGAATTTATCATGGAGGAAAAGATGGCGGAAAAAGAAGGCAAAAAGGAAAAGACGCCCCGGCAGCCGATGGCCGAACAGGATCCGGCGGTGCGGGCGAAAAATTTCGACGAGGTGCCCTTCGGCTACGACGAGGCGGCGGCAAAGCTTGAGGCCACCCGGTGTCTCCAGTGCAAGAAGCCTTCCTGCGTGGATGGCTGCCCGGTAAGCGTGGATATCCCGGCCTTTATCGAAAAAATCAAGGACGGCGATTTTACCGGCGCCTGCCGGAAGCTCTGGGAAAGAAATGCGCTGCCCGCCGTCTGCGGCCGCGTCTGCCCCCAGGAGATGCAGTGCGAGGGCAAATGCATCGTCGGCAAAAAAGGAGACCCGGTGGCCATCGGCAACCTGGAGCGGTTTGCCGCCGACTGGGAGCGCCACCACGGCACCGGAGAGCTTCCGCCCAGAGAAGAGTCCACCGGCAAGAAGGTGGCCGTGGTCGGATCGGGCCCCTCCGGACTCACCGTCGCCGGCGATCTGATTTTAAAGGGCCATGACGTGACGGTGTTCGAGGCCTTTCACCTGCCCGGCGGGGTCCTGATCTACGGCATTCCCGAATTTCGTCTCCCCAAAGAGATCGTGGGCCAGGAGGTCAACTTCCTGGTCCGCCAGGGGGTCAATCTCGAGACCAACCAGGTGGTGGGCCGCACCGTGACCATCGACGAGCTCTTCGAGCAGGGATACGACGCGGTCTATTTGGGCGTCGGCGCGGGTCTTCCCCGGTTTTTAAACATTCCCGGCGAAAACCTGATCGGCATCTATTCGGCCAACGAGTATCTGACCCGCTCCAACCTGATGAAGGCCTATCTCTTTCCCAAGTACGACACCCCCATCATCAAGGGAAAGAACGTGGTCACCCTCGGCGCCGGCAATGTGGCCATGGATTCGGCCCGCACGGCCCTCCGGCTCGGGGCCGAAAGCTCCAAGATCGTCTATCGCCGATCCCGTCAGGAAGTTCCGGCACGGTCGGCCGAAGTTCACCACGCCGAAGAAGAGGGCGTCGAGTTTCACTTTCTCACCAACCCGGTCCGCTTTTTCGGAGACGACAAGAATCGCCTGACCGGCATGGAGTGCCTCCAGATGGAGCTGGGCGAGCCCGACGACTCCGGCCGCCGGCGGCCGATTCCGATCAAAGACAGCGAATTCAAGCTCGAGTGCGACCTGGCGATCATCGCCGTCGGCGCCGCCGCCAATCCGCTGCTGACCCAGTCCACCGAAGGCTTGAAGCTCAACAACTGGGGATACATCATTACCGATCCGAAAACCGGCAAAACCAGCAAAAAAGGCGTCTGGGCCGGAGGGGATATCGTGACCGGAGCGGCCACCGTCATCCTGGCCATGGGCGCCGGGCGGCAGGCCGCAGACTCCATCGACGACTACCTGAAATGGGGCTGGTAATAAATAAAATCGCTGCGCGATTTTAATTTAAAATGGCGTAGCCATTTTATGGGGGAGCCGATTCGTCGTCCATCGGCTGAGAGGAGGCTGAAAGCCTCGACTCCTTGAACCTGATCCGGATCATGCCGGCGTAGGGACGCTTCGATGAACCGCTTTACCGATTACCGCCTTTCGCTCCCGGCCGGGAGCGGCCATTGCTGAGCGTCTCCCGACTTACCAAGCGCTTCGGCTCCCAGACCCTCTTTGCGGAATTGTCCCTGTCTGTTCCCCGAAGCGGCTTTACCGTATTGCTCGGCCCCTCGGGCTGCGGCAAAACGACCCTGTTCAACGTGCTGACCGGCGCCGAACCGCGCTGCAGCGGGTCGGTCCGCTGGCTGGACCGCAACGTCTCCGATCTGGGAGACACCGCCGCCTACATGCAGCAAAAAGACCTGCTCCTTCCCTGGATGACCCTCCTGGAAAACGCCGCGCTGCCGGCAGCGATTGCCGGAATACCCAAGGAACGACGCCGGAAAAAAGCGGCGGACCTGTTTGCGCGGTTCGGCTTGGCCGGCGCGGAAAAACTGGCCCCGAAGCAGGCCTCCGGCGGCATGCGCCAGCGCTGCGCCCTGGTGCGGACGCTGATGTTCGAACGGGAGCTGGTTTTGCTCGATGAGCCGCTGTCGGCGCTGGACGCCATCACCCGATCCAGCTTGCAAAGGGAGCTGTGGCGGCTCCAGGCCGAATTTTCACGAACGATGTTGATGATCACCCACGACGTGGAAGAAGCCCTTCTGCTGGCGGACGAAGTGCTGCTTTGCAGCCGGCCGCCGCTTCGCTTTTTGGAAAGCATCGTTCCTCCGGGTCCCAAGCCCCGCCATCGCAAAGATCCCCGGATCGTCGCGGATCGGGACCGGATCCTCAGGCGCCTGGAAAAAGAAGCCGGCCTGGAAGGGGGATATCTCATGTGAAACTTCGCTCGAAGCCGGCGGCAAAAACCGACCTATCTCCGCCTTGGGTTTTGGC
>CAYPFH010000289.1:0-5479 GCA_964409825.1 uncultured Desulfobacterales bacterium | reverse complement strand
GTCTCGGCAGCAGCTTCACCGCATTCTTGCCTGCACCCACCCCTTTTCAACTGAAATGGCTCTTCGAATTGGGAAATTTGCCGGGAACGGGCCAGGACTGTGGCTGCCGGATGCAGCAAGCTTATGACTTATGGCATGCTGAAAACCGATTCGCAGGTGAACTCTCAAAAATTGATACAGTTAGCGTCAGCGGACAAGACCCTAACCTTTCAAAAAAGGTCTCGGAAATAAGCCTATAGAGCCTAAAAACCGTGAATTTTAGCCGGCATTTGTTATTATATTCATTGCTTGGGATGGGCGCCCCCGGGATACCGATTGCTTGTCCCGTGCAAGGTCGAGGGGAGCGAAGTCGAATGAGAATCCCGTAATTTCCAAAACTTCTGGATGCCCCGGGCTCGATCTTCAATTCTTGACAGACGACCTTTTTATGGACTATATTTGGTCATATTCGAGAAAAAGGGGGGATCCTTATGAAACTATCAAGCCAAATCAAACCCATAAGCTACTTAAAGGCCCATGCCGCTGAAATCGTAAGGAAACTGGGCGAAAAGCGGGAGCCGCTGGTCATCACCCAGAATGGGGAAGCCAAAGTGGTCATTCAGGATATCGAGAGCTACGAGCAAACTCAGGAGACAATGGCCCTCTTAAAAATTTTGGCCCTCGGGATGAGGCAAATAGAGGATGGTAAGGTTCTGCCCGCTGAAGATGTAATCAGACATCTGCGCGAACGGCGGGAGGCTCAGTGATCTTGTTTTCGGTTTTGCTGACAAATAGTGCGGCATGCGACCTTGAAGAAATTTATGATGATATCGCCCTCCACGATTCACTTCAAAAAGCTGATTACGTTTTAGAGCAGATCGAAAAAGCTTTCTCTAACTTGTCTAAATTTCCCGAGCGGGGTGTTTATCCAAAAGAATTAATCGCGCTGGGAATCCGCGAATATCGAGAGATCTTTTTTAAACCTTATCGCATCATCTACCGAATCATGGACAAGAACGTGTACGTTCTGTTGGTAGTTGATGGTCGCCGCGAAATGCAGCCTGTGCTGCAAAGGCGACTGCTGAATGCGTAGCAAAGTGCGAAATCGGTGGATCAGCCGAACAACGATTTCGGCTGGACGTATCAAGGGGAAACAAAGGGCAAATAAATGAATCCCCCTGCAGCCCCGCCAAAGCGGGATTTCCGCTTAGCTCCAACAAGCAACAGGGAATCATCAAGTTGAAGTCGCTTATCCGGAATTTTCCAGGTAGAATCCGCCGGATGCCGATAGGGTCGGGCTTGGAGGGCCACGCTCCGTCGTGGCCGGGATTTGGTCGTTACCGCCAACGCGGACCAGACTGCGCGCGTCCCTCCACAGCATCCGGCTCAAGCATTTTAGAGCTTCAAAGATGATGGTTTCGTAATAAGTCCGAATTTTCATTTTTCCGTCATTCCGGCGAAAGCCGGAATCCAGTATTTTCTATTACTTATGGAAATAAAATAAAGCCCGACGAAGGTTTCGGGAACTTTTTACGACGTCATCAAAGATAACCGGATAACAGAAAAAGGCCCAGCCGATGCTTCCTTGGCTGAGCCTTTCCATCAGTCATTTTCTGCACGCTGCGGTATGACAATCCGCACCGGCGCGCTTATTCCGCGTCCAGCGCCTACAGCAGCCCCTTTTCCTTCAGCCAGGATTTGGCGACGTCGGATTCCGGCTTGTGCTCCACATCCACGGCCTTGTTCATGTTCTGCATTTCCGCCGTGCCCAGGCTTTCGGCCAGGGGCTTGAGGATCTTCTCGATTTCAGGATATTTTTTCAAAGCCTCTTCCCGGACCACCGGCGCGGGGTTGTAGACGGGAAAAAACTGCCTGTCGTCTTCCAGATTGACAAAGCCGAATGCGGCGATCCTGCCGTCGGTGGCAAATCCCATTCCCACATTGATCTGACCGTCTTTTAAGGCCTGGTAGGCCAGGCCGTCGGACATTTTCTTGATTTTGTCGAAAGGAAAATCCAACCCGTAGACCCTGGCCAATTTCTTGTATCCGTCCGGGCGGTTCCAGAATTCGGTGCCGACGCCCACAGTCAGGTCTTTGGGATTTTTTCCCACGTAGGCGGCCAGATCCGATATGGAAGTGATCCCCAATTTTTCGGCCTGCGCTTTTTTCATCATCAGGGTGTAAGTGTTGTTCATCTTTACCGGCGTCAGCCAGACCAGGTCTTCGCCGGCGTCTTTTTTCTTGACCCACTCGTATACCGCCTGGGGATCGCTCATGATCTGCGGGTCATCCTGCTTGAAGAAAACGGTGTATGCCGTTCCCGTGTATTCATAGTAAAAATCGACCTCGCCGGTGAGGACCGCCTTTCTGGCCATGTTCGTCGGCAACCCGGTCTTCAGCTCGACTTCGAATCCGTTTTTCTCCAAAAGCGCCTTGGCCATTTCGGGCAGCAGATACTGCTCGGTGAAGTTTTTCCCGCCGACGGTGATTTTCTTGTCCGCGGCCAGGCCGGGCACTGCCAAAGCAAGCAAACAGACCGATACGACAAGTAAAGTCAACCCTTTCGTGAATGCTTTCATTTCAAACCTCCTTGCTTGAAAATAACTACAAAATTAATACGTTGTCAACTTTTACCACCCGGTTCACAATCTGGATCCCGGCTCTCCGCTTCGCTGCGGCCGGGATGACGGATCGCCATTGATGAAGTTTCAACCGACATGTTTTTGGGTCAGCGCATTTTCCCCTATTCCTCAGTCATGCGCAGGCCCTTGGAGACCAGCATTACTCTCAACACCTCGATGAGAAAATCCGCCAGCAGGGCAAGCAGGGTGACCGGAAGGGCCCCGGCGATGAGCTTGTCGGTCATCATCATGTTGATCCCGGTAAAGATCCAGTCTCCCATGCCGCCGGCGCCGATGAGATAGGCCAGCGCCGTTGTTCCGACGTTGATGACCAGCGCCACCCTGAATCCGGTCAGGATGACGTTCATGGCCATGGGAATTTCCACCTGCCACAAAATCCCCATGGTGGTCATGCCCATCCCCTTGGCGGCATCGATGATGGAAGAAGGGACGGCATTGATCCCGGCCAGGGTGTTTCTGGCAATGGGCAGCGTGGAGTATATCGTCAGGGCGAAGATGGCGCTTTTGGCCCCGATCCCTAAAAAGGTCATGACCAGGGCCAGCACGGCCAGAGAGGGAATGGTCTGGCCCAGGCTGACCACATACATGACCACCCCGGTGTAGGCCCTGAACTTGGGCCGGGTGAGGATGATGCCCACGGCCAGGCCGATCACGGTGGCGATGGCCATACTCACCCCGACCAGATACAGGTGCTGCCAGAGCAGCCGGATCAGTTCGGGATAGTCGTAGGGGTCACTGAAAAGAGCGAGGGTGCCGGTTTTCTGAAGCCCGACCCCCGCTGTGATCAGCAGCAGGGCCACGATCGTGCCGTATATTTTTTTCAGGGCGGCATTCATTCGGACACCTTCTTCTGGACGAGAATCCCGGTGGGCGTCAGCACCCGTTCCACCAAGGCCATGCCGGCATCCACCAGGATCGCGAAAATCGATACCAAAAGGGCGCCTGCCAGGATCATCTCCGGATAGACCCGGTCGATGCCGTTTTGGATGTACACCCCCAGCCCCCCGGCGCCGACATAGGCGGCAATCGCCGCAATGCCGATATTCATGACCGCAGCGGTGCGCAGCCCGGCGACAATGACCGGAATGGCGATCGGGACCTCCACCTCCTTGAGCAGCTGCCAACGGTTCATGCCCATCCCCCTGCCCGCATTTCGGATGGATGGAGACACGTTTTTAATGGCGACATACGTGTTGCGGATAATCGGAAGCTGGCTGTACAGGATCAGGGCGATGATCGCCGGGGTCTTGCCCAGCCCCTGGCCGATGAGGGCCAGCACCGGCATCATCAACCCGAAAAGGGCGATGGAAGGGACCGTCATCATGATGTTGGCGCCGTTGATCACTTTTTTGGCCAGCTTCTCGTTCTTGGTGATGACGATTCCCAGGGGAACGCCGATGGCCGTGGCAATGATCAAGGAGATGCCGACCATGAAGATGTGCTCCCAGGTCAAAAACAGGACGTCGGCGTAATTTTGGATGATAAAATCGATGGTGCCCATCGTCGCCCTCTTTTTCTACTCTTCTTCAACGGCATAGCTCTGCCGTATCGTGTCCTGGATATCGTCGTAGGTCACGGTGCCTTCAAATCGATGATTCTCGCCTACGACGCACAGGGTCTGAAAGGAGTGCATGAGCATATAGGACAGCGCATCCCTGGCGGGAGTCCTCTTTCTTAGATGAATGGGAAATTTTTCGGCCAGTTCCTTCACCGGCCCCTTTTCGTATTTGATCATTTTTTTGGTGACATAGCCGACGGGTTTGTCCTGATCCACGACGATGCAAAACTTTTCCTTCTTTTGCTCCATGGCATTGAGCACGGCCGACGCCGAATCCGAACCCTTTGCGATGTTTTGGGGGTCCTGATTGTACATGTCCCCCACCTTGATGATGCCCAACACCTTCAGGGCACGGTCCGCGCCCACAAAGTCGGAGACATACTTGTTCTTCGGCTGGGTCAGCAAGATTTCGGGCCGTTCGTACTGCACGAGCCGGCCTTCTTCAAAAAGAGCGATCTTGTCCCCCATCTTGATGGCCTCGTGAATGTCATGGGAGACGAATGCGATGGTTTTTTTGAGCTTTTCCTGGACCTTCAGGAATTCATCCTGGATCTGCTCGCGGTTGATCGGATCGATGGCCCCAAACGGCTCGTCCATGAGGAGGATTTCCGGATCGGCCGCCAGGCCCCGGGCCACTCCGACCCGCTGCTGCTGTCCTCCGGAAAGCTCGGCCGGATAGCGGTCGCGATAGATTCCCGGATCCAACCGGACCATGGTCAGCAGTTCATCGATCCGGTCGTTGATTTTGTCTTTGGACCAGTTAAGCAGCCTGGGAACCACGGCAATGTTGTCGGCGATGGTCTTGTTCGGAAAAAGCCCGATGTCCTGAATCACATACCCCATCTGCCTTCTCAATTGCACCGCATCCATTTCCATGATGTTCTGGCCGTTGACCTCGATGCTGCCCCGGGTGATGGTTTCCAGCCGGTTGGTGAGCCGCAGTGTGGTGGTCTTGCCGCATCCGGAGGGGCCTAAGAAAATAACGATCTCGCCTTTTTCGATCGTAAAGGTGACATCTTCAAGGGCGGTGACGGCATCTTGCCCCTCGCCGAAGATCTTGGTCAGATGATCGTAGTTGATCATGGGGGGGTCCCCTCCTCGGGATGTTTAGAAGCAACGGATTCGATTTTTTCCCAAATCACTTATGTGAAACTTCGACCGAGGCCGGCGGCAATAACCGACCTGCCCCCGCCTTGGGTTTTGGCGGTTGGAGGGCCACGCTCCGTCGTGGCCGGTATTGGGTTTATTGCCGGCAACACGGACGCGACAGAGCGCGTCCCTCCACCGTCAGGGGCTTCGA
>CAYPFH010000288.1:0-5480 GCA_964409825.1 uncultured Desulfobacterales bacterium | reverse complement strand
AGCCTATATTCCCAGCGCCGGGCGGATTTTTCAGGCGGCCGTGCAGGCGCTGGATACCGAGCCCTGATCCGAAAATCGCTTTGGCGATTTTCGGATCAAAAAGAAAAATTCTGACGCGGCATGAGGCAAGGAGAACGGTATGGCAAGAGAATTCAAGCTGCCGGACCTGGGTGAGGGAATCCACGAAGGTGAGGTGGCCTCGGTGCTGGTGTCGGTGGGGGACGAGGTCGACGAAGGAGACCCCCTGCTGGCGGTGGAAACCGACAAGGCGGCGGTGGAAATACCGTCTCCGTATACCGGAGCGATCGAAGAAATCCGGGTCGAGGCCGGGGACGTGGTCCGCGTGGGCGACGTCCTGGTGGTCTTCAGCGATGCGGCGGAAGCCAAACAAGAAGCGGGCGGCGATAGGGAAGAAAAAAAACCGGGGGCCGAAAAGGAGGCTGCCGGACGCGATGCAGGAGAAAAGCCCGAACCGGCCGTCGAGCGCCGGCAGCCGGCAAAAGACGACGGCCGGCCGGTGCCGGCCTCTCCGTCCACCCGCCGGCTGGCGTTGAAACTCGGCGTGGACCTCCGGCAGGTGCCCGCCTCCGGCCCGGCGGGCCGCGTGACGGCAAAGGACGTCAAAGCGTTTGCCGAAGAAGGCCCGGAAGCGGAACGGGCACCGGAAAAGGCGCCGGAAAGGCCGGCGGGAAAAAGGGCCGCGGCAGGTACCCTGTCGAGAATCGAAGTGCCCGAACTGCCCGACTTTACCCGCTGGGGCCCGGTGCACCGGGTTCCGGTAAGAAGCATCCGCCGCGCCACGGCCAGGCAGATGGCCCTTTCCTGGTCCCAGGTGCCCCACGTCACCAGCCAGGACGAGGCCGACATCACCGATCTTAGCGAGCTGCGAAAACGCCACCAGGCCGCCGTCGAAAAAGAGGGCGGTAAGCTGACGCTTACCATATTCGTGGTAAAAGCGATCGCCTCGGCCCTGAAGCGGTTCGAACGCTTCAACGCGTCTCTCGACACCGAGACCGACGAGTTGATCGTCAAAGACTACATCCACATCGGCGTGGCCGTTGACACGGCAGACGGGCTGATCGTGCCGGTGGTCCGCAACGTGGACGAAAAGAGCATCGTCGAGATCGCCGTGGAGCTGACCGATCTTGCCGACCGCACCCGGGAACGGAAGGCCTCCATCGAAGAGATGCAGGGCGGCACCATCACCCTGACCAACATCGGGGCGCTGGGCGGGGGGCACTTTACCCCGATCATCAACTACCCCCAGGTGGCCATTCTCGGCACCGGTGCGGCCAGGATGAAACCCGTTGTCCGGGAAAATCCCCGGGGCGGCCACACCATATTACCGAGACTGATCCTGCCCATGGTGGTGGCCATCGACCACCGGGTCCTGGATGGGGCCGACTCGGTGCGGTTCTTGCGCACCGTCATCGACATGCTAGAAGATCCGGAGAAGATGCTGCTTAGGATTGGTTGATTGGTTAATTAGTTGATTGGTTAAATGGGAAAAACAAAGCCGGGGGTTGAAATGCCGGCATGGAAAATTCTTCGTTTCAATGAAGTATTTCCCAAGTAACGATTCGACGAATCGACTAATCAACCAATCAACCGGCTGCTGAGAAGACTCAGCCGTTGTCTACCCCGCTAAGGCGCAATGGGGCGGGAAAGAAGGAGAACCGGCCATGGTGATGGGTGAACAGACGCTGGAAACCGATGTCCTGGTGATCGGCGGCGGGCCGGGAGGGTATGCCGCGGCCTTTCGGGCTGCGGACCTGGGGCTCGACGTGACCATGGTCGATATCGAAGAGCGGCCAGGCGGGGTCTGTCTTTTCAGCGGCTGCATTCCCTCCAAGACGCTTCTCTATTTGGCCGAACTGATCCACGACGCCGGCCGCACCGCCGCTATGGGCGTCCGGTTTTCCAAACCGGAGATCGACCTTCCTGCCCTCCGCTCCTGGAAGAACAAGGTCATCGACAAGCTCTCCACCGGGCTGGTCAGCCTCAGCGAGGGAAGAAACGTGCAGCGCATCCGGGGAACGGCGAGCTTTGAAAGCCCTGACACGGTGCGGGTCAGCGGCATGGAAACCGTCCATATCCGGTTCGGGCATGCCGTTATCGCCGTCGGCAGCCGCACAATCCCCCTGCCGGGCACCGAGTTCGTCGAAGGCGGGCGGATCATGGATTCTTCCGGCGCCCTGGCGCTGCCCGATATCCCCGAAACCCTTCTGGTGGTCGGGGCCGGCTACGTCGGCCTCGAACTTGGATCGGTCTATGCCGCGCTGGGCAGCCGGGTCACCCTGGTGGAGAAGGGAAAGCGGATTCTTCCCGGCGTCGATGAAGACCTGACCAGACCCCTGGCCAGGCGGCTGGAAGCCTCTTTTGAGGCCATGCATTTTGACACCGGCGTTGAGAAGATGACCGAAGACGGCGACCGGGTCGAGGTGACATTTTCCGGGGGGATCGATCCGTCCAACCAGCGTTTCGACCGGGTTCTCGTCGCCGTCGGCCGCAAACCGAACACCGCCGATCTGGGTCTGAAAAACACCGGGGTGAAGACCGGCGAGCGGGGATTTGTCCGGGTCGACGACCGGATGCGGACGGCAGATGAGCGGATCTTTGCCGTGGGAGACGTGGTCGGCGGCGCCATGCTCGCCCACAAGGCCAGCTACGAGGGGAAAATCGCCGCGGAGGCGATCGCGGGAAAGCCCGCCGTCTTCGATGCCCGGGCCATTCCGGCGGTGGTCTACACCGATCCCCAGGTGGCCTGGTGCGGCCTCACCGAGCAGGAGGCGAAGAAAAAAGACATTCCCTATGAGGTGCAGCGGTTTCCCTGGAAGTTTTCCGGCCGGGCCTTGACCATGGACGCGGCCGAAGGCTTGACCAAGATCCTTGCCGATCCGGAGACCCAACGGATTCTGGGCGTGGGCATCGTGGGCCGAAACACCGAGGGGATGATCTCAGAAGGGGCGCTGGCCATGGAAATGGGCGCCCTGGCAGAAGACATGGCCCTGACCATCCACCCCCATCCGACCTTGTCCGAAACCGAAGGGGAAACCGCCGAGATTTTCCTGGGTTCTGCCACCCACATCCTGTCGCGCAAGGGAAAATGAGGTTGATTGGTTAGAGCGCTTGAGTCGTTGTGGGGCATCGGAATCGATCGATTTCGAGCCCGGATATAGAGTGTATTTCGGCCGAGACGGCAATAGCATCGTGATCTTGCTCGGTGGTGGTACAAAGAAACGTCAGCAGCGCGATATTGAATCCGCTAAGTTACTTTGGAAAGAGTATAAAAAGCGGAAAAAGCAGGAGGGCTGATCATGGCACTCACAAGGGATTTTAAAGACACCGTAAAAAATCGTATGGAACGCGATTCGGATTTCAGAGAAGAGCTGCTCAAGGAAGGAATCGAATGCCTTTTACGCGGCGACGTGGGCACCGGAAAGGCCATCTTACGGGATTATATTAACGCCACGATAGGGTTTGATGCCTTGGGCACAGTAACCGCCAAGTCGCCGAAAAGCTTGATGCGAATGCTAGGTCCGAAGGGGAACCCCCAGGCCAGAAATATTTTTGAGATTATCGCGTATCTCCAGAAACAGGAAGGACTTCAACTAAAGGTTCACACAGAACGCTGAACTAGGGAGTGCTAGTGCTCGGTCTGGCTATATTGTCGGGCACCAAGGAATAATGCCGATAGTGCTTGGTCCCGAGGCTCACGAATTGGAACGATATCGTTTAGATTCTAACAGCGGCCAGAATTTGTGAATAGGATAATCATGCTTGAGTTCCCGATTTCATAAATCAGGTCATCAATATGCAACAGTAATATTCCTATTGCTTAGACTGCAAAATGAGACATTTGTCATTGTGATGGTGTGTAAATCTTTTCCGGGTCAAGCATGTAGGTCCAGGGTAGGTCCGCGTTTTTCCAGCCATTGACGATGCGACGTCCATGTTCAGGATGGCCGGGCTGATTGAAAAGATCCCCCTCAAAGCCGTCCGTTACGTTGTATACCCGCTGAAACCCGGCTTTTGCCAGTTGATTGACCGCCCAGGCACTGCGCTGGCCTGAACGGCACAGAATCAACATGGTCTGATTTTTATCGAACCGGCTGGCAGTCATTTTTACAAAATCCGGGTTAGGCCGCATATGATACTGGCGGTTGCGGATATCAAACTGATGGGTCATAAACGCCGCCGGGATATTGAAACCCATGGGCGGATGGCCTGTGAATACATATTCTTCAGGAGTCCGGACATCAATAAGGATTGCGGCAGTTTGATTTTTCAGCCACATGGCATGGGCTTGTTCTGCCGTGACATACAGATTCAGAACGGTTTGTTTGGCTCTGGGAATATCGGTTCCTGTATCACAAAAGATCTGTGATGCACCCAGAAACGCCCAGATGCAAATGGCCCATCCGATTTTTAAAACCAACGGTTTCACGTATTGTTCCATTTATCTTATTGGTTCCATTCCAAGTGCAACAAATTGATGTTTGGTTCCGTCCATCTTGTAAAATTGAATATTATCCGTCAACATCATAATTTTTCCCGATTGATCCTATCTCAAACGACTTTAACAGGTTTTGAATAGCATTGATATCCACACTTTATCCAGGTCTTGAAAACTTATACAGTGGATAATTATTGTTGAGTTGCCTATTTCGATTCGTCCAGCACCTCGCGCACCTTGATGGCCAGATCCTGCTTTGCGAACGGCTTCTGAATGAACTGCACGCCCGGCTCCAATACGCCATGGTGGGCGATTACGTTCGCGGTGTAGCCGCTCATGAACAATCGTTTGATATTCGGATAGAGCGACAACAGGTTGCTGGCCAGGTCGCGACCGTTCATCTCGGGCATGACCACATCGGTCATGAGCAGATGAATCTCGCCGGCGTGTTCCCGGGCCAGAGCGATCGCTTCTCCCGGCGCGCCGGCCGCAAGGACCTTGTAGCCGATCCGCTCGAGCATCATCCGGGTCATGCGCAGGATGGAAGGTTCATCCTCCACCAGCAGGATGGTCTCGCTGCCGCGAGCCGTCGGTTTTGCCGTTTCCGCATGGGCCTTGACCTGCGTCCCGGCCTGATGCCGTGGCAGGTAGATTTTGAAAGTTGTCCCCTGGCCCGGCTCGCTGTAGGCATTGATAAAACCGTCGTTTTGCTTGACGATGCCGTACACCGTGGCCAGACCAAGACCGGTGCCCTTGTCCACGTCCTTGGTGGTGAAAAACGGTTCGAAAATATTGTCGAGCGTCTCCTTGTTCATGCCGCTGCCGTCGTCGCTGACCGCCAGCAGGACAAAGTCACCGGGAACAAAACCCGCATGTTCTGAACAATATGCTGTATCGAAGGTCGCTGTTCCTGTTTCTATGGTGATCTTGCCAACATCCGCGATGGCATCGCGAGCGTTGATGCACAGGTTGGCCAGGATCTGATCGATTTGTGACGGGTCCATCCTGACCGGCCAGATATTTG
>CAYPFH010000287.1:0-5488 GCA_964409825.1 uncultured Desulfobacterales bacterium | reverse complement strand
CCCGGGTGGCCATGAGGCCGGGCATTTCCTTTTCGGCGATCTCGATCTCCCGGCGTCCGTATTCGGCCAGCTCGATGTCCTTGATTTTGTACTTCTCCTTTGATGAAAAAGTTCCTTTCTCCATTGGTGCTGCAAGTTGCATGATTCCTCCGTTTTTTTCTGTTGCACAAAATGCCTGCGGCTCTACCGGGGATGCGCTACTCTCAGGCTCAGCCGACCGCCTTTTTTCGCTCCAGATCACCGACTACAGCGGCATTGGAATGGGGCGCTTCGGCTTCCGGCGCCGGAGGGGCCTCTGTCTTCGGCCCGCTGTCCTTCCGGTGTCGGTAAAACCCGATATCCAGGGGAGGCAGGGGCGTGTTTCCCAGGATCCCGTCGGCGGCCTTTTCGGCAAGCATCATCACCGGCGCGTAAATGTTTCCGTTGGTGATGGCCGGCATGACCGAAGCATCCACGACCCGGAGGCCTTTAACGCCGTGAACCCTGAGTATGCTGTCCACGACGGCCGTTTCGTCTTTTTCTCCCATCTTGCAGGTGCAGGAGGGGTGGTAGGCGCTTTCGCCTTCCCTGGCGATAAAGTCCAGTATTTCCTCGTCGCTTTGTGCCTCTTTTCCAGGGGCCAGCTCGGGGCCGCGAAACGAGTCGAAGGCCGGCTGGGTCATGAGGTTTCTGGTGCAGCGAATCGCCTCCACCCATTCCCGCCGCTCCTGCTCGGTCGACAGATAGTTGAAGCGGATACTGGGATAGACGGTCGGATCGGTCGAACGAATTTTTACCCGGCCCCGGACATCGGTGTTCATGGGTCCGACATGTACCTGGTAACCGTGGGATTGATTGGCCACCTTTCCGTCGTACCGAATCGCGATCGGCAGGAAGTGGTACTGGAGGTTGGGGTATGCAACAGAATCGTTGCTCCGGATAAAGCCCCCCGCCTCGAAGTGATTGGTGGCGCCCAGGCCATTTCGGTTAAACAGCCATTCATAGCCGATGCGAAGCTGATTCCAGGGCTTGAGGGCCGGATAGATGCTGACCGGTTTTTTGCAGGCATACTGGACGTATACTTCCAGGTGGTCCTGGAGATTTTCGCCTACCCCGGGAAGGTCTTCGATGACCCGGATGCCCAGCTTCTCCAGATCGGCGGCGTTTCCGATGCCGGAAAGCTGAAGAAGATGAGGGGAGTTGATCGCACCGCCGCAGCAGAGGATCTCCCGGCCGTAGACCCGGTCCCGGCGTTTGCCTCGAAAAAACTCCACCCCCACGGCCCGCTTTCCTTCAAACAGGATTCTGCTGGCCATGGAGCGGGTTTTGAGGGTGAGGTTGGCGCGGTGTTTCACCGGGTGGTAATAGGCCCGTGAGGCGCTCCAGCGGCGCCCCCGATAGGTGGTCCGGTCAAAGATGCCGAAGCCTTCCTGGCGAAACCCGTTGACGTCTCGGGTCAGCGGATATCCCGCCTGCTGAACCGCCTTGAGGAAAGCCCCGAACAGAGGATTGTCGCATTCTCCGCTGGTCAGATACAGCGGGCCGCCGGCGCCGTGGTATGCGTCGGCCCCCTTGAGGCGGGACTCGAACCGGATGAAGTACGGAAGGCAGTGGGCGTAGTCCCAGTTTTCCAGCCCCGGGTTGTCGGCCCACTTCTGGTAGTCCAGCGCATTTCCGCGGATATAGATCATGCCGTTGATGCAGCTGGAGCCTCCGAGAACCTTGCCCTTGGGCTGGTAGATGCGCCGATTGTTCATGTACGGCTCAGGATCGGACTCATACCACCAGTTGTAGAACCGGCTGGCCAGGGGGTAGGTCAGGGCGGCCGGCATATGAAGCCGGAAATCGAATCGATAGTCGGGGCGGCCTGCCTCCAGCACCAGAACCTCGTTTTCCGGGTTCAAGCTCAGGCGGTTGGCGAGCACGCATCCTGCGGATCCGCCGCCGACGACGATAAAATCATAGTGCGTTTTCAAAGAAAACCTCCAAACCAGAATAAAGAAGCAAATGGACTACCGTTTTTCCTGGGAAAAATCGGTTGGATATTGAAAAGTCGGTGCGTCGATCAGGTGCAGCCTCTCCAGCGTTTCTTTCCTGGGCCGCCCCCGTTCGTCCCATCCCCGAATGCGATAATAGTCGGCAAGCATATAGGCTGCGTCTTCGTCGCTGATCTTTTTTCCCTTCAGCGGGCCTCCGGGAAGCGGATCTTTGACGCGATTGGGCAGCCGCTCGTCTTCGCTCTTCATGCCTTCCCGCAGGTTGAACAGGCGCGTCAGGTTCCAGATCCGCTCTCCGACCAGCCAAAAGGATGCGGGATCGGCATTGCGCCCGGTGGCCGCCGACAGCATCTGCGCATAGGCGTCTGCCGAAATTCCCATTGCCCCGAAATCGCATTTGACCAGGGTATCCGTGCCCGAGAGGTAATCCTGCCGGCTCCGGAGAATTTCCGCTTTTCCGTCCAGCGCTTCGGCCTGCACCGGCTTTCCTTCGAAGGGCTCCCCGGCCAGCTCGTAGGAAATCATGAATCCCCTCTGGTGGCAGGCGCCCCGGTCTGAGGTCATGTACGCCAGCCCCATTCCCGGCGTGCCGCGCGGCCCCCAGGCCGGGACCTCCATCCTTTTGACGTGCATGGCGTAGTCGGACGCGTTCTTGTCGATCCGCCGGCCGGCACGCTTCACGCCGCCGGCCAGGAGCCTTCCCAGGGGGCCTTTTTTGGCGGCGATCGCTCCGATGAGATATTCGGCGCCGCCGATGCTGCCGAACCCGAGTTCGACGCCCGGCGGGGCGGCGATGAGTCCCTTTTCAGCGGCCTCGAAGGCAAACCCGATGACATTTCCCGCGCTGATGGTGTCCAGGCCGTATTCGTCGCAGAGCCGGACCAGGTGGGCCACGGCGCGAATGTCGTGTATGTCCAGGTTGGCGCCCATCATTGCGGCAGATTCGTATTCCACCGTGTCGGTGACGAAAGTGGCGAATTTCCCGGTGCGTACGGCGCCCATCTGACTGCAGTGGATCGGGCACCCGAAGCAGGCCGCTTTTGCCAGAAAGAGGTGGCGGCTTTGGCCCGTGTCTCCGAGCTTCTCTGCGGCTTCGTCCGCCTGGCGCTGAAAGTTTCGAAAGGGGATGCTGCCGATGGCCGCGGAAAAAGAAACGGCGGCGCTGGTTCCGAATTGGGAAAGGGCGGCTACCTCCTGGCTGGTGCTGAGCTCGCTGCGGCTTCGGCGGCAGGCGTCGGAAAAAGTCTCGGGGGCGTGCACCTTGACCAAGCGCTTTCCTTTGACGGCCACTGCCTTGAGGTTTTTTGCCCCCATGACTGCACCGCCTCCCCCTCGGCCGGCCTGACGGTTGTATTCGCAGGTGACCAGCGAAAAAAGAACTCTGTTTTCGCCTGCCTGGCCGATGGTGACCACTTGGGCCTCGGGTTCGTGCAGATCCTGCTTTACGCTTCGATTCGCCTCCAGGGCGTTCTGCCCCCAGATGGCTGCCGCATCCCGAAACGCCACCCGCCCCTCGGGCCCGATCCAGAGATAGGTCGGGGTGTCGGCACATCCCACGATGACGATGCCGTCGTAGCCGGCGTATTTGATTTCCGGGCCGAACCGCCCGCCGAAGAACGAATCCAGGTACAGGCCTGTCAGGGGCGATTTCGTGACCATGCAGGCGCGCATACTGGGCGCTGCGGTGCTCGTCAGCGGGCCTGTGAGAAACATCAGCGGATTGTCGGGCCCCATAGGGTCTGCGCCGGCCGGGCACAGGTCGGTAAGCAGTCTGGCCCCGAATCCCTTGCCGCCGATATATTCGGTTTTCAGCCACTCCGGTACCGGCGGCCGCGAAACACTGCGGCTGCTCAAGTCGATGAACAAAAAGCGGCCCATATATCCGTCGTTCATCGGACACCCTCCGTTTCGGCTGCATTTTTTACCGTAACCTTGATCAGGGCGCCCGTCGGGCAGGCAGAGACGCATCGGGGTTCTTCGCCTGCGCAAAGGTCGCACTTGACGGCGGCGTTCAGATCCGGATCGACCCGGATCATGCCGATGGGACAGAACCGCTGACACAGCCCGCATGCGGTGCAGGCCTCTGAATCGACCTGCACGGCACCGGTTGCCGTGTCCCGAAAGATCGCCCCCGTCGGACAGACGTTGGCGCAGAACGGGTTCCGGCAATGATTGCAGACCACCGGGAAGTGGTAGAGATTTTCCGACAGGTGCCGGATCCGGATCGCCGCCCGGTGGGGATTGTATCCTCCCAGAAGGCGTTCGGAGCAGGCCAGCTGGCACAATCCGCATCCCGTGCACAGGTCGAAATTCGTCTTGATGAAGTATGTCTCAGCCATCGAATTTATGGTTGGGTCTGGCAATTTTCATAAAATCGTCAAGTCGGGCTTATTCGAATACGGCGCTTTTCGGTTCCGGCGCCCCGTTTTTTTCCTCCAGACATGTCTGGAGCATCAGGTAATGATAGCTGATGTAGGCCAGTGCCTTGGTGGGCTCGCCCCGGGAGATGTGCAGCGCCGTTTTGCGCCAGTTGTCTGCGGTCCGATTTCGGTAGTCCTCGTCGTCGTAAAGCGCGTGGTCGTAGGAACTCAGGCCGATCTGCATTGCAAGCATGATCAGTTCCAGAATAGGGTTTCGGGTCATCCTGGCAAGCTGCAGATTAAGCTCCCGGTCCATCTCCCAGACAGCCACAAGGTCCGGGTTCGACTCCTTCAGGGCGGCTTCGAGTTTTTCGGTCGCCTCCAAAAGCTGCCGTTTTTCGTCCTCGTCGGCGCGCCCGATGGCCAGCAGGGTGATGGTGCGATCGATGCTTTCCCGAAATTCAATGAGGTGCTCGGCCTGGATCTCGTTCAGCTTCAAAAACAGGGCCAGGGCATCGCTCACCTCCGTTGCTTTCACCTTCCGGACGAACGATCCTCCCCTGGCCCCTTTTTTTACTTCGATGAGACCCTTCTGTTTCAGGACGTGCAGCGCTTCCCGGATCACCCCGCGACCGGTTTTGAAGGTCGCCTGGAGTTCTCTTTCGCTGGGAAGGCGATCGCCGGAGTTGATCTTTCCATCCACGATGGCCGCTTCGATTTGCAGGGCCACATCTTCGCTGGCCCTGCCCGCCTTGGGTGGCGTGAACATGGATTCTACGTTCATCTTCCCCTAAATGGCCCTACCTTTAAAGAGTTTTCGCTGACGGATTCGCTACCAAAATCTTTTTAATTAATTGTATATATTATAAATTTAAAAATTACTGTTGTTATTTTTCTTAGAACGGCTCTTTTGTTCTTGTTATTGGTACTACCAATAGAGGGCAACTCTTAGGCATACATCCGAAAGGATGTCAACCCATGATTCCATATTTTTTGGGTGCGGTAAGTTTTCGCACTGTTTGGCGGGCAGTATTACCGGGGGTGGTTGACAATGGGGGCAGGGCGCCTATGTTAGCTTCTGTGAGGGCATTGCCCTTGCCCTCCCTCCTCCAAACAGCAGGCGGGGAAAGGGAAGTTCCATCTGGCCTTCGA
>CAYPFH010000286.1:0-5489 GCA_964409825.1 uncultured Desulfobacterales bacterium | reverse complement strand
TGCAGTGAGCTTGTCGAACCTGTCGAACCACGCAGGCCAAGCGCTCTGCGAATTGCAAATCAATAGCGATTAAAGATGAAATCCTCCCCCAGAAACGCCGTGATCGTAGGAACCGACGCCGTCTCCCCGCTCGGGACGGAGCTCGCGGTCCAGTGGAAGCGGCTCTGTGCGGGCGAAAGCGGAATCGGCCCCCTGACCCGCTTCACCGTCGACGACGCCTTTCCGGTGAAAATCGCCGGCCAGGTCCCGGAATTCGACCCTGCCCCCTTTCCGTTCCTGAGTCCCCGCAAGATGGCTCTGTGGCCGTCCCCGCTTTTTCCCCATGCGCTGCTGGTGGCTCACCGCGCGCTTTTAGCCAGCGGCATCCAGCTCGACCCGGTGGTGGCCGCCAAAACCGCGGTGACCTTCAGTTCGGCCGTGGGCGGCCAGGATGCGGTTCTCGAAGCAGACCGCCGAATGATCGCCGACCATAAACTGCCGCCCCCCTATGCGAACCCCAACTCCTGCATCAACATGGTGGGGGGCAAGATCTCCATGCTCACCGGTGCCACCGGTCCGATCCTGTCGACCATCACGGCCTGCGCCACCGGTGTGACGTCCGTGATCGTCGGGGCCATGCTCATCGCCGACGGCAGCGCCGATGTGGCCATTTGCGGGGCCGTCGATTTTTGCCTGGTGGCGCCGATCGTGGCCGGATTCGCCACCATGAACGGCGCGTTCCAGGACAAGCCCGGCGCCGGACCGGCGTCCCCGGCAGCAGCCAGCCGTCCCTTTTCCAGCCATCGCCGGGGGTTTATCGTCTCCGAAGGCGCGGGGGCCGTGATTCTGGCGGCCAAAGAATTCGCCGATGCCCATGGTATCAAGGCCCGAACCGCGCTCGCCGGCTGGGCCATGACCTCCGATGCCCATCACTACGTCGCGCCCCATCTTCCCACCGTGACCCGCTGCATCGCCGAAAGCATTGAACATGCGGGAATTTCGCCTTTGGAGATCGCATCGGTAAACGCCCATGCCGCATCGACCAGGGTCGGAGACCGGGTGGAATTCGAGGCGCTGCAGGCGGTCTTCGGCAGCCGGATCCCCCCAATCACGGCCAACAAGTCGATGATCGGCCACGCCATGGGCGCCTCCAGCGCCATCGAGGCCATTTTCGCGGTCGAAGCCATGGACCGCGGCATCCTGCCTCCGACCATCAACTACCGCCCAGACCCGGAGATCGACGTCGACTGCGCTGCAGAAGGGGCCCGACCCCTGGACCAGCCCTTCGTGCTGAAAAACGCCTTCGGCTTCGGGGGGGCAAACGCCTGTGTGGTGCTAAAAAGGATGGACCGATGAAGGCGCCTCAAAACCGCCGAGTTTTTGTCGTCGGCTACGGGGCGGCCACCGCCCTGGGAAAAACGTTTGCCGGCACCTGGAAGCGGGCCACGGCCGGCGAGGCCGGCTTTCGCCGGCTGACCCGATGCGAGGCAGACCCCCGGGCCAGCGTGGTAGGCGAGATTCCGGACTGGGATCCGGCCGGCTGCGACTTTGTCACCCCAAGAGAAGCCTACAACTGGAACGCGGCCTTCGTGATCCTGACCATGGCCGCATGCAAAGAGGCCCTGGCCCATGCCGGACTTGCGATCGACGCAGAAACCGGCCCGCGGACCGCATGCCTGATCGGATCCGCCCTCAACGGCACCGACGCGTTTCGCATCGCCGCCGACAACTACGCCAACAAAGGACCGCTGAAGGTCAGCCCCTATCTGCTGCCGAATCTGTGTGCGAACGTGCCGTCGGGCAAGGCCGGCATGCTGCTGGGCTTTACCGGTCCGGTCTTCTCCCCCCAGGGGGCCTGCGCATCGGGAAACCACGCCATCGGCATCGGCGCCCGGATGATCCGCGACGGCGACTGCGATTTCGTCCTGGCCGGCGGAGCGGAGACCTGCCTGATCCCGGAGATCATCCAGGGCTTTGCCAACATGCTGGCCACCATCAGCGTCGGCGAAAAAGACCGCGCCTACACGGATCCGACCCAGGCCTCCCGTCCCTTTTCCGTCGACCGGAGGGGGTTCGTGCTGGCCGAAGGGGCGGGGATAGTGGTGCTTGCCGCCGAAGAGGCGGTGGCGCGCTGGGGCCTGGCGGCCCGGGCCGAGGTGGCCGGAATCGGCTGGACCTCCGACGCCTACCACTTCACCCTGCCCAATTCGGAGACGATCGTTCGGGCCATCACCGAAGCCGTCGAAGACGCCGGGCTGTCTGCGGCGGACATCGGCCATGTCAACACCCACGGCACCTCCACCCCCAAGGGAGACCAGACCGAAATCGAGTGCCTGCGGACCGTCTTCGGCGACCGGTTGGCCGGTATTCCGATCACCTCCAACAAGTCCCAGGTCGGCCACAGCTTAGGGGCTGCGGCCGCCGTGGAGGCGGCCTTGGGAATCGAGTCCATGAATCGGGGGATTGTGCTGCCCACGGTCAACCACATACCGGACCCGAAATTCTCCGATGTCGACGTCGTTTCCACCCAGGTCCGGCGCCACAGCTACGAGCATTTTCTTTCCAATGCCTTCGGATTCGGCGGCACCAACTGCTGCATCGTCTTTAAAGGAGTTTCATGAAACCAGTACCATTTGTCCCGCTTCCTGCCGGGCAGGGACAGCCCTTTTTCCGGGACAAAAACGGCGGCAGCACCTGGCACCGCTGCCGGCAGCGGACGCTTTACGCGGACACCGACCGTTCCCAGGTGGTCTACCACGCCAATTATCTTCGCTATTTCGAATACGGCCGCGCTTCGTTGATGCGCGAAGTCGGCTATCCCTACCGGGAAATCGAGCAAAGCGGATACGTATATCCGATCATCGAAGTCGGGGTCCAGTATTACCGCCCCCTGTACTATGACGATTCCATGGCAATCTACACCCGTCCCTCGGAGCTGGAACGGGTGCGGCTCCGGTTCGACTATGTCATCACCCACGAGGCGTCCGGGCAGATCGCCTGCAAGGGGTTTACCCGGCATTGTGCCGTCAATGCCAACGGGACCCCGGTGGAAGTGGATGAAAAAACAGCCGGCATATGGGAAAAGTTTCCGCGATAGCCGACACGATCCGGGTGCCGATCGGGATCCCGGTCCGGCCGGACCTGTTCGATCACCGGTTCGAAGAGCGGCCGATCTACCCGGCGGTGGAAGCGATGGAGACCATGGCCGCAGCGGTGCGCACCCGCTGGCCGGAGGCAGCCGTCGATCACATGGCCGACGTCCGTTTCGAGCGGTTTTTGCCGGTGGCCGAAGGCGCAATGGAAATTCCGGTCCTGTGCGACCTGCGCAGAAAAAAAGCCGGCGACATCGCCGCCGAGATTCTCTCCAAGGTCTGTCTCCGGTCGGGGATCACCCGCTACAAGGTCCATGCCTCGGCCCTCTTTGTGCAGGGTTCGGCGCCCGCGCCCGGCGCCGCCGATAGGCCGCAACCGGCAAAAAAAGCCGGCTTTCAGGTATCGGCAAAACGGCTGTACCGGGAGCTGGTCCCTTTCGGGCCGGGATTTCAAACCCTGGTCGAAGCCGTCGACCTTTTCAAGGACGCGGTGTCCGCAGCGGCCGTCTGCCCGAAACAGCGTCCGGAACCGGGAAGACTCCTGGGTTCTTCGTTTCTCCTGGACGGGGCGTTTCACGCGGCCTGTGCATGGGGCCAGCGGTTCGCCGGCATCGTGGCGTTTCCTGTCGCAATCGCACGGCGAAGGGTGCTCCTTCCCACCCGACGGGGAGAGCGCTATGCGATCCGCGCGGTCCCGATCCGGATCGGTCCGGAGACGCTGGTCTTTGCCGTTGACATCACGGACGAGGCCGGGCGGCTGCGGGAGCGGGCCGAAGGGGTCCGCATGCAGGATGTGAGCGGCGGCCGGTTGAGCCCGCCGGAATGGATCCGGGAAAAAATTTAGAATTGAGAAGTTAGAATTTAGAATTTTAGCCAGAAATGTTGAAGCAGGATACAGGCCTTGTAATGAAAACAGACCGCCGCCGATGGATCCAATCTGTTTTAACCGGTTTTCTGGTGGTTGCCGCAGGGGGACTGACGGCCGCCTGCCACCGGGCGATTCCGGATTCTGGAAAGATCGCGCCCGGCGCCTACCGGGAAACGCTGGACATCCGGGCCGGCGGCTTTCGCCGGGCGTTCAATGTCCACGTGCCCGCAGGCTTCGACGGCAAAAGCCCCCTTCCGCTGGTGGTGGTGATCCACGGCGCCTTTGACACAGCCGCCGGCATGGAAAAGGCGTCGGGCTTCAGCCGCCTGGCCGACCGGGAAAATTTTTTCGTCCTCTACCCCCAGGGCATGAATCTGTTCGGTTTTCTCTCCCACTGGAACGCCGGCCACTGCTGCGGCAAGGCCGCCGCCGACGGGGTGGACGACGTGGGCTTCGTGGCCGAAGCCGTCGATCGGGTGTGCCGCCGCCTCCCGGTTGACCGGACCCGCATCTACATGACCGGCTTTTCAAACGGCGGGATGCTGACCTACCGGTTTGCCGCCGAACGGGGGGACATGCTCGCCGCCGCCGCCCCGCTGGCGGCATCGGCCGGGGGAAAAGCGTCGGACACCGCGCCGGCGTGGCAGATCCCCGTGCCGGCCGCCGCCCTGCCGCTTTTGTCGATCCACGGTCTTGTCGATGATTACATCCCGTTTTCCGGCGGCAGTTCGCCGGCAAGGGGCGGGAGCCGGACCTATATGCCGGTGCCCGAGTCACTGCAGATCTTCATCGATCGAAACCGGTGCACCCGGCGGATCGAAAACAACGGCCTCTACGGCGGCCGGGTGAATCAGATCCTATGGACGGATGAGGAGGGAAAAACTGCGGTGGTGCTCTACCGGATCGAGGGATGGGGCCACGTATGGCCGGGAAAACACTTTACGGAAACGATGCCGGAAGGAAAAGGGCTCGAAAAATTCGATGCGGCGGAAATCGTCTGGGAATTTTTCAAACAATTCCGCCGGCCGTGAACAATGGTTCCAGGCTACCGGGGATGGCGGGCCTCGGCGCTGCGAAAATGCTTTTCCACCGAAACCCGGGCCGCCCACCGCAGGAAAATCCGGGTATAGTCGGCGCCGGCCAGGTACATCCCCAGCAAAAACACCAGGTGGGAAAGCCCGTAAACCAGCGGACCGCCGATTGCCACCAGCAGAGGCTCCTTGAAGTAGACCGAAAGGGTTCCCAGGGCGCCGACAGCCGGCCATCCGATGACGTAGCTAAAGGCGATGGCAAACACCCCGGCAAGGATCCGCAGCGTCGGCGGCTGCCGGAAGGCGCTCAAATCGGCGCGGTCGGCGATGGCCTTGCGGACGAAATCGGTTCCGGCCAGCCATTTGAAAAAGGCGTTTTTCATTAAGATGCCTGCAAAATGAAGCGTGATAGGTGATAAGCGATGGTGGCTTAGTGCTCGATGGCATAATTTCGGTGACGTATTTCAGATCAAAAAAACTCACCGCCGAGACGCCGAGGACGCAGAGAACTGCTTTTCT
>CAYPFH010000285.1:0-5518 GCA_964409825.1 uncultured Desulfobacterales bacterium | reverse complement strand
AGAAAAGCCTGGATGCCGGATCAAGTCCGGCATGACGATACGGGCACATGAAATAGTGAAGTTCCATAAGAGTACCTCCAGAAAGGCTTTGATCCTTTTTTGAATATTGTGATTTGGTGCTTGGTGTTTGTTTGAATCTATGAGGGTTGAATTCCCCGCCGCTTGCGGCGATATAAAAAAATAAAAAGTATTTGATACCCCGCTGCTTGCGGCGGGGCAGTTCATTTTTGCTGCTTGGGATTCTGATTTTTTTACAGAAGACGACGGCGTACAAAGCGCCGGGGAGATGAGCGACAATGGTTGACCTGCCGCAATCGGACTGGATCGCATCCGTGATCGAAGACTTCCTTGAAAACAGTCCGGAAAACAACCTGCAGAACCGGACCGGGGAAAAGGCCTTCGAGAATCCGCTCGTGGGATTTGCGGCGGGGGCCGATCCGATCTTTGAAGACTACAAATTCCACGTGGGGCCGTTTCACTGGACCCCCTTGGAGATTTTCAGCCGGGCTTTTCCCGAAAGCTGCATCGAGGCCGAAGAACTGACCGTGATCAGCTGGATCCTGCCCCAGACCTCCCGGACCCGGGCCGACAACCGCAAGCAGGACCGGTTTCCATCCGAACGCTGGGCCCGGGCCCGGGTGTTCGGCGAAAAGGTCAACGAAAAATTGCGGGCCCACGTGGTTCGCCGACTCGATGAAAAGGGGATTCAGGCAGTGGCCCCGATGCTTTCGCCGCTCTGGTTCCGGGAGATATCGCCCCGGTACGGATACGCATCGAAGTGGTCCGAACGCCACGCTGCCTACGCCGCCGGATTGGGGACATTCGGCCTCTGCGACGGTCTGATCACGAAAAAGGGCAAGGCCATGCGCACCGGTTCGGTGGTGGCCCGGTGCCGGATCCAGCCGAGTCCCCGGCCGCATACGGACCATCACGCCTATTGCCTCTTTTTCGCCAAGGGGACCTGCGGCAAATGCATCGAACGATGCCCGGTGGGGGCCATCAGCGAAAAAGGCCATGACAAGGAAAAATGCAAGGCCTACATGCGGGGAGAAATGGTCCGCGGATACATCAAGGAGCAGTATGGGTTCGAGGGCAAGGGATGCGGGCTGTGCCAGACAAAAGTGCCGTGTGAAAGCAGAAACCCGGTGCGGATTCAAAATGAAGCGCTGTAATGGCGGATCACGGCATATTGATGTGCCTTTGAATCCGAGAGTTAAAGTTATCTTTACAAGCGACCGCTAAGCTGTTACTGTCATGAAAAATTAGTGTTCCTGGATGAAATCGAAAATATCGTGAGCCCCGGAATGGATCCGGGGCTTTTTTTTATGGAGCACAGAAAGAAGGAATGAATGAATTTCGAAGCGTTTCATTTTCACCCCGTTGTTGAGGCGGGCGTTCGAGCGGCGGGCTTTACCGCGCCGACTCCGATCCAAATCCAGGCGATTCCACCGGTCATGCAGCAGCGAGACGTCATGGGGCTGGCCCAGACCGGCACCGGCAAAACCGCCGTATTTGCCCTGCCGATCCTGCATCGGCTGTTGAAGAGGCAGAGCAGACGCCCGGGTGCGCTGATCATCGCCCCCACCCGCGAACTGGCCGAGCAGATCGAACAGGCCACCAAGGTGCTGGGCCGAAAAACAGGGCTCAGAACCGCGGCCGTCTATGGCGGCGTGGGGATCAACCCCCAGATTCAGGCCTTCAGGCGAGGCGTTGACATCGTCGTGGCCTGCCCCGGCAGACTCTTGGATCACATTGGCCGTAAGACCGTCGATCTTTCCGGAATCGAGGTGCTGGTACTCGACGAGGCCGACCAGATGTTCGATATGGGCTTTTTGCCCGACATCCGCAGAATCTTGAAGCATCTGCCCGGGCGGCGGCAAAATCTTTTATTTTCGGCCACCATGCCGGCCCAGATACGGAAGCTGGTCAAGGAAATCCTGCAGGACCCGGTGACTGTTCAGGTGGGCAATGCCGCGCCCGCCAAAACCGTGCGACACGCCCTGTACCCGGTTTCCGCACACCTGAAAACGCCGCTGCTGCTGAAATTGTTGCACCGCACGGAAACCGGCCCGGTTTTGGTTTTCACCCGCACCAAGCACCGGGCCAAGCGGTTGGGAGAAATACTGCTCAAAGAGGGGTTTCGTTCGGCATCCCTGCAGGGCAACCTCTCCCAGGGACGGCGGCAGGCCGCCCTCGACGGCTTTCGCAACGGCACCTTCCAGATTCTGGTGGCCACCGACATTGCCGCCCGGGGCATTGATGTCCAACAGGTGTCCCACGTCATCAACTACGATATACCGTCTACCCCCGAAGCCTATATTCACCGCATCGGACGAACGGGCAGGATGGAAAACTCCGGCGAAGCCTTCACGCTGATTACCGGTGAAGATAAAAAACTGGTGTGGGCCATCGATCGACTTCTCGGCACCCCCATCGAACGCCGTACCCTTGAAGGTTTCAACTATCAAGTCCCGCCGCCTCGACGACCGGCTGCAAATTCCCGCTCTTTTGTTCGAAGGCGGGCCGGATAAGCCGCCCTTTCTTTTAGAGCGCATGGCAAAATAACGTTCCGATAGCAACGGATAATTTGCTGCCGGTATACGAACTCGCCCCAAAGGATACCTAACATCAAGCGCTCTAAAAGTTGTTTTTTTATCGAGAAGGTCCCCCATCAACTCCGTTTAGACGGATCGTATGCGGCAATACGGCCAAAAGAATTTTTACAATCCCTATGTTGACGAGCTGACGCGTGGCCGGCATGGCTCGTGTTATTTACATGCATCCTTTGCTGTGATAATTTTTCGGAACTATGTACCATTTTAAGGATGTGGTCAGGCCTCAGACTGACCTTAAATTTGTGCATAAACCCGTATTTTTTAGCATATTCTCGAAACGGTATCTCACCGCGAATCGTTGGCCAACATCATCAACGGCGTTGCGACGGAGGCAGGCTATGGGCTTTGCGGAAAATCTCCGAAAAAAAATCGCCATCGAAGACAGTGTGCGCCGAGTGCTGGCCCAGTGGGGGCCGCCGGAAAGCGGCCGCCGGATCGACAAAGGCATCGTAAAAGAACTCCTGGAACAGGGCGGATTCCGCCATGAGGCGTTGCGGGACCTGGACCTGTACTTTCTGGCCGAACCCCAGCCGGACAATCCCCCCCGCATCCTGGTGCTCGACAACGAGCTTCCCATCTTCGACTCCACGGCAGAAGACGTCGCCATGCGGCGAAGCCCCACGGTCAAGGAGATGATCAGCATTCGAAATGCGGTCAAGATCCTCAAGGACACCGACATCCGCGTCAGCAAGCGGGAGGAATCGTTAGGGCGCCTTCGCGGCCTGCTGATCGACCAACTCGATCTTTCCTTTACCGAAGCCGACATTTCAAAAATAGCCGACGACGGAAAGCGATCCCTGGAAAAAGACTACACGGAAGGGGTCCGGGACAGCCTTCGCCTGTTTGCCGAACTGCTCGATTACCAGACCGCCCCCCGGGCTTTTCAGATAGCCAATTTCGATGTCTTCGGTCGGGTGGCCGAGGGGGCTGCCGGCGAGCTCGGTTTCGGCCCCATGGTTCTCTACGGGATCGTCAAAAACGAGCTGCGGCTCGTCGAAGCAAACATCAGCATCCGGAGCCGCGCCGATCTGGAATGGTTCGAGCGGATCGCTGCCGGAAAAGAGCCGGCAACCCTGGAAGGCGGCGGCGTGTTCGACTGGATGAAAGAGCAGGTCGATAAAAAACATCCCGACGGCGCCCTCGATTGAGCGCTGCCTGCAGGGAAGACCGACTGTCAATGGTGAAGTTCCAAAAGAGGGTGCAGAAGATGGATGGCGGCCTAAGCTGCCTGCGGCAGGCATCCAGCTGCGGCAACGGCGCCGCGAAAAGGAGCGGACCATGAAAGATTTCAGCAAAATCCTGTTTCCCGTGGATCTTTCCGAGATGTCCCCGAAGATCGCCGAGGCGGTTGCGATGATGGCGCGCAAGTTCGACGCCGAGATCCATTTGACGTTCGTGGCCCGGGTGTTCGAATACATGGCCAGCATCTATGTGCCGCATCCGTCCATCGACAGTTTCCATAAAGAGATCATGGAGGGGGCCGAGCGCAAACTGGCCGAATTCACCGAAAGACACTTCAAGGCTTTTTCCCGGGTCAAAAAAACGGTTCGCGGTGGAGATATCGTAGAAGAAATTATTGCATATACCCGCGAAGAAGCCATCGACCTGCTGATCCTGGGAACCCACGGGCGAAAAGGAATCGACCGGGTCGTCTTCGGTTCGGTGGCCGAGCGGGTGGCCAAGATGTCGCCGGTTCCGGTTCTGCTCATCAACCCGTATCAAGGCGCCTACGCCTAGCCCGGATATTTCATCGTCGAATGCCTCCAAGCCGGGGCGGAAAAATGAGCCGGCGCTGGATGCGAAATACCCCCGTGACCGCCTCGAACCCGAACCGGAGGTTCCAGCCGAAGTCGACTGCCGCGGCCGGTGCCGCGAGCGTGCCTGAAAAAGAGCAACGGACCGGGGGAGGATGCCCATGAAAAAACGATCGATTCTCATCGCTTCCCATCGGCAGCGTGTCCACCAAGATTGCCAATACCCTGCGGCATTTTCCGGTCTGGATCGTGGCCGGCCCGCCGGAAAGTAGCAAAATCCTGGTGGCCATGGACTGCTAGAAGAGCGCTTTGCGCGCCCTGGATCATGCCTGCAGCATGCTCCGCCCGGACTGCGAAAGAATCAGCCTGTGCCACGTGATTCGGGAAGCGGTCGGGCAGGCGCCGGCGCCGGGTGCCGACGGTCCGATGAAACCGGGCGATTTCTGGCGGAAATGAACCGCAGGCGGATGGAAAAGGCCGAAACCGCCATGGGGCAGTGTTTCATGGGAGGGATCGGGCAGCTGACATCCCGGGGTTTGCCCCCCGCCGGATCACCACCCGCATCGTCACCGGGGCCGCCAGCCGTGCCGGAAGTGTGGTCAAGGAAGCGAAGGAAAATGGATACGGAACCATCATCCTGGGCCGGCAAGGCCTGAACCCGGAGGAAGATTTTTTCATGGGACGGGTCTGTAGCAAGGTGCTGGAGCTTGCCGCCGACATCACCGTCTGGATCGTCAGCTAGGCCGGAAGCGCAAAGCGCTTCCGGTTGCTGGGAGGCTGGGATGTCAGGAGGCTGGGAAGCTGGGAGGCAAAATACCAGATATCGGATATCAGCCATACCGATGACCGCGCAGCGTTCAGTTTGATCAAGAATGAAACTTTGCCTCGAAGCCTCTGCCTCTGTAGGGAACGGCCTCCGTGCCGTTCCATGCGGCACGACTTCCGTCTTCGCCTCCGGTTATGCCCGGACATGCGCAGGTCGTGCCCTACGCAGAACCCCGACTTCGACCGAAGTTTCACATGAGAACAATTAAGATGACAGAAAACACCCTTTGACTTGGCCGGACCTCGCTCAGGACACGGAAGACAGAGGGCAGTCGCGCCAGGCCAAGCCTGGGGCGTTGGGATAGAAGGTGAAGTTAAGCCTGA
>CAYPFH010000284.1:0-5541 GCA_964409825.1 uncultured Desulfobacterales bacterium | reverse complement strand
GGATTTTGGAATTTGTTTGTGATTTGGTGCTTGGGATTTTTTAGCCCGCCGGTTTCCGTATCTCGCTATCTTACCTTGCGGCAAAGGCGCGACCGGGCGCAGACCCAGACCATGGGGCGACGTGCTGAGAAGTTTCACGTTCTACCAAACTAACCGATTACACCGGAGTGCTCGGCCTTTCCCGGGGCGGTCTGCCCCGCCGTTTGGCCGGAAAGCGGGGCAGGCGGCATGACTCCGGGTAGGGAAAGAGGTTGAACACCTTTCCCGCCTTCAGATCCGCCTGGACCTGCCGCCAGAAATCGACGCTGAAAAGCTCCCCGTGCTCTTTTACAAAAATGGCCGTCAGCGGTTCGGGCAATCCTAAAAAGGAAGGAAACTCTTCGGGAAAGACGTCGTTTTCATCCACAAAAAACCAAGGGCCTCGGGCGATTTCGCTCTCCGGCTCCCGGGCTTCGGGGATTCTTCGGAAGCGGCACTCGGTCAGCAGACAAAGCTCGTCGTAGTCGTAGAAAACGACCCGCCCGTGGCGCGTCACGCCGAAGTTCTTCATGAAAAGATCCCCGGGAAAGATGTTGGTGTAGGCCAGTTCCTTGATGGCGTTTCCGTAGTCGCGGACCGCCTCCCGGGCCGCTCCGGCGGCCGCCTGCTGGAGATAGACATCCAGAGGGACGATCTGGCGCTCGGTGTAGACGTGGCGGATTTCCACCCAATCCGACTCGATCTTCACATACCGCCTTGCGTTTCGTCCCAGAAACGAAAGGAGATCTTCGGAAAACCGGCGCCTGTCGATCTGGAGGTGTTCGAACTCCTGGGCCTCCATCAGGCGTCCGGCCCGGTCGTGGCGGAAAACGAGCCCGTATCGATCTCTGACGTGGCTGGGGTTGGTGCTCTTAGGGTATTCGAAACGGTCCCGGATCACCTTGAACACGACGTCAAAGGAGGGCATGGTGAAAACAGCCATGACCATTCCCCGTTCACCGGGGGCAAGGTGGAATTTTTCCTTTGTCCCTGCCAGGTGGCGCTGCAGCTCTCGAAAAAGCTCGGCTTTTCCGTGTTTGTGAAAACCGATGGCGGTGTACAGCTCCGAAACCGGTTTTTTCGGCATAAGCTCTTTGAGAAACCGGATAATGGAAGAAGGGGCGGCTGTTTCCACTTCCACCCGGAAATAGGTACGGGTGAAGCTGAACAAAATGCTGACCTCGACCTCGGTCATGAGCACGGCATCGACGCAGATTCCCCGCTGGTCGCTGCAAATCGGCAGCACCAGGGGGATGGCGGTTTTCCCCAGAAGGATCCGGCCGATGATGTAGGCTGCCTTGTTGTGGTAAAAGACGGGCTCCAGGGTTTCGATCCCCTGGATGCGGGATCCGGCCGCACGGGTCGAGATTCTGGTGTTGACGGCCGCAGAGAGCAGCTCGACGTCGCACTCCGGATCCGAAAGAGACAGCTCCCGGCGGTAGTGTTCGATGACTTCTTTCAGGGTTTCGCAAATGGTCTCTTTCATCGGGAAAGCGAGGGTGCTTTTGCCCGCAGAAGCTGCCTGTAAAGGTTCCCGGAAGTCAGTATCCACAAATTCGGCAGCTGGATCGACTCCGACGATATTCAGCACCCGGCGGATGACCGAATTGAAGAACGTCTTGGCCAGTTCTTCATCGGCCCGGAGCCTGATCTTTTCCAGGTAGCGCCGTTTCAGTGCCGGGTCTGCCTTGGGCCGCAGTCCTTCATCGTCCAGAAGAGCCAAAGCCTCCTTCACACACCGCTCCACGCGGCTGTTGTATGCCTCGATTCTTCTGATTACATCCGCGTGGGCGCCGCTCCAGTCCCGTTGCCGAAAACGGTCCGGAGCAGTCCGCGTGATCCGGTCGAACGCCTTCCGGTAGGAAAGATAATTTCCGAAGATCGTCTCAACCATCTCTTCTTTCAATTGCTGCGTCCGTTTATCCATTTTGCAGGAGCTGTCCTTCGCACTTCGATGCATATTTGAGCAATATTTAAAAGCAAATGTAGCGATAATAGGCAGGGACACAGATCGCGTCAAGCAGGCAGGCGTCAAGGAAAACGCGCTGCTTGACATGCTGTTTGCCCGTGCTTAGGATTTCTTTCATTCTACCGGCTTTCTCCGATTCGATTTTTTCCCGCAAAAGCTTTCCAGCCGCAAACGAAGTCTGTCCGATCATGGATCGGAAAAAGGAGGTGACATTCATGGATGCCGAAACGACAGATCCCGGCGTAAAAGTGCTCGCCCCGGTTTCCGAGGCATTTGGCCGTATCCTGACCCCCGAGGCCCTTGGATTCGTCGCCTCTTTGGCCCGGGCGTTCGAAGATCGGAGAACAGCCGTTTTCGACGACCGACGTTGGGTCCAGGAGGCCATCGACGACGGCGGGCGGCTTGATTTTCTTTCCGAAACCCGGGACATTCGGGAGCACGAGTGGCGGATTGCCCCTGTTCCGGGAGACCTTCAGGACCGGCGGGTGGAAATCACCGGCCCGGTGGAGCGAAAGATGGTCATCAACGCCCTCAACTCCGGGGCAAGCACCTTCATGGCAGATTTCGAAGACGCCCATTCACCCACCTGGGAAGCAACGGTCCAGGGCCAGGTCAACCTCGTCGATGCCGTAAACCGCTCCATTTCCCTGACAACCCCGGAAGGAAAGGATTACCGCCTCAACGAGCAGACCGCAGTGTTGATCGTTCGACCCCGGGGCTGGCATCTTCTTGAAAAACATGTGCTTGTCGATGGCCGGCCGGTGTCGGCAAGTCTTTTCGATTTTGGACTCTATTTTTTCCACAATGCCAAAAATTTGATCGAGCAGGGCACGGGCCCGTATTTTTATCTTCCCAAGATCGAGAGTCACAAAGAAGCCCGCCTATGGAACGATGTGTTCAAAAAGGCCCAGGAGCTTGCCGGCATCGAGCGCGGAACGATCAAGGCGACGGTGCTCATCGAGACGCTGCCGGCTGCGTTTCAGATGGATGAGATCCTCTATGAGCTCAAGGATCACATCGTCGGGCTCAATTGCGGCCGGTGGGACTACATCTTCAGCTTCATCAAGCGATTCAAGAACGTACCCGGTTACATCTTTCCCGATCGGGCGCAGATCACCATGACCCGGCACTGCATGCACTCATACTCGCTTCTGGCCATCCGGACCTGCCATCGCCGCGGCGCCCACGCCATCGGCGGGATGGCTGCACAGATCCCGATCAAAGACGATCCCGGAAAAAATGAAGAAGCGCTTGGCAAGGTCCGCCAAGACAAGATCCGGGAGGCCGGAGACGGACATGACGGCACCTGGGTGGCGCATCCGGGCCTAGTGGCCTTGGCAAAGGAGGAATTCGACAAGGCCATGCCTGAACCGAATCAGGTTGGCCGCCTCCGTCAGGATGTGAACGTCACTGCCGAAGATTTGCTCAAACTTCCCACAGGAACGATCACCGAACAGGGGCTTCGCACCAATATCGCGGTAGGAATTCAGTACATGGCCCATTGGCTCAGCGGCAATGGATGCGTGCCGATCAACCATCTCATGGAAGACGCCGCGACCGCAGAAATCTCACGCACTCAGGTATGGCAGTGGGTTCACCACGAAAAAGGAGTGCTGGAAGACGGCTCAAAAGTGACAATGCAACAGGTCCGGAAAGTCATGGAACAGGAACTGGAAAAAATCCGGACCGCGGTGGGCGGGAAGGTCTTCGGAGAGGGAAATTTTAAAAAGGCGGCTGGTTTCTTCGACGAGATTATCGCCACCCCCGAGTTGGAAGAGTTTTTGACACTTCGGGCTTATGAGCACCTTCCGTAGCGGGTTTGGCCGGTTTGGCCAGTTGCCAGTTTCGCCGGTTGGGCCGGGTTTTTGTCCGATCCGGCCGATCGGTCCGATCTGTCGGATCCGACGAATTCTTCGGAGTCCGGCCTTCGGCCAACCCGACCGAATATCAAACCATCCAAGACCAACCGACGTCAAAGGGGGAAACGGCCATGGCAAAATCATTCGAAGAGCGGGCAAGGGAATTTTGCAAAAGGATGGAGTGCCATGAAATCGATGTGGACGAAGCCCAGGAGCTTCGAGGCGAATGGGACGCCGATGCGCGGTGGAAGGGAATCCTCCGGCCATACAGTGCAGAGGAGGTGCTCAAACTCCGGGGCACGCTGAAGATCGAATATACGTTTGCCAAGGCAGGGGCCAAGCGCCTGTGGAATCTGCTCAAATCCGAGCCGTATATCGCCGCCCTGGGAGCCCTGACCGGCAACCAGGCCGTACAGCAAGTCGAGGCCGGGCTGAAGGCGATCTACCTGAGCGGATGGCAGGTGGCCGCCGATGCCAACCTGGCCGGGGAGATGTATCCCGACCAGAGCCTGTATCCGTCAAACAGCGTGCCGATGGTTGTCCGCCGGATCAACAACGCCCTTCGCCGGGCCGATCAGATCCAGGTTCTGGACGGAAGAAAGGGCGGCCCGTACTGGTTCGCCCCGATCGTGGCCGATGCCGAAGCCGGCTTCGGGGGGCCGTTAAATGCCTACGAGCTCATGAAGCAGATGATCGAGGCAGGCGCCGCCGGTGTCCACTTCGAAGACCAGCTGGCTTCGGCCAAGAAATGCGGCCACATGGGCGGAAAGGTGCTGGTGCCCACCTCCGAGGCGATCACCAAGCTGATTGCCGCACGACTGGCTGCAGACGTCTGCGGCGTGCCGACTCTTCTCATTGCAAGAACCGACGCGGAAGGCGCCCGTCTGCTCACCAGCGACATCGACGAGCGCGACCGCCCCTTTATCAGCGGTGCGGAGCGCACCTCCGAGGGTTTTTTTTACATGCAAAGCGGGGTGGACGCGGCCATCGCCAGGGGCCTGGCCTATGCTCCCTATGCCGATATGGTCTGGTGCGAAACCGCCAAGCCCGATCTTGACCAGGCAAAGAAGTTCGCAGAGGGGATCCGTGCCGAATATCCGGACAAGCTGCTCAGCTACAACTGCTCTCCGTCGTTTAACTGGAAATCGCATCTGGACGATGCATCCATCCGCAGGTTTCAAACGGAACTGGCGGCCATGGGATACAAGTTCCAATTTGTCACCCTGGCAGGATTCCATGCCTTGAACCTGGGGATGTTCAACCTGGCGCGGAGCTATCGCGACGAGGGCATGCTTGCCTATGCCGAATTTCAGCAGGAGGAGTTTGCCGGGGGCAAGGAAAAGGGGTACATGGCCACCACCCACCAGAAGTTTGTCGGTGCGGGTTATTTTGACCGCCTCATGGAAGCCGTTACCACAGGCCGAAGTTCCACTTCGGCAATGAAGGGCTCCACCGAAGAGTCCCAATTTACGTAAGGCAGCGCCGCGGCCTTACGTAAATTGGGACTATTGAAAAGCTCAATAGTTGAGGGTCGGGGCTTATCGGTTGAATCATCAAATCGGTTGTGTCAAAAAGAAGCAGCGCCAGTGGCGCTGCTTTTTTCGTTTGGATGACAGCCTTACCACTAGCCGCCGCGGCGACCAGTTTGATCAATACTGAAACTTCCCCCGAAGCCTCTGCCGATGTAGTGAACGG
>CAYPFH010000283.1:0-5543 GCA_964409825.1 uncultured Desulfobacterales bacterium | reverse complement strand
TTCTCCGCGACAGATCACACATAGGATGTCGACTCCCGCGCTGGGTTCGGTGAACGGAAAGAAGCTCGGTCGGAAACGCAGGCTCGTCTGTTCGTCGAACATCTCGTGGACGAAGGTCGTGAGCACGCCTTTCAGGTCCCCGAAGGTGATGCGGTCGTCGACAAGGAGCCCTTCGACCTGGTGAAACATCGGGGTGTGAGTCAGGTCCGAATCGCAGCGAAACACCTTGCCCGGGGCAACGACCCTCACCGGGGGCGGCTGTTTTTCCATGATCCGGACCTGGATCGGAGAGGTGTGGGTCCGCAGGACGATGTCTTCGGAAACAAAGAACGTGTCCTGCATGTCCCGGGCCGGGTGGTCCTTGGGAAAATTGAGCGCCTCGAAATTGTACCAGTCCTTTTCCACTTCCGGCCCTTCGGCCACGTCGAACCCGAGGCGAAGAAAGATCTCACAAATTCGATCGCCGATCTGGGTGATCGGGTGCACATGCCCGGGCCGGGGATTGCGGCCGGGCAAGGAAACATCGATCCGGTCTTGCTTCGATGGGGCGGCGGTCATGGCCTCGACGGCATCGGCAAAGGCCCGTTCGAGGGTCTTTTTGACCTGATTGGCCTTTTTGCCTGCGGCCGGGCGGTCCTCCGCCGGAAGCGACGAGATATTCCGCAGAAACAGGGTAACCCGGCCTTTCCTTCCAAGATAGCGGACGGAAAGGGCTTTGACCGTCTGCGGGTCGGCGGCGGCCGCGAGTTCTGCCAGCGCGTCTTCCTGAATCTGTTCGATGGATGATTCCACAGCGACTCTCTTTTTTCCCACAGCGATCCGACGGTTCCCGGTGTTCGACGGACTGGGACCCCAAAATCGACGGTCTGTGTCAGTTTGGAATCCCGGGGCGCACCCACGGGACCGGATCTGGCAGGCGGCAAAAGACGCGGGGCGTGCTATCCCTGCTGGGCGGCGAGGCTGGCGATCTGAGAAAATGCAGCCGGATCGGAAACGGCCAGATCGGCCAACACCTTTCGATCCAGCGTCACGCCCGCCGTCTTCAGCCCATGGATGAATTTGCTGTAGCTAAGATCGTTCATCCGGGCGCCGGCGTTGATTCTGGCGATCCACAGCCGCCGGAAATCCCGCTTCCGCGCCTTACGGTCCCGGTAGGCATACATCAGTGCCTTGTCCACGGAATCTGCAGCTGTTCTAAATAGCTTGCTACGGCCTCCGCGAAAGCCTTGGGCCAGCTTCAACACCTTTTTTCGGCGCCGTCTAGCCTTGAATCCTCTTTTTACTCGCATCTGTCTTGCTCCTTTACATACAAACCGCTGCGGCGATTTATTTACCCGTTCGGGAGAAGCAGCCTTATCTCCCTGACATTGGTTTTGTCAATCACATTCTTTTTGCGCAGGGAGCGCTTTCTTTTGCGGGTTTTTTTGGTCAGGATGTGGCTCCCATGGGATTTCGAGTACATGAATTTCCCGGTTCCGGTTTTTTTGAACCGCTTGGCGGCGGCCCGGTTCGTCTTGATTTTCGGCATCGAACTTCTCCTAATTGCCTGTCGGCGCTGTTGTTGCGAAGGGTGTTTCACCGCACGAGGCGCTGAGGCTGCGCAGAGAAATGGGTAGCGAATATTCTATGCACCCTCGGCGTCTGGGCGGTGAGCGTTCACCGGTCCGGGAAACGCCACCCCAACTACGCTATTTTTCACTTCGTTTTCCGGGGCGTTCCGCCGGAGCGGTCTAAAAACAGCGGTGGCGTGAGCATGGAAAAGATCAGCACACGCCACCTCATCAGTGGTTTTGTCTGCCCTTTTTCCGCTGCATGACAGCTACAGCGAGTCGGAACGGTATGCTGCTGCCGCCGGCGGGAAACGATTTCTGCCGGCAAACGTCACCTCGGAGCCAGTACCATCACCATGGTGCGCCCTTCAAATTTGGGGGGCTGCTCCAAGACGGCCATGTCCTCGGTCTGTTCGTAGATCCGTTCGAGCACATCTCTGCCGAGATCTGAAAGGGTGATCTCGCGTCCCCGAAACATCACCGTGACCTTGACCTTGTCCTTTTTATCCAGAAATCGTTTGATGTGGCCGATCTTGACCTGCAGGTCATGGTCTCCGGTCTTGGGGCGGACCTTGATCTCCTTGATCTGGGTCGTGCTCTGCTTTTTTTTTGCCTCCTGCTGCTTTTTCGTCTGCTCGTATTTGTAGCGCCCGTAGTCCATGATCTTGCAGACAGGCGGCTTGGCGTTCGGGGAGATCTCCACGAGATCAAGGCCGAATCCTGCAGCCTTTTCCAAGGCTTCTTCCAATGGCACAATCCCGACCTGGTTTCCTTCCGGATCGATCAGCCTGATCTCTCTGGCATGGATTGCCTTGTTGATCCGGGTTCGCTGAGTCTGTTTCGGTTTAGCTATGCTTACACCTCCTCGACAGATTGTGTTGCGGATGCCGCCCGGAGGCGGTGCCGCAGATAGTAGGAATTTCGATGCCTGCGCCGCCGGAAGGCGGCAGCACCTCCCGTTAAGCGCAGGCCGATTCGCATTTTGCCTTATCCAACCGGCTGATGAAATGCAAGTAAAAAAATATTCGATGCGCCTTTCAGATGCCGTTCTTTTCGTTTTGGGAAAGGGTGTAGTCGGCCAGAACGCTTCCCTGCCAATACGCATTTTGCGGATCCTGAAAAAACCTCCGGAAAAGCGAGAGGCATTCGCTGCGCCTCACCCCCTCAACGACCTGCACGGTGCTGTCCCTGTATAGCGGGGCAAAGGATTCCCATTTGCTGCGGGTCGCTCCGCCCATGACATCCTCGAACCCGTATACGATTCTTTCGATCCCGGCAAGCAGGATCGCCCCGTAGCACATGAGGCAGGGTTCCATGGTGCAGTAGATCGACGCCTCGGTCCCGGAAAGGGCGAGCGCTTGGTCGGCCAGTTGCCTTAGTGCCAGCATTTCAGCGTGGTCTATCTCGTTTGCCCGCGGAGGCCGCGAGCCGGTTCTGGCCCCGCCGGCAATGATCCTGCCGCCGCTGACCACCACGCATCCCACCGGGAAATCGCCCCGATTAAAGGCCTGCTCGGCCAAGACCAGCGCTTTTCCCATGAAACTATGATGATCTTCTGTTTTCATACAGCTGTCTGGCGGTATGTTGATTGGTTGATTCGTCAAAAGGTTGAACACTCCCTGTTTCGGCATTTCTGCAGCAGGACCGGACTGGGACGATCCAAGACAACCAGTGAACCAGTCAGCCAATCGACCAATTAACCGATACCGGTTCTCTATAAAACTCCAGTTGCAGCCAGCCGGCGGCCACCCTGGATCTTTCTGGATAACCGCATAACCAATCAAAGGACAACAATAGGCCGAAAACCGGAAAAATCAAGCCCCAGGGCCCTATCCGATTCGACAGACCGTATCGTCGCAGGGACAGGCGCCGTCAACCTCGAAGGCATATACGATCCTGGCCTCCATTTCCGCCCGTTCCTCGGAGATCGGTTCAAACGGCCGGCCCGCGACGATTTGTAAAAGGGCATCCCTGTCGGGGATGGTGTCGAGTCCTTCGGCAAGGCGTTTGCCGGAGACCCCGTCTAAAATGTCTGCCGTCTCGCCGTTGGTCACCACGACCACCGGGACCTGGCCGCCGGCCGCCAAGCGGGCCGCGGCCAGAGACGGTCGGTGGCGGGTGACAAGCGAGCCGGGGCCGAATCTGACGACCATGCAAATCCGCCCTTCCAGAACAACGGCAAAATCGATCGGGACCGACGCAGCTCGGCTGCCGGCGCGAACGGAGAGCTTACGCCGCGCATCGATGTCGGAAGTCGAATACCCTTTTTCTTCCAACAGGACGCGGGCGATCTTCTGCCGGTAGCGCTCGTCCAGGGTGTCGTGAAGGACTTCTCCGGAGAGAAAGTCTTCAAGTTCGCCGAGTATGAGGTGGTGGGCCATTTTCTTTCGGATTTGTCAACAAAAAGAAATTTATCCGGTTATCTGTGAAGCTCAAGGAAGCTCGATCCGACACCCATGGGCCTCCGGCGTCCCGAAGCAGGAGGATGCCAGATAAGCTCATAAATTTAAAGGGAGGGCCGCGGAAGATTCCCCCTGCAACCGTAAAAATCGAAGCCAAGTGTCCGTAGAACCGAACAGGATCTTGATTTAAAAAAAAGCCGAGGATTTTTCAACCCCTGAAAACGGTGTTGAGTGATTTGCAAAGGGCTGCTATCGGAAGCCTAACCCATCTCTTTTCCAGGAGGTCGATCGATGCCGGCAGGCGATATGGTCAAAGCGGTCATGGCGGATTTTGCAGATTTCACGGGACTTTCCGCCGGGGGCACGACAGCGCGCCGGTACTTGTGGACGGATGCGTTTGCCGTCTGCAACTTTCTCGGACTTTTCCGGCGGACCGGGGATGAACACTGGCGGCAATCGGCCCTTGACCTGGTCAAACAGGTTCATCTCACCCTGGCTCGGCACCGGGACGACGACCCCCGAAGCGGCTGGATCAGCGGCCTTTCCGAAGAAGAGGGCCGCCGGCATCCGACACGGGGCGGGCTCAGGATCGGCAAGCCGCTCAATGAGCGAAAGCCCGGCGAACCCTACGATGAGCGCCTGGAATGGGAACGGGACGGGCAGTATTACCATTACCTGACCAAGTGGATGCACGCACTGGACCAGCTGAGCCGCTTTTCCGCAGATCCGGTCTACAACGAATGGGCTGTGGACCTTGCCAAAGCCGCCCATGCCGGATTCGTCCACAGGCTGCCCGACGGCTCTAAGCGGATGTACTGGAAGATGAGCATCGATCTTTCCTACATGCTGGTACCCTCGATGGGGCAGCATGATCCCTTAGACGGCCTGATCACCTACACCCAGCTTCAATCGACGGCGGCCGAACGGGCCAATTTTCCGGCAAAGACGCTCGATGGGGAAATTTCCGAAATGGCGGCGATCTGCCGGGAAATGACCTGGACCACGGACGATCCGCTCGGCATCGGCGGACTTCTGTGCGATGCGTTCAGGCTCGTTCAGTTGATGATCAAGCGCCGCCTTCAGGCCGTGGGCCTGCTGAACGACATGCTCGATGCGGCCCACCAAGGGATGGCCGCCTCCCCGGTCAGGCGCCTGACGACCCTGCCTGCTGCAGACCGGCTGGCGTTTCGCGAACTGGGAATGGCGATCGGCCTGCACGCCCTGGAGAAAATGGACAAGGCCGTCGGCGAGGATCAGGAGTCGCCGGTCGGCGATGCCGCGGTCATGGGGAGGATTGAACGGCTTTTACCCTATGCCGAACTGCGGGAGAGAATCGAAGCCTTCTGGCTCGAACCGGAAAACCGAAAGGCACCGACCTGGACGGAGCACCGGGACATCAACCGCGTCATGCTGGCCACCAGCCTGCTGCCGGAGGGCTATCTGGAGCTGCAGCGAGGGTGACGATGGTTTCACCGCAGCGGCGCCGAGGGCGCAGAGAAAATCTTATGTGAAACTTCGGTCGAGGCCGGCGGCAATAACCGACCTGCCCCCGCCTTGGGTTTTGGAGGTTGGAGGGCCACGCTCCGTCGTG
>CAYPFH010000282.1:0-5546 GCA_964409825.1 uncultured Desulfobacterales bacterium | reverse complement strand
AAACTCCGAGCCGGGATCCACAAAAACCTGGATTCCGGGTCAAGTCCGGAATGACGGACCGGGAACACGAAGTTTCACACAAGCTGGCCGGGTCGACAGCGATAAAAAGCGTAGCTGCCATATAGCTACGGCCGGTCGGGGTTGTCAAGGGCTTATGTCCCGCCGGCGCATTTAAATAAAACGCTGTACTATATTATGAAACGGATAGCGTCAAGAGTCCAATCGCGCCGCGATACTGCCGCGCGGCCGGCCGGTAAACCATTGCAGCAATATGGCGGCCGCAAATAGAGCCATGCCGGCGGCATCGGCCCAATAGGCCGGCCACAACAGCCCGATTGCCGCCAGCCAGAACAGCACGGTTTCGACCCATGTGGCCTTGCGCAAAAAATACCGTTCCAGGCCGGAGGCAAAGGCGATGAGACCGGCGGTGGTGATTCCCATGGTCAGCCAGACGCTCCAATGGAAAAGCTCGTAGGTGTCGCCGACGCCGAGCAAAGGACGGTAGGCCATGATGATCGGGATGATATACAGCCCCTTGGCCAGCTTCCACGAGGTAAAGGCCGTCCGCATCGGGTTGGCCCCGGCGACCCCGGCGCCGGCGAAGCTGGCCAGCGACACCGGCGGCGTCACGTTGGCATCCTGGGAGTACCAGAAGACGATCATGTGGGAAACCACCAGCGGTACGCCCATGTCGAGGAGGGCCGGTCCGGCCAGGGTTGCCAGCACAATGTAGCTGGCGGTCACCGGCAGCCCCATCCCCAGCACAAGGGAGGCGGCGCCGATGAGCAAAATCGCCAGGGCCTTGATGCCGAAGCTCAGGTCCAGAACCAGGCTCGAAAACTTCAGGCCCATGCCGGTCAGCGTCACCATTCCGACGATGATGCCGGCCGCGGCGCAGGCCACCGACACCATGATGGCGTTGCGCGCACCGTTTTCCAGCGATTTCAGTATGATTTGGATCTCTTTGACGACGAATCCCGAAAGCGGTTCCCGCTGCACCGCTGCACCGTTGTCCCACGGAAGGGGTTTTCCCAGGCTCCAGCGGATGCTGTCGGCGGCGAGGCTGGCGGCCAGGGTGCTCATGACGGCGACAAAACCGGCCATCATCGGAGAATAGTTGGAGACCAGCACATAGATAAGAATGATTACCGGAATGATGAAGTGAAGGCCGTTTTTGATCACCGGCCAGGCCCGGGGGAGATTCTCCCTGGGCTGCCCCTTCAGGCCGAATTTCTGGGCCTCGAAATGGACGAAGAACAGCACCGTGACGTAGTACATGATGGCCGGCAGCAGCGCGATTTTGATGATCGTCAGGTAGCTGGTATTGGTAAATTCAGCCATGAGAAAAGCGCCGGCGCCCATGATGGGGGGCATGAGCTGTCCCCCCGTGGAGGCCGCCGCTTCGATAGCGCCGGCCACGTGGGGCCGGTAACCGACCCTTTTCATCATCGGAATCGTAAATGAACCCGTGGCCACCACGTTACCCACCGCCGAGCCGGAGATCGATCCCATGAAGCCGGAGGCCACCACCGAAGTTTTGGCCGGTCCCCCGGAAAAACGGCCGGTCAGTGAATAGGCCAGGTCGATAAAAAAGTTTCCCCCACCGGTCGTCTCCAGAAAAGCGCCGAACAGGACAAACACGTAGACGAAGGTGGCGGCCACCCCGATCGGAAGCCCGAAAATGCCTTCGGTGGTCAGCCACAGGGTGGTGGCGATCCGTTCGATGCTGTATCCCTTGTGGATGATCAGCATCGGCATGTACGGCCCGTACATGGCATAGGCGATGGCCGCCACGCAGATCCCGGTCATGAAAAGCCCGATCACCCGGCGGCAGGCCTCCATGACCAGAAGGGTGCCCACGACGCTGACAATCAGGTCGGCCTGCAGCCAGTCTCCCTGCCGCTCGAAAATTTCCGTCAGATTGCTGCAGATGTAGTAGGTGCAGTAAACTGAAAGGAGTACCAAGACCCAGTCGAGGAGAAACCAGATATTGACCCGGTCTTTCCGGGCGCCGCTGAACGGCGGCTTGAGCAGAAAGGTGAGCGTCAGAATCGCCCCCAGATGGATGGAGCGCTGCACCAGGGCCGTCAGGGCGGCGATTCCGGCGGTGTAGAGCTGATACAGGCTCAGGCAGATCGCCACGACCACAATCAGGCGGGCGGTGAACGCCACGGCGGCCGAGTGCCTCGTATCCGATGGAGTCAGCTTGTCGGTCATCGATCCTTCCCGGCGTCGGGCGTCGCCGGGTGAGGAAGGAGGGTGCGCCACAGCCGGTAGAGTCGGGTCACCGGCCGGGCCGAGAAACGGACCGCCTCGTGGGGTGCGACAGCAGAGAGGTTGGTCCGTGTGCCTCGCCAGATCACGGTGTGATCCACACCCGGGCTTCCCACCCGGAGGACGAAATCGCCTGTCGGCATATGCATGTTTTCGATGGCTTCGTAGGGCCCCTTTCGAACCATGGTTCCAACGCCGGGCATCTTTCCCATCCCGGCGCCGAACTTGAGATACCGTTCTTCTTCAATATAGATCCGCCCGTTTTCATCCAAGCTGTGCTCTTCCCAGATCGGGGCGTTTTCCACCGAGTGAAAATAGTGGAGGGTGAAACGCTCGGCCGGTTTCAGGGGGAGAACCAGCAGGGGCGGTCCGCCCCGTACCGGTGTCACGCTCAGCTCGAGGCCTCCGCCGGACAGCCCTGCGGCCAGGGCCGTCAGAAAAAAAACCAGGCCGGCAATGACGATCAGGATTCGCCGCACCGGCCTGGTCATGGGGTTTTTCTCCTACGGCATGAGCCGCTGGGGCACGTCGATGCCGACTTCCTTCAAATATTTGATCGTCCCCGGGTGAAGCGGGATCGGAGAGTATTTCACGGCGTTTTCCGGGGTGGTATACGCCGCCGATGGATGAATCTTTTCCAGATAGTCCCGGTGCTCGTACAATGCTTTGACCAGTTTGTATACCAGGTCCTCGTCAAGGGAGGCCTGGACGATCATCACGTTCCATACGCCGATGGTCGGCACCGGTTCGTCCACGCCCGGATAGACCTTTCCGGAAAGGTCCACGGCCGAGTAGGTGTCGTTGGCCGCGAGGATCTTCTCCCGTTGCTCTTCAGTGAAGTCCAGGATCCGGATGTCGTGGGTGGTGGCCAGATCGAGGATCGAGCTGGTTCCCGGGCCCACCGACCAGGAGCCGACCTCGATGGTGCCGTCCCGAAGGGCGTTGGCGTTCTCGGTAAAGGAAAGCCGGCTGTCGCTGTAAGAATCCGGGGTGATGCCCAAAGACTTTAGGACCGCCTCGGTCATGAAATTGGTGCCGCTGCCCGGGCTGCCGGTGCTGATGTTCTTTCCCTTGACCTGGGTGATATCGGTGATACCGCTGTTCTTTAAGGTGACGACCTGCAGCAGGTTCGGGTACATGATCGCCATGCCCAGGATGTCGTATTTTTTCCCCTGAAACTTCGACAGCCCCTTGTAGCCGGCTTCGGCCACATCGCCCATGACTTCGCCGATGACCGTTTCGCCTTTGTGGGCGAGTTTGACGTTCTCCACGCTGGCGCCGGTGACCTCGGCCACCGCCTTCACGCCCGGAACGTGCTTGGACCAGATTTCCGCGACGCCGCCTCCGTAGGGGTAGTAGATTCCACCGGTGCCGCCGGTGCCGATGCCGATGAATGTGATTCTTGCCAGGGCGGGCCCGCCCAGGGCGAGGCACACCACGAGGGTCAACGCTGCAACCAGACTGATCCGATTCAAGCGTGTCATTGTCGATACCTCCTTTATGGTAAATACATGCAAAATCTGAAGAATGGATCCTTGATTTCCTGCTTCCGATTCTTTCCACCGAAACGGTGGCGTCTTACCGGGCTCCGTAAAAGATCTGCCGTGTTTGGTTGTCCCTATTCAGCCATGGTCCGGACGACGACCAGAACCTTGTCTGAAATCGTTTCTGTCTTGATAAATGGAATCTTCACGCCCACGGTCTGGCCCGGTTTCAGCAAGGGGGGCTTGCCCTTGCGGGGAACCAGGTGGCCGGCGGCTTTGTCCATATCTTCCAGAAAAACGTTCACCCGGAAACGAAGCGCCGTCTCGCTGACATTGGTCAGGTCCATGGTGAAGATCAGGGACGGATCCATCCCGAACTTTCCAAGGCTGCAGGCGAAATTGGAAATCTGCGCTTCTTTGGCAACGTCCCAGCTAATGGTTTTTGCACTGCAAGTCACGTCCCTGACGTTGCCCGGCGGGCCCATGGAGGCGCAGCCCACCAGCATTAGAATCGACAGTAGAACCGTCAATGTCAGGGAAACCGTTTGCATCCGCTTCATGACACCCTCCTTCCGTTGTGGTTGCCGCGCGACGGCAAAAAAATAAAGAAACGCGTATCTTTTCGGCCGATCTGAAAGAACGATGCTTCACTCACTGAAACAAATTCAGTGAACTATATCAGTTCAGTATAAATAGTCAAGAGACTTGGTAGCTACTTTGTATCCAATCAATGGCTTGACATCGGATTCGGATTGGCCCATAACGGTATAAAAATGTAACAGCGTTTTGAATGATGAAACAAGCGCCCCCATCCCCTGCCAATGCGGTAGAAAAGGCCCTTCGGATTTTATGCGCCTTTACGGCGGATCATCCGGTGTGGGGGGTCAGAGAATTGAGCGGGCACTTAGGGTTCAGTCCGGCGACGGTCCAGCGGCTCCTGCAGACCCTTCGGTCCCACGGGTTCGTCGACCAGGACCCCGAGACGCGCCTTTACCGGCTCGGCAGCGTGTATTACAGTTTTTTGCACACCCTGCAAAGCGGTCTGCCGGTCGGGCGGGCTGCGGTGCCGTTCATGAAACAGTTGCTTTCCCGAACCCGGGAAACGGTTCACCTGAACGTCATCGACAACACGCAGCGGCTTTGCATCGACACTCTCGAATCAGCCCAGGCCCTGAAAGCGAGCATGCCCATCGGCAGCCGGTCTCCGCTGCACGCAGGGGCTTCGTCAAAGTGCCTGCTGGCCTTTTCTCCGCCGGAATTTGTCGAATTTTTTCTGGCCAAAGACCCGCTGCCGAGGATTACCGAAAACACGATCACCGACCGCCAAAGGCTTCGGGCAGAGCTGGAGCTGATCCGGAGTCAGGGGTATGCCGCCAGCCTGGCAGAGACGATTCCCGGGCTCGGCTCTTTGAGCGCACCGGTCCTCAATCATCGCAGCGTGCTTCTGGCCGCCGTCAGCCTGGCGGTCCCCGAGATACGCTTTCGCAACGAAGAACACCGCCAACACTGCCTCATCGCGCTTCGAAATGCGGTGTCGGACATCTCGAAGGTGATGGGGTATCAAAGCTGAAAAACGGTCATTGGTCATTAGTTATCAGTCATTGGTCACGGCAGTTTTGGAGAACGGTATTGCAACTTGCTGAATTTTGAAGCCGCTTTTAGTGGCTAATGGCCAATGACGAATGACCAATGACTGAAACCAGAAAAAATCCAAATTAAAAAAGATAGGGAAAAAATGGATACCAGCACCGACAAGGTCATGGATTTGAAAACAGCCGTGGACCGGTT
>CAYPFH010000281.1:0-5630 GCA_964409825.1 uncultured Desulfobacterales bacterium | reverse complement strand
CAGCCATCGCCCCCCCCTTTTTATTTTTTCGGGGGGGGCGTGCCGCCCCCCCCCGAAAAAATAAAAAGTAGATTTAAACCATATCCCAGTTGACAAAATGCCGTTGGCTACCGCATCGGCGTTGATGCCGGTATTGATTTGTTCCAGCCGAGCACTTTTTCCGGCGGCGCAGCCGCCGCCAATCAATAATCACAGCGCGCAGCGCTGTGATTATTGATAGCGCATCGACTCTTCCCGAAGGCCGTCTGCCAGCAGATTCAGGCCCACCACCAGAGAGGCGATGGCCACCGACGGCCACAGCGCGGCCCATGGGCTGCCGGCCAGGATAAACTCCCGGCCCTTGGCCACCATGCTTCCCCAGTCCGGAGACGGCGGCGGAATGCCCAGCCCGAGAAAACCGAGGGTCCCCATGGCAAAGATCGCATATCCCACCCGCAGCATGGCGTCGACGATGATCGGCCCCCGGGCGTTGGGCAGGATTTCCACGAACATGATGTGCCAGGAGCTTTCGCCCCGGGTTTCGGCGGCGCGGATATACTCCCGGGTGCGGATGTCCAGAGTCAGGCTTCTGACCAGCCGGGCGATGCCCGGGGTCCCGACGATGGTCATGGCGATGACCACGTTCACGGCCGATGCGCCTAATGCCGCCATGATGAGCAGGTAGAGCAAAATGATCGGCACCGCCATCATGGCGTCGAGCAGCCGCATCGTGATTTCGTCGATCCAGCCGCCGTGGTAGCCGCTGATCAGGCCGAGCGATGTGCCCACCACCAGGGCGATGATCACGCCCCAGATGGCGGTTCCGCCGGGAATCCAGAGGTCTTCGGATATGGGCAAAACAACGAGCACCACCCGTGCCCCGTAGATGAGACGGGACCAAAGATCGCGCCCCAGCTCGTCGGTGCCGAGGGGATGCTCTGCGCTCGGTCCGATATTGGGCGACTTCCAGTCCTGTTCGAGCGGTGTGTAGGGGGTCAGAAAGGGGGCGAATATGGCGACGAACACCCAGAACATCACCAGAAACAGGCCCACCATGGCGGTTTTGGAGGCGAAGATGACCGAAAACCCCTCCCACCAGCGCTGGAAAAAGCTGCGCCGCTGCAACTCGGGAATGGGGTCGATAGCATCCCCGCTTGTCGAAACCGCACTTTCACCGTCGGTCATGAAAGCTCCTCGATTGAGATCATGTTCGATCGCTGAAATCGAAATTCATGCTTGTTTTTCCGATGTGTTTCGCGGAACGCGAAATTTTTATAAAATCGCGTGAGCGATTTTATCAGGTGTATCGGATCCTCGGATTCAAAAACGTGTAGATGATGTCGGCCACCAGCTGGGTGCCTACGGCCAGCAGCACCAAAATCATGGCGCCGGCTTCCAGCGCATTGATATCCTTGAACATGGCCGAATCGAGCAGGTATTTTCCCAGCCCCGGATAGCCGAAGACGACCTCGACGATGACGATGCCCCCCATGAGCCAGTTGACATGGAGCATGATCACCGTGATGGGAGCCATCAAGGCGTTTCGAATCGCGTGCTTGAAGACGATCCGCCAGTAGGGAAGACCCTTGAGCTGGGCCGTTCGGATATAGGCGGACTTCATCACTTCCACCATGGACGCCCGGGTGATCCGGAGGATATAGCCAAGCTCGATCAAGGTGAGGGTGAGCACCGGAAGAACGAGCATTTCGAGCCGCTGCCAGGGGGCCGCATCTCCGAACACCGTGGCCCCGGGGACGATCTGGAGCCAGACCGCCATGATCAGGATCAGAAAGATACCGGTGGCAAATTCGGGAATCACCGAAAACATCATGCCCCCGATGGACAGGACCCGATCCTGAAGGGAGCCTTCCTTGAGCCCGGCGATCATCCCCAGCAGCAGAGCGACGGGCATCACCAGGACAAAGGCGATGCCGGCCAGTACCACGGAGTTTCTAAGCCGGGTAAAAATCGTGCTGGCCACCGGTCGGCCGGTGCGAAGCGACACCCCCGGATCGCCCCGGATGAATCCTTTTTTCAGCGGGATGTATTCCACCGGCCCGCCCGAAGCCTTCATCCAGCCGGTGCCGATGACAAAATTCCAGACTTCGGTGCCCGCCCCCTTTTCCCATTTGACCACGTGGTTGGCCATGTCCACGCCCCAGAACACGCTGGTTCCGTCTTCCTTGGCCTCCCATCGCTCGTTGTTGGTGTATTCGGCGGCGGCGCCGACGCTCGGCAGCCTGGCCACGGCGATCAGGTCGTCGCCTTCGAGCTTCCAGCGGACCAGGGCGCCGTCGGAACGAACGGCCCACCACTCGACGAAGCCGTCTTCGGTGGTGACGCGCCGCAGCTCCATGCCCACCTTGTGCTCGGCCAGCCAGTCGCTGCCGACCAGCCAGTGAATGTAGCGGACGTAGGCCGGCTTATCGAGGCCCATCTGGGCCAGAAACGATTTTTCCTGCTCCGGCGTGATAAAGGCCCCCAGCACGTTCTTGGCCACGTTTCCCGGGGAGGCCTCGGTGATCATGAACACCGCCACAGACACCAGGATCATGGTGATCAGCAGCAGAAAAAACCGCCTGACGATAAACTTGGCCATCGGTCATTTCCGATAAAATCGCTGGCGCGATTTTATAAAAATTCCGCTGTGCGGAACGAGAAAAACGGATCGAATTAGATCAGATCGCTTTGCTACAAGCCGCAGCTGCGTGGAAACCCCCCTTTGCATATCCCCCAGGGAGCAAACGCCTTTTAAAAGATACGCTGTTTTCGGGTTTTCCTGTTTATCCTGAACATCGCGCCAGCGATGTTCAGGATAGCCAGACCTCGTTGAACAGCATGTAGCCGGTAGGATGAGGTTCGGAATTTCTCACGCGCCGGGTGACGATCTGCCAGTTGTTCTGCCACCAGGCGATTCCGATGGACCCCCGTTCCCACTGGATCTGCTCCAGCTTGCAGAAGATTTTCCGCCGCCGGTCCACATCGAGGGTGCCGTTGGCCTCGTTGAGCAGGCGGCTAAACTCCGGATCGGCCCAATTGGTCTCGTTCCAGGCGACCGGGTTGCCGTCGGCATCATTGACGTAGGCCAGGTTGAGCACCATGGTACCCAGCGGACGGTGGGTCCATGGGGTGACACCCAAATCCACCTCGGTCCATTTCTCCCAGTACTGACTGGTGGGCATGGTCTTTAGCACGACGTTGAAGCCGGCCGGGGCGGCATCCTGCTTGAGAATCTCCCCGTAGCGGACCACGTCGGTCCACTCGCTTCCCACGGCAAGATTGACTTGCAGGCCGTTTGGATAGCCGGCCTCCTTGAGAAGCTGTTTGGCTTTTTGCGGGTTGTATTCGGGGACCTGTTTGTCGCAGTACTCGGGATGCACCGGCGCCACGTGAAAGTCGTGGGCCAGCAGCCCCTGGCCGAAGTAGGCCAGACCCAGGATCTTTTCCCGGTGCTGGCAAAGCTTCAGGGCCATGCGGACCCGGTTGTCGTCCCAGGGCTTCAGGTCGACCCGCATTCTCATGACCCGGGCCTGGGCGGTTCCGATCGGCTTGACCTGGACCCCCCGGTGGTCTTTGAGCGCCTGGAAAGCGGCGGTACCGCCGGTGGTGGCCAGGTCGATCATGTCGATCTCTCCGGCCCGAAGCGCGGCGATCCGCGGCGACATCTCGTCTCCCATGTCGACAAATTCCATCCCGTCCATGTAGGGGAGGGATTTTCCGTCCGCGCCCTTTTGCCAATAGTCGTCTCGTCGCTTGAGCACGGCCCGTTCGCTTTCCCGGTACACGTCGAGGGTGTAGGGGCCGGTGCCGTGGGGCGCCTTGATGAAGTCTCCTTCGAAGGTGCGGTGGTTCAGGATCATCGCCGGGTAGTGGAAAAGGTGCTCCGGAACCGCGATTTCGGGCTTTTTCAAATGGAGCGTGACCTGGTAGGAGCCGGTTTTTTCGATGCCGTTGGGATCGAGATAGGCGCCCATCATGCCCAGGATCGAAGAGCCGACGTCCTTGTTGAGCCACTGGTTTATGGAAAAGAACACGTCGTCTGCAGTCAGCTCGTCTCCGTTGTTGAACTTGATGCCCTCGCGCAGGTTCAAGGTCCAGGTCTTGAGATCATCGCCGGCTTTCCAGTTTTCGAGAAGATAGGGATGGGTGATGTTGTTCTTGTCGGTATAGGTGAGATACTCGGCCACCTGGCGCAGGATGTTGGTCGGCTCGACCCAGGAAAACTGGGCCGGGTGGGTGACCTTCTGGACGCTGGTGGCGATCCGGATGACCCCACCGCGGCGGATGTTTGCGGCCGAAAGGCTTTTCGGCCACGGAATGCCGACCATCTGGCCGGCGACGGCCGCCGACAGCCCCAGCAGTGCCGCGTATCGGATAAATTCCCGCCTGGAAAGCTTACCCTGCTGGAGTTGTTCGAAGAGATCAAGAACCCCCGGATGAACGTCTTTTAATCCTTTCATTTCCCCCTCCTTTTGCCGAGCATGATGGAAACCCGTTTTACACAATTAAACGGACTGGATTCCGGCCCCTGCAGCCGAAAGCCGAATGTCTAAGTAGTTTATGATTTTATATTTTTATATTAGATAATTGTCAAGGCGACTGTTTATGATATCAATAATTCAGGCACCGCGCAGCGAATCTTGCCCATTTGGAAAGAGAAAGCGGGCAGACTTGTCCGGTCCGGTCCGGCATGATACAAGACCGTTATGGACCCGACGCAGGAAAACGCATCGATTCAGGAACGCTTCGATCTGGAACCGGTACCGGTGGGCGTGGGGGGAAAACGGCTCGAGATCTACGGCATCGGCAACTGGGACCGCTTCGTAGCCGAGCTTGCCGAAAAAGGAAACGCTTATATCAGCGAGTTTCCCTTCTGGATCAAGTTCTGGGAGGCGTCCTTTGTCCTGGCGGACGACCTGGTGCGGCGCCCTCTGAAACCGGGATCTGACGTGCTGGAAATCGGGGCGGGCATGGGGTTGGCCGGGCTGTTTCTGGCCGCCTGCGGACATAAGGTGACGATGACCGACTTCGACGAAGACGTACTGGCGCTGCTGTCGCTCAACGCCGGCCACAACGGCCTAGATACGGTGACCGTGCGGCGGCTGGACTGGCTCGATCCGGACCTGACGGGCGCCTTCGATGTGATCTGCGGCTCGGAGGTGGTCTACCGGGAGCGTTTTTTTGCGCCGATGATCTCTTTGTTTCACCGGTATTTGAAGCCGAACGGCGCGGTGCACCTCGCCCACAACCTGCGCCACGACTGCATTTCAAAGTTCATCGACACGATGCCGGCCGACTTTCGCGTGGAAAAGCGGATCAAGTCCTTTCGGGGAGACGGCCAGGTTCACCGGATCGTGCTTCATACGCTACGTCCCACCGCCTAGCAAATCGCTGCGTACCCAATATGGCCTTCCAGCGGCAAACGTATGGCCGGCCAGGCCCTTGCAGGCGAAGGGAAAAATCCGAAATTCGAAGCACGAAGCACGAAACAAGCACGAATGACCAAAATTCAAAACGGGGGGAGCCCGGAGCCCCCTTATGAGCCTCGCCGCTCACCGCCGGGGCGGTCAGTTTGATCAAGACTGAAACTTCTTGGTCCGTCATCCCGGCCGCAGCGAAGCGGAGAGCCGCGGTTCGACAGATTCGACAAG
>CAYPFH010000280.1:0-5649 GCA_964409825.1 uncultured Desulfobacterales bacterium | reverse complement strand
GTTCTCGAACGGGATTTGATCAAGAATGAAACTTCCCCCGAAGCCTCTGCCGGTGATGCACAAATACCGGCCACGACGGAGCGTGGCCCTCCAACCTCCAAAACCCAAGGCAGGGATAGGTCGGTTATTGCCGCCAGCCTCGGTCGAAGTTTCACATAAGCCCCGCCGCTGACCCCGGGGCGGTCAGTTTGATCAATACTGAAACTTCCCACCCCGTCATCCCGGGCGAAGCGAAGCGGAGACCCGGGATCCACAAAAACCTGGATGCCGGATCAAGTCCAGCATGACGAACCGGGAACATGAAGTTTCATACGAGCCCCGCCTGCGGCCGGCAGGGCTATAGCGTATGCAGGTTTACCCCCCTGAACCTTGAAAAATCCCGATCTTCACTCAGGATATCACTCACCCCGTTTTCCCTGCAAACCGCAACAATTTGTGCGTCATACAACAGATTGCCCTTCCATACGTTCATAGACGCTGTCCCGGTCCGCGATATCGACGCCCCTCACCAAACGTCCATGCACCGTTCTCCATTTCAGGTGAAAGGGCCTTGGCGGCCTGTTCTGACGGCTAATTAAGCATAAATATGTCAACGCCGTCTCGGCCGCTCGACATGGCCCCACCGTGTATTATTTTGACACAGCGTCGGATGGGTTCAAGATTTAAAAAATCGTCCGAATGAATCGTGCACCTGGCAAAACCCCTGAACGCTGGACCCTCGGAACCCTCCGAACCTCTGAACCCTTGAACCTCTGAACCTCCACACCCATACAGGAGCGACCACGATGAAACCATTACAATACATCATATTTGCACTCTTGCTTTTGGCATTGCCTGCGGCCGCCTTCGGGGCCATGGGAAACGCTGTGACCTACCGGATCGACGGCCAGGCTTATGAAGGCTATTACGTCAGCCCCTCTGATCAGGCGCCTTTCGTGATGCTCATTCACGACTGGGACGGTCTGACCGATTATGAGGTCAAGCGCGCCGATATGCTGGCCGAACTGGGCTATGCCGTGTTTGCCATCGACCTGTTCGGCGCCGGCGTCCGGCCCACCGAAGTCAAAGACAAGCGCCAGCATACCGGAGAACTATACAAAGATCGGGGAAAAATGCGGGCGCTGATGGTCGGGGCCCTGAATTGGGCTAAAAACAGAGGCGCCAACGTGGGAAATGCCGTGGTGATGGGCTACTGCTTCGGCGGAGCGGCGGTGCTGGAAATGGCCCGATCCGGGGCCGACGTCAAGGGCTTTGCCACCTTCCACGGCGGTCTGAAGACCCCCGAAAGACAGGGCTACAGCATCACCCGCGGCCAGATCCTGGTGATGCACGGAACGGCCGATACGGCGATCACCATGGATCAGTTCGCCGCTCTGGCCAATGAACTGGAGGCTGCCGGCGTGCCCCACGAAATGATCACCTATGGCGGGGCTCCGCATGCATTTACCGTCTGGGGGGGAGACCGCTACCGGGAGGACGCGGACAAAAAGTCCTGGAAGCGCTTCACCGAATTTCTGGACAAGACGTTGAAGGATTAGCCTGTGTTTCTCAGGCCCTGGGCGATCCCGTTCAAGGAAACGATTACCTGTTTACAAAACCCAGACAGGAAACTCCTGCGGCGACTTCGGCCTGAACGGCCGCCAATTCGGCTCTGGCCAATCGGCCGACGGCAATCAGCTCTTGGGTTTCCTCGAGCTGCTGGCGGACGACTTCCAGGGAGGTTTCCACGATTTCGATCTGACGGTCGCCGGCGCCTTCGAAGAACAGCAGGAGGCGTTTCGGGAGCTGGCGATCTCCCTTTTGCTGGCCCTGGTTCTCGTCTACTCGGCAAAGTCGCATGGTCTGAAGCGGCCAAGCGCCCTTTGCAGAATCAAGCCGTCCGGATGGGCCGATCCCGTTCTTTTTTTACAAGCCCTGGGTGCCGGCCCGCCACACCTCGATGCCGGGTCGTCTATCTCCGCGATTCCGGCTTCGAGACGAGCATCTTGGCCATGTCGATCGGAAACGGGAAAACAATCGTCGATCCCTTGTTGTCGCTGATGTCGTAGAGGGTCGAAAGATACCGCAGCTGCATCGCCTCCGGGGCGGCGGCCAGCTTTTTTGCTGCGGCGACGAGCTTGTCTGCGGCCTGCTCTTCTCCTTCGGCGTTGATGATCTTCGCCCGCCGGTTCCGCTCCGCCTCGGCCACCATCAGGGCGATGGCCAGCAGCAACAGCCCCAGGCCGGCATAATTCACCGGCAGAATGTGCAGCGCATAAAAACCGAGCAGCAGGCAGATTGCCCCAACGACACCTGGACCGATGGACCCGGGATTGGCAGGGGGAGATTTTTCCCCGCCCGGAAGGGGCAGGCCCCCCCCTTCGATCTTGACAGGGGTGGCGGCCCCCAGATTGGTTCCCGGCGCCATGGCCGCAATGTGGCTCGCATACAAAATGTAGGTTCCCGCACTGGCGGCTCTCGAACCGGAAGGAAACACGAATCCGACCACCGGCACCGGAGAATCCAGGATCTCGTGAATCACGGATCGCATGCTTTTTGCCAGCCCTCCAGGGGTATCCATGGCGAAAACGATCACTTCGGCCTTTCCGGCACGGGCGGTTTGAAATCCGTTTCGAACATATTCCACAGTCGCCGGCCCGATCGGGCCCCGGACATTGAAGATCAGGGCGGTCCCTCGATTTCCGGTTTCCGGCGTCGCGGCCAAAACCGCCAGCCATGGCTGAACCATAAAAAAAGAGATCAATGCACCAAACCCGAGTCTCTTCATGGTCGCTCCTTTGCCGGGGAAAACCCTCGATTTCATCCTAAATATCCGTTGACCGGTATGCATGAAACTATGCATGCCCCAAGCCCAAGAAAAACTGGGTGAATCATGTATTTTTTTAATGCTGCCGTACTGATGCATCACTTGAAAGTTTTCGCTGCCGCGGGCGGCACCCATCCTAAGCGCGATTATATTTCAGTCGATTTACGTTCCGATAATAGTCTTGAAAACAAATTCCCGGACGAAACAGATTTGTTGAATTCATATGCCAAGAGAGCATCAAAAAAAAGACAGGTCGGCTGACCAGAAACCGCAGATCTTTGTGCATCTCAACCATCAAAGGTGGAGAGTTCTGACGACTTTTACAATTTTACTGGCTTGCATTATTTAAAAACCGTTATTATAAGTTGTGATCTTTGATTTCTTTATGTTATGTTTCTTTCACGAAACTTTAACGAATGTTTCATTCCAAAAGAAAAGGAGAGCGGCAATGCCCAGGAAAAAGAAGATTGACGCAAAGAAACTGATCGAAATGATCAAGAACGGAACCGAACAAAAAGAAATATTGAAAAAATTCGGATTCAAAAATTCGACCCAGCTCAAGGTGGCCTACACAAACGCGTTAATGGAGGAAGGAAAGGCCCCTGAGATCAAGACCGGAGCCAAGGCCAAGTCCGCCGACAAAGGCAAAAACGAGATCAGGGTCAACAAACGGGGCAGCCTGATCGTTCCCGGGCCGCTGGTTCAGGCGATGGGATTCAAACAGGGCGATGCGTTTCAGATCAGAAAGACCAAGGCGGGCATTTCGTTGAAAAAAGTGTAAAATGACGGTTCGAAGTGTTTTATCTTCTTATCGATGCGGTGAGGGGGATTTGATTCCCCCTTGCCGCTGCCTTAGTACATGTGGGCGTAGTTATGGCGACGATGGTTTCACCGACGAGGCGCTGAGGCCGCATAAGATGCGCAAAGAAGAGGGTGAATGTTTTCTCTGCGCCCTCTGTGTCTCGTCGGTGAGGTTTCTTTGATCTGAGAACCGTCACCGAAATCGTGCCATCGAGCACTTAGTACATTGACGACCTCCGGCAATGCCTGGGCCATAACTTGTGAACCGCAAAACTCGGATCGTTTAAAACCCGCAGAAAGGCGTCCTGGGCTGGTCATATCCTCCTTTCGAACATCGCGGCAGCGATGTTGTATTCTTCATCGATCTTTTTTCGCGTTGGCCCTCAGAAAACCGTCCAGGGCTTCGATGACCACCTGGGCGATGTCCGCCCCTGTCTGATCGGAATAACTTTCGATCCGCCGTACAAGGCGGCAGGGGATCTGAAGCGTCAGCTCCTGGGTCGGGTCTTCGCATTGGTCTTTAACAACCTTGTCTGTCATGGAAATCTCCCTACAATGAAATCGTTCTGAAAAATGCAACGAATCTTTATCACAGAATAGACGAAGACTACCACAACCACTTTGTCCCAGTCTAAAAAAAAACCAAATGAAAAAAATCTATCGCAAGGCGTTCGGGGCTTCGATGGTGCACCGCCTTCTGGGCCACATGGTCCGGGGTTATTCAGCTACCCTGCGTCTCGTGTTCGAAAACGAAGCCCCCATGCGTAAGCATCTGAAAAGCGGAGGACGGGTCCTGATCTGTGCCTGGCACCAGCAGTTTTTCTCTTTGATCGTCCCCTTCCGCCGCTACGCCAGGCTTAATCCGGCGTTAATGATCAGCCGAAGTGCCGACGGCGAGCTGATCGCAGGGGTCGCGCGGCAAATCGGATGGCGCACGGTGCGGGGAAGTTCCACGGTGGGCGGGAAAACGGCCCTGAAAGAAATGATCCGCCACCTTCGAAAATACCGGCTGGCCGGCCACGTCGTGGACGGCCCCAAAGGGCCCATGGGACGGGTCAAGGCCGGAGCGATCCAGCTGGCGCTGATGACCGGCGCCGTGATCATCCCGGTCTATGTGTCCGCCGACCGGGCCTGGTTTTTCAACAGCTGGGACCGGTTTTTCATCCCCAAGCCTTTTTCGCGGGTCACCATCCGCTTCGATTCACCCATCGGGCTCACCCGGCCGAAAAAGGAAGACGATTTCGAGGCCCTCCGGCAGATGGTCGAAAAAACCATGAAAAAAGGGCTTTGCATTCCCCCGGCAAAACGGTCTCTTTGACCCGGCGGCCGGAATCTGCTAAGCGAAGAAAGAACCGTCGGCCGCAGAAAGCACGGTTCCCATGACCGTTCTTCGATAGGAAAGGCGTTTCCCCGTGAGTTACGATTTCGTCGAAGACCTCATCACCGCATTGAACAGGGCGATCACCCCGGATGTGGAGATGTTCCGGGAGGTGCTTATCTTAAGCGGCATGCCCCGGAAGACCGAAAACCTGCGTTACATGAGCTATAATCGGCAGGTGGCCACCGAGGGAAAAAAAATCATCGTTTTTTCCGCCGTAGCGGTCATCAACAACCGCCGGGCCGCCCGCTGGCAGCTTGCAGGCTTTGCGAAAAAAATCAGCAACCTTGTGTTCAACACCCGCTGGACCCGAAATCCCCTCGACCTTTTCCTGAACAGCATTCGGTGCAGTCCGGAAATGATCGCCCTCCTCGACAGCACACCGGCGGACTACACCCTTTTGGGCATCCTCCAGACTACCGAGTCGGTCGGTTCCTGGTTCCTGGAAAGAAAACTGCTGCACATCCGCCCGTTGATCGCAATCCCGGGTCTGGACGGCGCTTCCCTTCCCCGGATCGAATCCTTTGAAGCCCGCCACGAGATCCGCAAAGCCTGGTTCAAAGGACTTCCCATCTCGCCCGCCACCTAACGGTTGGAATGACGGACTAAAGGCGGCCATGGGCAACGCTTCAGTGCCCGCCTCCCCTCTGCCGGCTGCCGGCGT
>CAYPFH010000279.1:0-5661 GCA_964409825.1 uncultured Desulfobacterales bacterium | reverse complement strand
GCAGGGACGCCGTGCCCTACAAAAAACCCCGACTTTGAGCGAAGTTTCATACGAGCTGCCATGAAACAAGACACCCCATACCACGGCTTCGAACAGGGCCCGATCCGCCCTCCGAGCGAGGCAAGAAGCCTGCTGATCCGGGTGACCCGGAACTGCCCCTGGAACCGGTGCGCCTTTTGCCCGGTCTACAAGGGCTCCCTATTTTCCCTTCGCCCGGTGGAGCATGTGATCCGGGATATCGACGCCGTGCACGAATGGGTCGAACCGCTTCGCAGGGAGGCCGGCGGCGCTCCGACGACAAACCCCCGGCGCCTTTCGCCGGAGCCTTCCGGGGGCAGGGGCGACTTGGCCGCCTCCCAGGCGGCACGCCACTGGTCGATGGGAAGCATGGATTCGGTGTTTCTCCAGGATGCCAACAGCCTGATCATGCCGCCGAAAGACCTGATCCGGGTCCTCGAGCACCTGAAAAAACGATTCCCCTGGGTTCGGCGGATCACTTCCTACGCCCGCTCTCACACCGTCGCCCGCATTTCCGACGACCATCTGTCGGCCATGGCCTCCGCCGGGCTGAACCGAATCCACATCGGTCTTGAATCCGGCTCCGACCGGGTGCTCAAAAAGGTCAAAAAAGGAGTCGACAAGGCCACCCAGGTCAAGGCCGGACAAAAGGTCAAGGCCGCAGGCATCCAACTTTCCGAATATGTCATGCCCGGCCTGGGCGGCCGCGTTCTTTCAGAAGAACACGCCGTCGAAACCGCCGACGCCCTGAACCGGATCGACCCGGACTTCATTCGCCTCAGGACCCTGGCCGTGCCCACTGGATCGCCCCTGGCCGAGCAGCTCGCATCCGGGGAATTTATCAAGATGACCGACCTGGAAACCGCTGCAGAAATCCGCCGTTTTATTCAGGCGCTGGAGGGGATCACCAGCCGCGTCGTCAGCGACCATATCCTGAATCTGTTCGAAGAGGTAGAGGGCCGCCTGCCGGAAGACAAGCCCGGGATGCTCGATGCCCTGGACCGTTTTCTTGAACTCGACCCCGAGGAGCAGATGCTCTACCAGGTAGGGCGCCGCCTCGGCCTGTTTTCCAGGATCGACGACCTTTCTTTGGACAACCGGCGCCGGCGGGCAGAGCAGGCCTGCCGTCAGTTCGGCATCACCCCGTCCAACGTGGACGACGCCATCGATGAGCTCATGAAGCAGTTCATCTGATGAAATCGCGTTCGCGAGGTCATCAACATTAAGCACGAAATTCGAAACAAATCCAAAATTCAAATGACCAAATGACCAAAACAGGATTGCCTCATCATCCCGACTTCGGATTCATATAGGAGCAAGCCCAGCAGGGCTATTGTTTCGGATTTTGAATTTTGATCATTCGAATTTGTTTCGAATTTCGGATTTCGTGCTTCGAGTTTGGACATTTACATTGTCCAGGAAGCCGCCAACTGTCTCTGGCTTGCTTCAGTGCACTTACATTTCGAAACATTACTCAAAGGAGCCCACATGGCGGAGCAGAACGGTATCATCGGTTATTCGGAAAATGGCAAGCTCACCGTCCCGGATCGTCCGATCATCCCCTTTATCGAAGGAGACGGGACCGGGCCGGACATTTGGAAGGCCGCAAAGATGGTGTTGGAGGCCGCCGTGAAAACCGCCTACGGCGAACACCGCAAGCTCGTGTGGAAGGAAGCACTGGCCGGAGAAAAGGCCTTCAACGAGATCGGAAGCTGGCTGCCGGAAGAGACCCTGGACGCCATTCGCACCCATCGGGTAGCGATCAAGGGGCCGCTGACCACGCCGGTTGGAAAAGGATTTCGCAGCGTGAACGTCCGGCTCCGCCAGGCACTGGATCTGTATGCCTGTGTCCGACCCGTCAAGTATATCCGCGGCGTTCCAAGCCCGATGAGCCGCCCCGATGAAGTGGACATGGTGGTCTTTCGCGAGAACACCGAAGACGTATACATGGGCCTGGAGTGGGAGGCCGGCTCTCCCATGGCCGAAAAGCTCATCGACCTGGTCCGGAAAGAAGAAGGCACCCGCATTCGATCCGACTCGGGAATCGGCCTCAAGCCGATCAGCAGAACGGGCAGCCGCCGGCTCGTTCGCAAAGCGGTTCAATACGCCCTGGACCATGGCAGAAAAAGCGTCACCCTCGTTCACAAGGGAAATATCATGAAATACACGGAAGGGGCCTTCCGCAAGTGGGGGTACGAGCTGGCAGAAGAAGAATTCTCCGGCCGGACCATCACCGAAGACGACCTTTATTCCGAACACGACGGCAGCCTGCCCGAAGGCCGCCTCCTTATCAAGGACCGGATCGCCGACGCCATGTTCCAGCAGATTCTTCTGCGGCCCGCCGATTACGAGGTGCTGGCCATGCCGAACCTGAATGGAGACTATATGTCCGATTCATTGGCGGCCATGGCCGGGGGCCTGGGGATGGCTCCGGGCGCCAATATCGGAGACGGCGTGGCGGTGTTCGAGGCCACCCACGGCACCGCCCCCAAGTACGCCGGCCTCGACAAGGTCAACCCGGGTTCGCTGATCCTTTCGGGGGCCATGATGCTCGACCATCTCGCATGGACCGAGGCCGCCGAAGCCCTGAGGCGGAGTCTGGTCAAGGCCATCGGGGAACAGACCGTAACTTACGATTTGGCACGCCAGATGGCGGGCGCCACCGAGGTCAAGTGCTCGGAATTTGCCGAGGCGATGATCCGATTGATGTAGGCTTGGTTGATTGGGATTCCTCAAAGGGAGAACAGGATGGACAAAGAAAAGTATATGAAACAAGTGGAGGCAGGGGGCAAATCCTACACCATCGCAGACATCGGACGGCTCGAAAAAGAAGGCGCTGCCGACATCGGCCGGCTACCGTTCTCGATCCGGATTCTGGTGGAAAATCTTCTCCGCAAACTTGACGGCAGGGTCGTCACCGAAGAAGACCTGAAAAACATCGCCGGCTGGAAGAAACAATACGACGAGCCGGTGGAAATCCCCTTCCATCCGGCCCGCGTGCTGATGCAGGATTTTACCGGGGTGCCGGCAGTGGTCGACTTGGCGGCCATGCGGGACGCGGTCCAGGACCTTGGAGCAGATCCGGGAAAAATCAACCCCCTGATTCCAGTGGATCTGGTCGTCGACCACTCGGTGCAGGTCGACTTTTTCGGCACGGCCGACTCCCTGACCGGCAACGTGGCCAAAGAGTACGAACGAAACGCGGAACGCTACACACTGCTCAAGTGGGGCCAGAAAAGTTTTGACAACTTCCAGGTGGTCCCCCCCAGCTCCGGCATCTGCCACCAGGTCAACCTCGAGTATCTGGGCCGGGTGATCATCACCGACGAAGAGAACAGCGCGGCCTATCCGGACACCCTGGTGGGCACCGATTCGCATACGACCATGATCAACGGCATCGGGATCATGGGGTGGGGGGTGGGGGGCATCGAGGCAGAAGCGGTGATGCTCGGCCAGCCCTACTATATGTCGATACCGGAGGTGATCGGCCTCAAGATGACCGGAAGCCTCCCGGAGGGGACCACGGCCACCGACCTGGTGTTGACGGTCACCGAACTGCTCCGGCAGCACAAGGTGGTTGAAAAGTTCGTCGAGTTTTTCGGACCGGGAATGAAGAAGCTCGGCGTTCCGGACCGGGCCACCATCGCCAATATGGCCCCGGAATACGGGGCCACCATGGGCTTTTTCCCCGTGGACGAACAAACCTTGTCCTACCTTCGGATGACCCACCGGGGGGCGGAGGCCGACATCGTCGACATCGTGGCCCGGGAGCTGGGCCTGTTCTATACCGGAGAGGCCGACCCCGAATACACCCAGGTGCTGGAACTCGATCTTTCTGCGGTGACCCCCTCTCTGGCGGGCCCGGCACGCCCCCAGGACCGGATCGCCATCGATGGACTCAAAAAGAGCTTCGCCGACATCCTGGGCTGCGAGTACGACCGGGACACCGACATTGCCCACATGTCCAAGTTTCTCGACGAGTCCGGCTCAAATATGGTCAGGTCCGCTTCCTGCCGGCCGGCCGGACAGAGGGAAGTGCCGGTCACGGTAAACGGGAAAAAGGAAGTGATCGGCGATGGCAGCATCGGGATCGCCGCCATCACCTCCTGTACCAACACCTCAAACCCCTATGTCATGCTCGGCGCCGGTCTGCTGGCGAAAAATGCCGTGCGGCATGGCCTGCGGGTGCCGCCGACGGTAAAAACCTCTCTTGCTCCCGGCTCCAAGGTGGTCATCGACTACCTGCAAGACGCCGACCTGCTGCCCTACCTGGAGGCGGTGGGGTTCCACCTGGCCGCCTTCGGCTGCACCACCTGCATCGGCAACAGCGGCCCCCTGCTTTTGGAAATCGAAAAGGCGATCGAAGAAAACGACCTCACTGTGGCCGCGATTCTGTCGGGAAACCGGAACTTCGAAGCCCGAATCCACCAGAGCGTCAAGGCCAATTTTCTCGCCTCTCCGATGCTGGTGGTGGCCTTTGCCCTGGCCGGGCGAATCGACATCGACTTGAGCTTCGAGCCGCTGGGTTTTACCCCAAACGGCAAGCCGGTCTACCTGGACGACATCTGGCCCGCCTATGAAGAGATCGATCAGGCGGTCAAGGCCCACGTCAAGGAGGAGTATTACGCAAAAGAGTACGGCCGAATCTTCGACGGGGATGAATTCTGGCGGGAACTGGCAGCCGGCAAAAGCACGACCTTTGCCTGGAAGGAGGACTCCACCTACATCAAGAACCCGCCCTACTTCGAGGGCTTCGACCTTTCCTTTTCCCCTCCCGGGGACATAAAAGAAGCACGCGCCCTTCTGGTGCTCGGCGACTCGGTAACCACCGACCACATCTCTCCGGCCGGCGCCATTCCGGAAAGCTACCCGGCCGGCCGCTACCTTATCGACAAGGGGGTCGAAAAGAACGACTTCAATTCTTACGGTTCCCGGAGGGGCAACCATGAAGTGATGATGCGCGGCACCTTCGGCAACATCCGCATCAAGAACCGGATGGTCGCTCCCAAGGAGGGCAGCTACACGCAAAAAATTCCCGAAAACGAAGAGAAGTTCGTTTTCGACGCGGCCATGGCCTACATGGACGAAGGGGTCCCCCTGGTGGTGCTGGGAGGAAAGGAGTACGGTACCGGGTCATCCCGAGACTGGGCCGCCAAAGGAACCCGGCTTTTGGGGGTGAGGGCCGTGATCGCCGAATCCTACGAGCGGATTCACCGGAGCAACCTTGTTGGCATGGGCGTTTTGCCCCTGGTCTTTGCCGGGGGCGCTTCGGTGGAAAGCCTCGGGCTTGACGGCTCCGAGATTTACACCATCAGCGGGCTGGAGGAGATGAGCCCGAGAAAGACGGTCAAAGTGGCCGCCGTCAGAGCCGACGGCACCGGGGTCGACTTCGATGCGGTCTGCCGTCTCGACACGGAGATCGACGTGGACTACTTCCGGCACGGGGGAATCCTACCCTACGTCCTGCGCAAGCTCGCAAAATAAAAATTCCGCCATGCTGGGCGCATGGCGGAATTTTTATTTTGATGGGGGATTCATCGGGGTATGAAACTTCGGTCGAAGTCGGCGGCAAAAACCGACCTATCCCCGCCTTGGGTTTTGGAGGTTGGAGGGCCACGCTCCGTCGTGGCCGGCATTTGTGCA
>CAYPFH010000278.1:0-5710 GCA_964409825.1 uncultured Desulfobacterales bacterium | reverse complement strand
CTCACCCCAACCCTCTCCCATCAAGGGAGAGGGGGCCTTTTCGGCTTTGTACGATTTCATCGTTTTTGAACCTTGAACTTTGAACCGCTCCCGCCGTTCTTCGGCGGGAGCGGTTCAAAGTTCTCCCAGCCGCTTCTTTGCCGCGATCAACTCGTCGTTGGTCAGCCGGAGGCGGGTAGAGACGTATTCGGCGAACATCCGGTACAGGAGTACCAAAAACTCCGCCCGCTCGTCTTCCAAACCGGACCGGCCGGCCCCGCCGGTGGTATCCATGGCCAGTACCGTAGTCGGGCCGACGGCAAAGACCGAGGCCGAGCGGCTCAAATTGTCGATGAGCCGCATTTCTCCGAACATTTCACCGGTCTTGTCGCTGGTGGCGATTTCCATGCCGCCCTTCTCGATGCGGATCTTGCCGGCGAGAAGAAAATAGAGCCACTTGTCCCGGTCTCCTTCCTTGATGATCGCCTCGCCGTCGTCGTAGCGGCGGATCTTGCTCAGCCGCAGGAGCTTTCCCAGGTTCTTGGTCTCGAAGTTGCGAAGCGCCGGAATCGTCATCAATTTTTGGATGTTCTGGATATCGTCTTTGAGATACTTGGATTCGAGCATCTCTAACTCCTTTCCAGGCAGTTTTTGGAGAGAAACTGATCGAACTCTACCGGATAGCACCCGTCAAAGCAAGCCTTGCAGAAGGTCTGCTCCGGGGCCGTTATTTCCATCGCTTCCAGCAGGCCCTCCAGGCTCAGGTAGGACAAAGAATCGAGGCCCAGCAGATCGCCAAGTTCCTTTTCGGATTTTTCATATGCGATCAGCTCTCCGCGGGTGGAAAAGTCGATGCCATAGTGGCAGGCAAACCGGTGCGGCGGCCCGGCCACCCGCATGTGGACGCGTTTGACCCCGAGCTCGCGCAGGGCTCGAACCCGCGTCTTTGCGGTGGTTCCCCGGATGATCGAGTCTTCGATGATGATGATATCCTTTCCCTTGAGCAGATCCCGGATCGGGTTGAGCTTCACCCGGACGCTGAAGTCCCGCATGCTCTGGGACGGCTGGATGAAGGTGCGGCCCACGTAATGGTTTCGGATCATGCCCATTTCAAAGGGGATCTTGGATTGCTCGCTGTATCCCAGGGCTGCGTAGGTGCCTGAATCCGGAAACGGCATCACCAGGTCCGCCTTCACCGACGCTTCTATGGCCAGCCTCCGGCCGTGGGCCTTGCGCACGGCGTAGACGTTTTTCCCGTATATGTTGCTGTCCGGCCGCGCGAAATAAATAAACTCGAAGATGCAAAAGGCGCTGCAGGCCGGAACCGGCGTCCGGATGCTCCGGATGCCGCTGTCGTCGATGATCACGATCTCTCCGGGGTCGATTTCCCGAACGAACTCGGCCTGGATCAGGTCCAACGCACAGGTTTCCGATGCGAGCACGTAGTTGCCGTTGAGCTTGCCAAGGCACAGGGGCCGGAATCCATAAGGATCCTTGATTCCGACGATCTCCCCCCGGCTGGTCATCATCACGAAGCTGTATGCCCCGACGACGTTTTTCACCGTTTCGACCAGGGCCTCTTCAAAGCCCAGCTTCAGGCTCTTTACAAAATAGTGGAGAAATACCTCGCTGTCCATGGTGGTCTGAAAAATGGAGCCGGATTCTTCCAGTTCTCGTTTCAGGGTGTGGGCGTTGACCAAATTGCCGTTGTGGGCGAGGGCGTAGGACTTGTTGCGATGATGAACCACGAAAGGCTGGGCATTGGTTAAAATGGAGCTTCCCGTGGTGGAGTAGCGCACATGGCCGATGGCGTTGACACCGGCAAGCTCCTTCATGTGTTCGACGTCGAACACCTCCGGCACAAGACCCATCCCCTTGTGGTCCACGATGGTGCGATCCCGGCTGACCGCGATGCCGGCGCTTTCCTGGCCCCGGTGCTGCAGGGCGTACAGACCGAAGTACGTGATCCGTGCCGCGTCCGGATGGCCGTGAACGGCGAAAAGGCCGCAGGCTTCCCGGGGTTTGTCTTCGTGAAAAAATTCTTGGAGTGGAGGCTTCGGTTCCATGGCTTCCTATCCGTGGTATTCTTGAAGGCTTTTCACTGTCAGCACCCCCTGTTTCAGGGCGGCGATGCCCCGTGCCATGGCGGTTGCGCCGGCTACGGTCGTCACATAGGGAATATTGAATTTCAACGCCGAGCGGCGGATCATATATCCGTCCTGGCGGGGTTCTTCCCCGGTTCCGGTGTTGACCACCAGGTCGATTTCCCCGTTTTTGATGGCGTCGACCACGTGGGGCCGCCCCAGGCTCACTTTGTTGATGGGCTGGTTGGCGATGCCGTGCTCCTTTAAGAAGTCGGAGGTGCCCCGGGTGGCGACGATGGAAAAGCCGATGTCGGAAAATTTATCGGCCGCGGGCAGGATCGCCGTCTTGTCGCTGTCCTGGACGCTGATAAAAACGGTTCCTGCCACGGTGAGCCGCTGGCCTGCCCCGAGCTGGGCCTTGGCATAGGCGGCCCCGAACTTTTCATCGATGCCCATGACTTCTCCGGTGGATTTCATCTCCGGTCCGAGCAGGGTGTCGACGTCCGGAAACCGGTTGAACGGAAGCACTGCTTCCTTGACCGAAACATGCCGGGGCGCCATCGCTCCGGTGAGACCCAGATCCTTCAGGCGTTTTCCGAGCATGACCTTGGTGGCGATTTTGGCCAGGGGAACACCGGTTGCCTTGCTCACGAAGGGAACTGTCCGGGAGGCCCGGGGATTGACTTCCAACACGAAAAGCTGCCGGTCCTTGATGGCGTACTGGACGTTCATCAACCCTACGACCTTGAGCTCGGCGGCCATGGCCCGGGTAGCGGCGGCGATCTGCTCGATCATGGCCGGATCGATGCTTTGGGGAGGCAGGACACAGGCCGAATCGCCCGAATGCACCCCGGCGGCCTCGATGTGTTCCATGATCCCGCCGATCACCGTGGTTTCACCGTCGCTGATGGCGTCCACATCGACTTCGACCGCCTCTTCCAGAAACTTGTCGATCAGGACCGGATGCTTGTCCGAAGCCGCGATCGCCAAACGGGCGAAGTTTGTAAGCTCTTTTTCATGGTAGACGATTTTCATGGCCCGGCCGCCGAGGACGAAGGAGGGCCGGACGATCAGCGGATAGCCGATCTTTTCGGCGACGGACCGGGCTTCGTCCACGGTCATGGCGATGCCGTTGGCCGGCTGTACCAGTCCGACCTTGTTGAGCATGGCCTGAAACCGCTTGCGGTCCTCTGCGCGGTCGATGCTGTCCGGATGGGTGCCGAGAATCGGCACCCCGGCCCGAGCCAGGGGGGTGGACAGGTTCAGGGGGGTCTGGCCGCCGAACTGGACGATCACCCCGTCGGGCCGCTCCTTTTCCACGATGTGAAGGACGTCTTCTTTGGTCAGCGGCTCGAAGTAGAGTTTGTCGGAGGTGTCGTAGTCGGTGCTGACCGTTTCCGGGTTGCTGTTGACCATGATGCTTTCCACCCCTTCTTCTCTGAGGGCAAAGGAGGCGTGAACGCAGCAGTAGTCGAATTCGATTCCCTGGCCGATCCGGTTCGGACCGCCGCCCAGGATCATGACCTTTTTCCGGTCCGAGACCCGCGCTTCGCATTCGGTCTCGTAGGTGCTGTAATAATAAGGGGTGGCTGCCTTGAACTCTGCCGCGCAGGTGTCGACCAGTTTGTAGACCGGCCGGATGCCGGAAGATTTTCGCTTCCGGGCCACCGTATCCCCGGTCGAACCGGTCAGCTGAGCGATCTGCACATCGGAAAACCCTTTGGACTTGGCCGATTGCAGCAGGGATGGAGCGAGGGTATCGGCTCCGGCAATTTGCTCCTCCATTTCCACGATCTGGCGGATCTGGAAAAGAAACCAGGGGTCGATGCCGGTCAATTTGTGGATCTGTTCGACGGTCATCCCCGCCTGAAGAGCGTGGCGCAGGTAAAAGATCCGCTGGGAATTGGGAATGGCCAGCTTTTTTTCGATTTCCCCGGCCGTCGGCGGCCGGCCGTCTGTGTCGGCAAAGTCCTTGCCGTCGGCCCCCAAACCGTGGCGGCCGATCTCCAGGGAGCGAAGCCCCTTTTGCAGGGCTTCTTTGAAAGTGCGGCCGATGGCCATGGTCTCTCCCACCGACTTCATGGACGTGGTCAGCAAATCTTCGGTCTCCGGGAATTTTTCAAATGTCCATCGGGGGATCTTGACCACGCAGTAATCGAGGGTGGGCTCGAAAGACGCCCGTGTCTCGCCGGTGATGTCGTTGGCGATCTCGTCTAAGGTAAATCCCACCGCCAGCTTGGCGGCGATCTTGGCGATGGGAAAGCCGGTGGCCTTGCTGGCCAGGGCCGAGCTTCTCGACACCCGCGGGTTCATTTCGATGACCACCATCTCGCCGGTCTTCGGATCTACGGCGAACTGGACGTTGGATCCGCCGGTGTCGACGCCGATCTCCCGCATGATGGCGATGGAAGCGTTTCGCATCTGCTGGTATTCGCGGTCGCTCAGGGTCTGAACCGGGGCCACCGTGATGCTGTCTCCGGTGTGAACCCCCATGGGATCGAGGTTTTCGATGGAGCAGATGATGACCACGTTGTCGGCATGGTCCCGCATCACCTCCAGTTCGTATTCCTTCCAGCCCAGCACCGACTCTTCGATCATGACCTGACGAATGAGACTGGCGTCGAGGCCGGCCTTGCCGTAAAGCTCAAGATCTTCGGCATTGTAGGCGACGCCCCCGCCGGTTCCCCCCAGGGTGTAGCTCGGCCGGACGATGACCGGAAACCCGATTTCCTCTGCAATCTGACGGCATTGCTCCATGGTCGTGGCGATGCCGCTTTTGGGGACCCGCAGTCCGATGTGTTCCATAGCGCGGCGGAAGCGGTCCCGGTCCTCGGCCTTTTCGATGGCGTCGATGGACGCGCCGATCATCTCCACGCCGTATTTTTCCAGCATGCCGCGGCGGGCCACCTCGATGGCCGTGTTCAGGCCGGTCTGGCCGCCCAGGGTGGGAAGAAGCGCATCGGGCCGCTCCTTTTCGATGATCATTTCCACGGACTCGGCCGTTACCGGCTCCACATAGGTGTGGTGGGCCATTTCCGGATCGGTCATGATGGTGGCCGGGTTGCTGTTGACCAGCACCACTGAAAAACCCTCTTCTTTGAGGGCCTTGCAGGCCTGAGTCCCGGAATAGTCGAACTCGCAGGCCTGGCTTATGATGATCGGTCCGGCGCCGATGATCAGGATTTTTTCGATGTCGGTTCTTTTAGGCATAGGTGTCTTTTTCTAAGCAGCGCAGTTCAACGCAAACGCCTCTCCTTCCAGCAGAGGGCATGGAAGGCTGGTGTCTTTTCGGATTTCGTGTTTCGGATTTCGAATTTATGGTTAAATGATTTTTTCAACAGCGAGCCGGCTCCTTCGGTCATTTGGGAAAGATCATCAACTACGAGATTCGGTCATCATCTTCACAAAATCTCCAAACAGATACTCCGCATCGTGGGGTCCGGGCGAGGCCTCCGGGTGGTACTGGACGGCCTGGATCGGCAGCTTCCGGTGCCGGAAGCCTTCTAAGGTGTCGTCGTTCAGATTCATGTGGGTGATTTCAAGCTCGCCCTTGTTCAGGCTTGCCGTGTCCACGGCAAAGCCATGGTTTTGGGAAGTGATTTCGACCCTGCCCGTGTGCAGGTTTTTCACGGGCTGGTTGGCGCCGC
>CAYPFH010000277.1:0-5714 GCA_964409825.1 uncultured Desulfobacterales bacterium | reverse complement strand
TTTGCTATTTTTAACGGGGTCGGCATTCTTGGGGCATAACGGATGCGGTTATGGGAAATGAAAATATCATCTACAATATGTCCTTTACCGCCGGCGCCATGCTTCAACAGCCGTCAGTGCTGCTTGCAGAGCTTTATGCCAGTCTCGGTGACTGGCAGGCCGTCAGGTCCCGCGTGCTGGCCGACAATCTGTTGCAGGCCCGCACCCAGAATACCGCTCATCGCATCTGTCGTGAGATCGTCTCCCGGCTCAATTCCCTTTCCGCTGACCAGTTGGCGATTTTGGCGGAAGGGTCGGCAAAGGACCAGGCCCAGGTTCTGTGGGCCGCCATTTGCAAGCGCTACCGGTTCATCCACGATTTTGCCGTGGAGGTGATCCACGAAAAGTTTCTCGTCCTGGACCCGAATCTGGTCTATGCAGACTACGATATTTTTTTTAACCAAAAGGCCGAGTGGCACGAGGAGTTGGTGAACATCCAGCCCTCGACTCGCGCCAAGCTGCGCCAGATCGTTTTCAGGATGCTGCGCGAGGCCGAATTATTATCCCGGCGCAACCGGATTGTCCCGGTCTTATTGAGTCCTGAGGTTGAAAAGAGCATCCTGGACGATCCGACGTTGAGCCTTTCGATATTCCCGGCTGAAACAGGGAGGACATCGCCGTGAGCACTGCATCCATCGGCTTGGAAACGGCACCCATGCAAGAGCGCTTCGAGCATCTGTGCCGGATCATCACCAGTGAACGCTTCCTGAAAATGCAGGGGATCGGCAACGAGGTGCCTTTTTACATCTGCCCCTATCCTCCGGAAGAAGCGGTTGAAATGGCCCGCATGCAAAAACAGTTGGTCAACACCATTGAAAAATCCGGTGTGCGTGTCCTGGCCATCAACCTCTATGATCTGGTGATTGATCTTTTGCAGCAGCGGGGCATCTTCAAGCGGTTGCTCGCCGTCGAGGCTTCCAGCGGCAAGGATGAATTTCGCGATACGCTTCAAGGGGTGCTGGACCCCCAGAGCCATCTGGTGCCGGCGATTGGCGAGAAGATGCGGGCCGCCGTTTTCGATGTCATTTTCTTAACCGGCGTAGGGCAGGTGTTTCCCTATATCCGGTCCCACCGCGTTTTGAACAATCTCCAAGTCACAGCCGCCGCTCAGCCCACGGTGATGTTTTTTCCGGGGGTCTATACCCAGTCGCTGGAAAAAGGGGCTTCCCTGGATCTGTTCGGGCGTCTCCACGACGATAAATACTACCGGGCCTTCAACATCTATCATTGCGAAACCTGATTCGAGGATTGCCCCATGTCACTGCGAGATTTTTTCGAAAAGCCGGTCGATCGTCACATTGAAGGGGTCATCAAGGCCGATGACGAGGCGCGCCTCAAGCTGGAGATCGAGGAATACGTCCTGACCGATGAGGTGGCCCGGCATCTGGAGAACTTTCTGGATGCCTATCACACTTATGAGGGCGCCAACGGGGTATGGATTTCGGGTTTTTTCGGCTCGGGAAAGTCGCACCTGCTCAAAATCCTGTCTTTGATCCTGGAAAACCGGGAGATTGACGGCACCCACGCGCTGGATCTGTTCTTGCCCAAATGCAAGGAAAACGCGATTTTGCGGGCCGGTTTGCAGAAGGCGGCCACCATCGCCTCAAAGAGCATCCTGTTTAACATCGATCAGAAAGCCGATGTGATCAGCAAGATCCAGATCGACGCTCTTTTGGGTGTTTTTGTCAAAGTTTTCGATGAGATGTGTGGATACTACGGCAAGCAGGGGTACATCGCCCAATTCGAGCGGGATCTGGACAGCCGGGGGCAATACGCGGATTTCAAATCCGCCTACCGGGAAATCGCCGGTCAGGATTGGAAGTTCGGCAGGGAGCAGGTCCTGTTGGAAGGGCAGAATATCGCCGCCGCCTACGCACGTGTTTCAGACCAGCCCGCCGAGGCGGCCCTGGGCATCCTGGACAAGTACCGCAAGGATTACAAGCTCTCCATAGAGGATTTTGCCAATCAGGTGCATGCCTTTATCGAAAGTCAGCCCGACGGGTTCCGGCTGAATTTTTTTGTCGATGAGGTGGGTCAGTACATCGCCGGCAACACCAAGCTCATGACCAATTTGCAGACCATCGCTGAGAGTCTGGCCACCAAATGCCACGGGCGGGCCTGGATCGCGGTGACGGCCCAGGAGGAGATGGATACGGTCATCGGCGAACTGGACATGCAGGACGGGGAGGATTTTTCCAAGATTCAGGACCGGTTCGCCAACCGCATGAAACTGACCAGCGCCAACGTGGCCGAGGTGATCCAGAAACGGCTGCTGGCCAAAAACGATGCCGGCAAAACCTACCTGCAAGGCGTTTACGAGGCCCAGGCCAACAGCTTCAAAACCCTGTTCGATTTCAGCGAAGGCGCCAAGACCTACAAGAACTTTCGGGACCAGGAGCATTTTATCGACGCCTATCCCTTCATCCCCTATCAGTTTCCGTTGTTCCAGGCGGCGATTCAGAACCTCTCGGTTCACAATGCCTTCGAGGGGCGGCACAGTTCGGTGGGTGAGCGTTCCATGCTCGGGGTTTTTCAGCAGGTGGTCATTCAGGTGGCCAACCAGGAGACGGGCCGCCTGGCCACCTTCGATATGATGTTTGAAGGCATCCGGGCGGCCCTGAAAGGCAATATCCAAAGGTCTATCCTTGTGGCCGAGGCGCATTTGGGCGTCCCCTTTGCCGTCCAGGTACTCAAGGCCCTATTCCTGGTCAAGTATGTCAAGGAGTTCAAGGCCACGGTGCGCAACATCGGCGTGCTGATGCTGGACCGGTTCGACCAGGATTTGCCGGCTTTTAGCGCCAAAGTCCAGGAAGCCCTCAACCTGCTCGAACAGCAGACCTACATCCAGCGCAACGGCAACCTTTACGAGTTTCTCACCGACGATGAAAAGGATGTCGAAAAGGAGATCAAGCACACCGAGGTGGAAAGCGCGGATGTGGCCGAAGAGCTATCCAAAAGCATCTTCGACCAAACCTTGCGAACCCGCAAAATCCGCCACGAGGAAAGCGGGCGGGACTTCCCCTTTTCCCGAAAGCTGGATGATCGGCTCTTGGGCCGCGAATACGAGCTGGCCATCCATGCCATCAGCCCGTTCAACGAAAACGCCGGCCGGGAAGAAACGCTGCGCATGCAGTCCTGGGGGCGGGATGAACTGTTGGTGATCCTGCCGCAGGACGAGCGCCTGATGCAAGATCTGTTGATGTACCGAAAAACCGAAAAGTACGTGCGCCAGAACATTTCCATCACCCAGCAGGAAACGATCAAGCGAATTCTGAACGAGAAAAGTTTTCAGAACCGCGAGCGGCTGGGCGAGATCCAGAAACGGGTTCACGAACTGCTCGGCAAGGCGGCCCTCTATGTTTCCGGCGATGCGCTGGAAATCGGGGCCAAAGACCCCCAGCTTCGCATCGTGCAGGGGTTTAACGCGCTGATTTTGCACGTCTATCCCAACCTTCGCATGTTGCAAGGCATCAAGTACACGGAAAACGATATCGGCAAGTGCTTGGACCAGAAACAGGACAGCCTCTTTACCACCGATACGGTCAGGCTCAGCGAGGCCGAACAGGAGATGATGGCATTTATCCAGGGCAACCGCCGCGGCGGGGTGCGCACCACCCTCAATAGCCTAGTGGAACGCTTCGAGCGCAAACCCTACGGTTGGGACCTGTGGGCCATCATGTGCATCCTGGCCAAGCTTTGCGGCCGTGGCAAGATCGAGGTGCGGGCCAACGGCGACATCCTGGAAGGCGCCGATCTGGAAAAGGCCCTGCGAAACACCCACGGTTACGGCAACGTGGTGCTGGACCCCATGGTCGATTTTACCGCCTCCCAGCTCCGGCGCCTGAAAACCTTTTACGAGGATTTCTTCGATGCGCCGCCCAATGGCCGGGAAGCCAAGGAGCTGGGCAAGGAAACCGCCGAAGCCTTTACCGATCTGGTCAAGGATCTGGAAGTCTTGGCGGGACAGGCCGGTCAGTATCCCTTTCTTGCAGGCCTCCAAACACCGCTGGATCAAATACGCAAACTTGCCGGAAAGCCTTATGCATTCTATCTGACCGAGCTGGCCACCTTCGAAGACCCGATGCTGGACTTGAAAGAATCGGTCCTCGATCCCATTCGCCGATTTATGAGCGGCCCGAACCGCCAACTTTACGCCGATGCGCGCCAATACATCCAGGCCCAGGAGCCCAACCTTGCCTGTGTGGAGGGCGAGGATGGGGCCGCCATTTGCCGCGCCTTGGATGACCCGGCCTGTTACAAGGGCAATAGCATGCAAGAGGTCAAGATCCGCCTGGAGAGGCTTAAAAAGGGCATCGAAGAGCGGGTCCAGGCCGAAGCCCAAACAGCCACAGCCGCCATCGCCAACCTGCGGGAGCGGCTTGTCGGCACGGATGATTATCAGAAATTGCCCGAAGAGCGGCGGACGGAAATCGAGAGAGCGTTTGAGAGCAAACAAAACGAAATCCAGGGGCAGCGCTTGATTGCGGTGATCCGCGACACCCTACGACGTTTTGAGGATGAAGAATACCCGCGTCTTTTGGCAAGCATCGAACCTGTGGCGGAACCGGCTAAAAATCCTGCGCCGTACGGCTCTCCCCTGGGCAAGGACAAGCCCCGGGTGGCTGAACCTGCACCCCGGATCATTGGGGCGCGTAATATCCGCGTTGCTTTCAATAAGCCATGGCTGGTCGAAGAAGCGGATGTGGAGCGATACCTGGAGGCGATGCGCCAGGCGTTGATGGCGGAAATTCGCAAGGGCAAGAGGATACAGGTTTAGATGAACCACGAAACACACGAAAAGCACGAAATTTTAAAACTTATCAGCAAGGGTGAAAGCCTGACGCTGGAGTTCAAGAGCGATCAAAAAGGGATTCCGGATAGGGATCTCGTGGCGGCCATCGTGGCGCTGGCCAACACGGAAGGCGGCGAATTGCTGCTGGGTGTCGAGGACGACGGCACGGTTACCGGGTTGCATGCGAATCACGCCAATCTTGCCGGGCTGCCCGCGCTGATTGCCAACAGGACCAATCCGGCCCTTGCGGTCCGGGTCGAAAAGCTGACGATGGCGGGTAAAGATGTCGCACGAATTATGGTGCCGAAGGCGCGACAGATCGTGGCGACGTCGGACGGCGCATCCTACCGCCGCAGAATCAAGTTCGATGGTAAGCCGGAAGCGGTTCCGTTCTACCCTCATGAGTTTATCCAGCGGCAGTCGTCGCTTGGGCAGGTCGATCCCTCGGCATTTATTCTCGACGACCTGACCACCGAGCAATTTGACCCCCTTCAACGATTGCGCATCCGCAACGCCATCAAGAAATATGGCGGTGACAACTCCTTGCTCACGCTGGCGGATGATGAACTGGATGCCGCACTTGGGCTTAGTCGATCCGTTGATGGCGTTCGCAAAGCTACCATTGCCGGGCTGCTGTTGCTGGGCACTGAAGAATTGCTGCGCACCCATCTGCCGGCTCATGAAGTTGCCTTCCAGGTCTTGAGGGGCACCGATGTCCAGGTGAATGAATTCTATCGCACCCCTCTCATTGAAACTTTCGAGGAGATTGAAAAACAGTTCAAACCCTGGGCTATTGAAGAGGAAATAGATGTCGGTCTTTTTCGTGTTCCGGTGCCCAACTACGATCGGCGTGCCTTTCGCGAGGCATTGGTGAATGCACTGG
>CAYPFH010000276.1:4307-5739 GCA_964409825.1 uncultured Desulfobacterales bacterium | reverse complement strand
CACTCTAGTCACTCTAGGCACTCTAGGCACTCTAGTCACTTTTCCCACTCTCCATCTCCAGCCTCTTCCGGGCTTCGCCAATGGCCCCCCTCACCGTCTCGGCGGCGGTGCCGCCCTCGGATTTTCGCCGCTCCACGCTCTTTCGCACATCCAGAAACGTAAAAACGTCGTCGGCAATGTGCCCTGAAAACTCCCGAAGCTCCTTTAGGGTCAGCTCGTGAAGCTCCTTGCCCTTTGCGATGGCATAGCCCACGGCGCGGCCTGCAACACCGTGGGCCTCCCGGAACGGAATCCCCTTGGCGGCCAGGTAGTCCGCCAGCTCGGTGGCGTTCAGGTACCCGGTGGATGCCGCCTTTTCAGCCGCCTCCCGGTTGAAGGACAGCTTCGGAAGCATCTGCCGGTAGATCTTCAGGCAGTCTGTAAGCGTGTCCACGGCGTCGAACAGCGGCGCCTTGTCCTCCTGCATGTCCCGGTTGTAGGCCAGGGGAAGCGACTTCATGAGCGTCAGCATCGCCACTAGGTCGCCGTAGACCCGGCCGGTTTTTCCGCGCACCAGCTCCGGGACATCCGGGTTTTTCTTCTGGGGCATGATGCTGCTTCCGGTGGCAAATGCGTCGGGCAGTTCGACAAAACCGAATTCCGCCGTAGACCAGACGATGAGCTCCTCGGACAGGCGGCTTAGGTGCATCATGCAAATGCCGGCGTCGGCCAGAAACTCCAGGGCGAAGTCGCGGTCTGCCACCGCATCGATGCTGTTGGCCGAGATCCGGGAAAATCCGAGCAGCTCGGCGCTGCGCTGCCGATCGATGGGATAGGGGGTGCCGGCAAGAGCCGCACTGCCCAGCGGCAGAACGTCGATCCGCTCCAGCCCGTCTGCAAACCGCTCCGCATCCCGGGAGAACATCTCGTAATAGGCCATGAGGTGATGGGCCAGCAGCACCGGCTGGGCCCGCTGCAGGTGGGTGTAGCCGGGGATCAGAAAATCGATGTGCGCCTCTGCCGCTTCCACGAAAACCCTTCGAAGATCGGTGAGCAGCCCGATGATCTTTTTGGATTCATAGCGCAGGTACATCCGAACGTCCAGCGCGATCTGATCGTTTCGGCTACGGGCGGTGTGCAGCTTCATGGCCACCTTGCCGACCTCCTGGATCAGGCGGCTTTCGATGTGCATGTGGATGTCTTCCAGGCTGTCATGGTACTGGAAATTGCCCCTTTCGATTTCCCGCTGGATCTTTCCTAAGCCTTCGATGAGCTGCGAGGCTTCATCCTGGGAAACGATCCCGGTCTCGGCGAGCATGGTGCAGTGGGCGACGCTTCCTTCGATGTCATAGCGGTACAGCCGCTTGTCCACCTGTATCGACGAGGTAAACGCCTCCACGCCGCTGTCAGTCTTTTCCGAAAATCTGCCGCTCCAGGGTTTGTCAGGCATTTT
>CAYPFH010000276.1:0-4207 GCA_964409825.1 uncultured Desulfobacterales bacterium | reverse complement strand
CGCCGCGCCTACTTGAGCATCTTCCGGATCCTCAGCCGCAGGGCGTTTAGCCGGATAAAGCCGGCGGCGTCGTCGTGGCGGTAGACCGAATCGTCTTCGAAGGTGGCAAAATCCTCCCGGTAAAGGGACCGGTCGGATTTGCGTCCCAGCACCCGGCAGTTTCCCTTGTACAGCTCCAGGCGGGCCACCCCTGAAACCGCTTTCTGGGTTTCGTCCACCATTTTCTGGAGCAGTTCACGCTCCGGGGAAAACCAGTATCCGTTGTATACCAGTTCGGCATATTTGGGCACCAGCGAATCTCGCAGGTGCATCACCTCCCGGTCCAGGGTGATGGACTCGACGGCCATATGCGCCGTGCGCAGGATCGTTCCGCCCGGCGTTTCATACACCCCCCGGGATTTCATTCCGACATAGCGGTTTTCCACGATGTCCACCCGTCCGATGCCGTGCTTTCCGCCGAGCCGGTTCAGGGTTTTCAGCAGCCCGGCCGGAGACAGCGACTGGCCGTTGACCGACACCGGATTGCCGGCTTCAAAGGCGATCTCCACCTTCTCGGCCTCGTCCGGGGCCTCCTTCGGCGAGACGGACAGGGTGTAAATGTCGTCGGGCGGTGAAGCCCACGGGTCTTCCAGCACGCCGCCCTCGTAGCTGATATGGAGCAGGTTCCAATCGGTGCTGTAAGGCTTGCTGTGGGTGGTCGGCACGGCGATGCCGTGCTTTTCGGCAAACGCCATCAGGGCGGTGCGGGAGTTTAAGTCCCATTCCCGCCACGGTGCGATGATCCGGATGTTGGGATCGATGGCCAGATAGCCGAGTTCGAACCGCACCTGGTCGTTTCCCTTGCCGGTTGCCCCGTGGCTGACTGCGTCGGCGCCTTCTTCGGCTGCGATTTCCATCTGGCGCTTGGCGATGAGCGGCCGTGCCAGCGATGTGCCGAGCAGGTAGACCCCCTCGTAGACGGCGTTGGCCCGGAATGCCGGAAACACATAGTCCCTGACGAACTCTTCGCGCAGGTCGTCGATGTAGATCTTCGAAGCGCCGGTCTTTTCGGCGTTTTTCCGGATCTGCTCCAGGTTGTCCTCCTGGCCGATGTCCGCGGCAAACGCCACCACCTCGCATCCATAGGTTTCGATGAGCCACTTGAGAATAACGGACGTGTCCAGTCCTCCGGAATAGGCGAGCACTACCTTGTTCACTTTTTCGGCCAATTTGGTCTCCTTTGTGAGTTGCATAGAGCATGGGGCATAGGGCATAGCGGTTCCGGGTTCAAAGGTTCAGAGGATTAGAGGTTCAGAGGTTCAGAGGTCAAAGCTCCAGGTTCAAGGTCAAAAATTCCAGGTTTCAGATTCAAAAATAAATATTCAAATCCCAAGCACCAAATCACAAACAAGCACCAAACATCAAATTCCAAATTCCAAACCGGCACGCCATTTTTTATAATTCTTATAGATTTCTATAAGTTCTGTTTATTTTTTTTGGAAATTGGAAATTGTGATTTGGAATTTGTTTGATCATTGGTGCTTGGTGCTTGAGACTTCCGACATCTGACAACTGACATCTATCCCTTCCCTGACATCCGACCTCTGGCGTTCCCGACCTCTGACCTCTGGATTACTCCCTATGCCCCATGCCCTCTGCTCTATGCCCCATGCGGCGCCGCAGGCGCCATCAGCGCCTCCAATACCGCCTTGTGCATGTGAAGCTTGTTTTCCGCCTGATCCCAGACCACCGACTGCGGCCCTTCCAGAACGTCTTCGGCGATCTCCTCGCCCCTGTGGGCGGGAAGACAGTGCATGACGATGGCGTCTTCTGCCCCATGGGCCACCAGGCCTGCGTTGATCTGGTAAGGGGCAAAAATGCGCCCTCTCTTTTCCGACTCTTTCTCCTGGCCCATGCTGGCCCAGACGTCGGTGTAAATTACGTCCGCGCCGTTGACGGCGTCGGCCGGATCGGCGGCCATGGTGATCCGGCCGCCGCGGCCCCGGGCGGCATCGAGGATGTCCCGGTCCGGCAGGTACCCTTTAGGGCAGGCCAGGTGAAGATCCAGATCCAGCACCGCCGCCGCGTTGATCCAGGAGTGGGCCACATTGTTGCCGTCCCCCACCCAGGCGATCTTCAGCTCGGCCAGATCCGGCTTGAACTCGATCACGGTCATCAGGTCGCTGAGGACCTGGATCGGATGGTAGCGGTCCGTCAGGGCGTTGACCACCGGAATCGTGCTGTATCCGGCAAACTCTTCCACCAGTTCCTGGGAAAAGGTTCGGATCGCCAGCCCGTCCAGGTATCGGGACAGAACCCGGGCGGTGTCTTTGACCGGCTCGTTTCTGACCAGCTGAAGATCCTTTGCGCTGATGAAGATCGGCGTTCCCCCGAGCTGAATCATGGCCGCCTCGAAGGAAAGCCGCGTGCGGGTGGACGGCTTTTCGAAGATCAGCCCCAGGCTCTTACCGCGAAGAGACATCTCCCCGGTGCCGACCCGTCGGCGTTTCTTCAGGTCGATGGCCCGCCGAAACAGGATTTCGAAGTCGCCCTTTTCCAGATCCATGAGAGTGAGGATATCTTTTTTCATGTCGATACCGTTCAGGGTTCAGGGTTCAGGGTTCTGGGTTCCAGATTCAAAAGAAAATGTTCAAATCTCAAGCACTAAATCTCAAACAATGACCAATTTTCAAGCACCAAATTCCAAACAAAAACTTTTAGAAGGGCTTTTGCCTTTGTTTGGATATTGGAATTTGGATATTGTTTGGTAATTGGTGCTTGGTGCTTGAGATTTATTCCGTTCTGGCCTCCATTTGTCCCGGTGAGGTTGCTCTTTAACGAAGACGAAATCCGGCAGTTTCTGTCCTCTGTCGCAACGCCCCAGGCTTGGCCTGGCGCGACTGTCCTCTGTCCTCTGTCGTCTGTTTTTCCTCAGCAGCTCAGCAGCTTAACACTTCATCCAGGCAGTCGATCAACGCATCGATCTCTTCTCTGCCGACGATCAGTGGCGGGGCAAACCGCAGCACCCGCTCCTGGATGCAGTTGATCAGAAATCCTTTTTCCATGCAGGCCGCAACCACCGGAGCGCCGTCGACGGTCAGTTCAGCTGCCAGCAGCAGGCCCATTCCCCGCACGTCGGTGACGACCCTGTGCCGCTCCTTGAGCGTAATGAGCCGGGACTGAAAGTAGGCGCCCACATCCGCGCACCGGGCCACGAGATTTTCTTCTTCCAGGGTGCGGACCGTTTCCAGGGAAGCGGCCGCGGCCAGCGGCGTGCCGCCGAAGGTGGAAGCATGGCTCCCGGGGGAAAAGGCCTCTGCGATCTGCTCTTTTGCCAGCATCGCACCGATGGGAACCCCGTTTCCCAGGGCTTTGGCCAGGGTCATGATGTCCGGTTCGATGCCGAAGTGTTCGTAGGCGAAAAGTGTTCCGGTTCGGCCCATGCCGGTTTGAATCTCATCGAACACCAGCAGGATGCCCTCTTTGTCGCACATCTGCCGCACCTTTTCCAGGTACCCTGCCGGGGGGGTACGAACGCCTCCTTCTCCCTGGATCGGTTCCAGAAAAACGGCCGCCGTTTCCGGCCCGATGCTCTTTTCCAGGACGTCCGGATCTCCGAAGGGAACGAAATCGAACCCCTCCAGCAGCGGGTCGTACCCTTTGCGGATCTTCTCCTGCCCGGTGGCCGAAAGCGTGGCCATGGTCCGGCCGTGAAAGGAGCGCTCCATGGCAACGATCCGGAACCGCTTCTCCTGCTTTTGCCGGAAATACTTCCGGACGAGCTTGATGGCCGCCTCGTTTGCTTCGGCGCCGCTGTTGCAGAAAAAGACGCGGTCGGCGAAGCTGTGCTCCGTCAACCACTCGGCCAGCTCGAACTGGGGCACGGTGTAAAAGAGGTTGGAGACGTGGACCAGGATCTCCGCCTGCCGGGCCAGGGCCCTTGCGATCCTCGGGTGGGCATGGCCCAGGCAGCAGACCGCAATGCCGCCCACAAAATCGGTATAGGTTCGGCCCTCGGCGTCCTCCACGGTGCACCCTTTCCCCCGGACCAGCACCAGGGGATGCCGCGCATAGGTATGGGCGATCACCCGATCCGCCCGCTGTATGATGTTTTGGTCCATTATCTTTTCCTCACCAAACTCTTTGTCCGAATTCGGGTCTTAGGTTCTTTTCTTCCAAAAAAGATTGAACCGCGAAGGCGCGAAGGGCGCCAAGGAAAAGCAATTTG
>CAYPFH010000275.1:0-5783 GCA_964409825.1 uncultured Desulfobacterales bacterium | reverse complement strand
CGGGTCTGTGGGGGGGACGGGAAGGCAACTTCCCGTCTCTACCCGGAAGGACAGAGGGCAGCAAAAGACAGATGTCGGATGTCTGATGTCAGATGTCGGAGGCGCTGCGCGCCAGTTGAGCTGTTGAGCTGCTGGGCTGTGAAGCGGAGGACAGCCCCGCCGCCGGCCGGCAGGAATCAAAAGTCAAAAACTCGAAATTCAAGATTCCCCGAAAGGAATTCAGGTTTGGTTTTTTGGATTTGGTGCTTGGAGTTTGTTTGGAATTTGGTGCTTGGTGCTTGGGATTTAATCTCGTTTAGGCCGGGCCAGCGGCCGATCTTGAAACCGCAACCCTGAACCCAGAACCCAGAATCCAGAATCCAGAACCCTGAACCCCGAACCCGGAACCCCGAACCCTTGAACCCTGAGCCAGGATCCAGAATCCAGCCATGCCTTTCATCGATATCCGCAGCCTCTCCCATCGATTCGCAAACGGCGCCCTCGGGCTCGACCGGATCGATCTTCGCATCGAGCCGGGAGAATTCGTCGTGGTGGCGGGGGAAAACGGGTCCGGCAAGACCACCCTGCTCAGGCATTTAAACGGCCTTTTGCTTCCCACGGACGGTGAAGTGATCGTCGACGGCCGGTCGGTGGCCGCCGACCCGGTTCGGGCGCGGCTAAAGATCGGCATGGTGTTCCAGGACGCCGACAGTCAGATCGTGGGGCAGACCGTTGCCGAAGATGCCGCCTTCGGTCCGGAAAACCTCGGTTTCGACCGGCGGCGGATCGACCGCCGGGTCCGGTCGGCCTTAGAGGCGGTGGGATTGGCCCATGCGGCGGAACAGGCGCCCCATCTTCTGTCCGGCGGCGAAAAGCGTCGCCTGGCCATCGCCGGGGTGCTGGCCATGGGGCCTGAAGGGATCGTTTTTGACGAGCCGTTTTCCAACCTCGACTATGCCGGCGTACGGCAGGTCTTAGCTCAGATGGTGGCTCTTCACCGAAACGGCCATACCCTGGTGGTCACCACCCACGAGGTGGAAAAGGTGGCGGCCCACGCCGATCGCCTGGTCATCCTGCACCGCGGGGCCGCAGTCCTTTCCGGTCCTCCGGCGGCGATTTTTTCCGAACTGGAAAGGTTCGGCATCCGCCAACCCTGCGCTTATAAACTCGGACAGGAGGTGGTTTCCTGGCTAAGTTGAGCGCCTTCGAATACCGGCCGGGAAGATCGCTCCTTCACCGCCTCGATCCCCGCACCAAGCTGGCGGCAGTGGCCGTTTTCGCCCTGATCGGGCTGGCCGCCGCCATGCCTGTTCTGGCCGCCTCGGGGATCTTGATCGTATGGACTCTCCGGCAGGCGGGGGTCGGAGCCCGGCAGTGGGCAGTAGATCTTCGGATCTTTTGGATGATGCTTTTTTTCATCTTCGCTGTCCGGGCCATGACCGGTTCGGGTCCGGCGCTGGTGGAAGTCGGCGGGATCGGGATCACCTCAGAAGGGCTCGCCGAAGGCGGGATGATCTGCCTTCGGCTCTCGATCGTGGCCCTGGCCGGCATCGGCGTCTCGGGGACCACACGGCCTTCGGAGGTGGAGGCCGCGGTTCAGATGATTCTCCGTCCGGTGCCCTTTGTGCCCGAGAAGAGGGCCGCCACCATTCTCGGGCTGGTGGTGCGCTTCCTGCCCGAGGTGCTGCGTGAAGCGCGCCTGACCAAAGAAGCCCAGATGGCCCGGTGCGTGGAGCAGCGAAAGAATCCCATCGCCCGGCTTTATCTTTTTGCCTTCCCCCTGCTCCGGCGCATTTTCGCCCGCGCCGACCGCCTGGCCATGGCCATGGAGGCGCGATGCTATTCCGACAACAGGACCGGTCCGGCGCTCTCGGCCGGACCGGCAGACGGAATGGCGGCCGCGGCCCTTCTCGCGCTTCTTTTGCTGTCGTTTCTGCAGCCGTTTTGACACAGTTTGCAGCGGGTGCTATTCAGCAGCCGGCGAAAAAAATGCGTGGAGCCAAGGGAGCGGCTGTTATGAAAGTGGTCATCGTCGGTGCAGGAGAGGTCGGGTTTCACATTGCCAGCCATCTGGCGGTGGAAAACAAGGACGTGGTGGTCGTCGACAAGGACCCCAATGCGCTTCGGCGGCTGTCGGACAGTATCGATGTCCAGGTGGTGGCCGGCTCCGGGGGAAGCCCCCTCGTGCTGCAGGAAGCCGGCCTCAAGGAAGCCGAGATCTTGCTGGCGGTCACCGACAGCGACGAAACCAACCTCGTGGCCTGCCTGGTCGCCAATGTGGTGTCTCCGTCCACAAAGAAAATCGCCCGGATCCGGAATGCGGACTACGACGACTACGTCGGGGCCTTCCGGGAAAATCCGCCCTGCATCGACACCCTGATCAACCCGGAGATCGAAGTCGTCAAGACCATCGGCCGGATGATGCGCTATCCGGGTGCGGCCGACGTGGGAGACTTTGCCGAGGGCCGGGTCAAATTCGTGGGGATCTACCTGGATGAAGGCGCCAAGGTGATCGATATCCCCTTAGAAGGGCTTGCCGCTCAGATCGGCAAAAAAATGCCCCTGATCGCGGCGGTGATCCGGGACGAAAAACTGACGATTCCGCGCGGCGGCTTCAAGCTGCAGGCCGGCGACCTGGTCTACTTTATTGCCGATGAGGAACGGCTGCTCGAGACCCTGGAAGTGTTCGAAAAGCAGCGGGAGCCGATCCGGCACGTGCTGATCGTCGGCGGCGGTCAGATCGGGCGCCGGCTGGCCGTAGCGCTCGAGCAGGACGGGATCCATACCAAGATCATCGAAAGCGACCCGGACCGGTGCGCCAGATTGGCAGACTCGCTGAACAAGACCATTGTCATATGCGGCGACGGAAGCGACCAGAGCCTTCTGGAGGAGGAAAACATCCGGGACATGGACGCGGTGGTCACCCTGACCAGCGACGAGGAGGTCAACATCCTGTCTTCACTGCTGGCCAAGCGGATGGGGGCGAAAAAGACGATCACCCGCATCAGCAAGTTCAGCTATTTTCCCCTGATGTCGGCCATCGGCCTCGAGCAGGTGGTCAGCCCCCGGCTTTCGGCGATCAACTCGATTCTTCAGCATATCCGCCGGGGAAAGGTGCTCTCGGCCCGGTCGATCAAGGAGGCCGATGCCGAGGTGATGGAGGCCGTTGCCCTGGAAACCTCCGACATCGTCGGAAAGCCGCTTCATAAAATCGATCTGCCCAAAGGCTCGCTGGTGACCGCGATCATTCGAGGCGACGAGGTGATCATTCCGAGCGGGGAGAGCGTCATCGAGCCCGGAGACCGGATCGTCATCTTCGCCGTCAGAAGCGCCATTGCCAGGATCGAAAAGATCCTCACCGTGAAGCTGGAGTTTTTCTAGATGAGCTGGCGCTACATCCTGAGCGCGGCCGGGGCCCTGGTGGCGTTTTTAGGGGCGGCCATGCTTCTGCCCCTGGGGTTCAGCCTGTACTATGCAGACGGCAGCTTCTATCCGTTTGCCCTGTCGGCGGCGGTCACCATGACCGTCGGCCTGGCGGCCTATTTCTTGCTCCGAGTGCCCGACCGGAATGCCGTGGGGACCCGGGAGGGGATGGCGATTGTGGCCGTCGGCTGGACCGCAGTGGGCCTGTTCGGGGCGCTTCCTTTCTGGTTTTCGGGGGCCTGTTCCTTTACCGATGCTTTTTTCGAATCGGTGTCCGGCTTTACCACCACCGGGGCGTCGATTTTTGCCGATATCGATGCAATTGCCGAAGCGCTTCTTTTCTGGCGCAGCCTGATTCAGTGGCTCGGGGGGATGGGGATCATCGTTTTGTCGATTGCCATTTTGCCGTTTCTGGGGGTCGGCGGGATGCAGCTTTACAAGGCCGAGGTGCCCAGCCCGGTTCCGGACAAGCTCAGGCCCCGGATCCGGGAAACGGCCATGCTGCTGTGGAAGGTCTACGCCCTGTTTACCGTGTTGGAGGTGATGCTGCTCAAGTTAGGCGGCATGGGCCTGTTCGACGCCCTGTGCCATGCCTTTACCACCCTGCCCACCGGCGGATTTTCCACGAAAACCGCCTCCATCGCCCACTATGACAGCGTCTACTTCGACACGGTCTTCATCTTTTTTATGCTGCTTGCCGGGATCAACTTCTCCCTTCATTACCAGATGCTGCGGGGAAAACCCCTGGCCTTCTGGCGCGACAGCGAGTGCCGCTTCTTTTTAGGGGTGGTGCTGGTGCTGGCGGCGGTGGTCAGCTTCGACGTGTGGGGCAGCGTCTACCGGGGCGTAGGCGAAGCCCTCCGCTACGGGGTATTTCAGGTGGTTTCCATTGTCACCACCACCGGCTATGCCACGGCCGACTATGAGAAGTGGCCGGGCCTGTCGCAGCTGATCCTGCTGCTGTGCATGTTTCTGGGCGCATCGGCCGGCTCCACCGGCGGGGGTATGAAGTGTCTGCGGGTGATGCTCTATTTCAAGTTCTGCTACAAGGAGCTTTTCACCTTGATCCATCCCCATGCCGTTTCCCGGATCAAGATCGGGGGAAAGACGGTTCCCGAGGACGTGATGCACAGCATCCTGGGATTTTTTGGGCTGTACATGGGGCTGTTTGCCTTCAGCTCGGTGCTGCTGGCGGCGATGGGGGTCGACTTTGTCACCTCTTTTGGCGCGGTTGCCGCCAGCATCGGCAACATAGGCCCGGGCTTCGGCATGGTCGGGCCGGCGGAGAACTATGCCCAGATCCCGTTGCTGGGAAAGTGGCTCCTGGCGTTTTGCATGCTGCTCGGAAGGCTGGAGATATATACCGTCATTATACTCCTGGTCCCCGAATTCTGGCGTAAATAGGCGGCTGCGCGAGAACGCCGGCTTCTGCGTTGCGCTTCGCTTCGAGGGGGCTCGACGTACGACAAGTACGCCTCGCCCCACGAAGCCGGCTGCGCCTTGAAACCGGGCTTCTCCGGGGCCGTCACGGTTTTCTTATGTGAAACTTCGACCGAAGGCAAATGCGACAGGGAAGAAAAGGTTCAAATCTCAAGCACCAAATCACAAACAAAATCCAAATTCCAAGCACCAAATTCAAAACAAGACACCTCAGAAAGGCTTTTGTCCTTGTTTGGATATTGTGAGTTGGTGCTTGTTTGAAATTTGGTGCTTGGTGCTTGGGAATTTTATTCTTGCCGGTTTCCGTATCTCGCGGCCAGTATTGGGTCATTGCCGGCAATACGGACTTAGACTGCGCGCGTCCCTCCACCGCCCGAGACTCCGACAAAAGTTTCACGGTTGATCAAACTGGCCGGCCAGGCCAAAAGATTCGTATAAGATTCCTATCTGCGAATCTTGAATCTGGAATCTTGAATCCCGCCGGCTTTCGGCGGGGCTGGAACTTTGAATCCCGCCGTTCAGACGCTGGGCTGTTGCAGGCTTCCTTCTGGAGCCTGAAGTCCCGCAGGCCGGGCGCCTTAGCTCAAGATTTTTCTTGACAACACCGACCTCTCCGGTTACCTTGCAGGTTCTTTTTCGGGGCCGTTAACTCAGTTGGTAGAGTATCTGCCTTTTAAGCAGAGAGTCGTTGGTTCGAGTCCAACACGGCCCACCAATCCTCAAATCGCCGGCGCAATTTGAGGATTGGCGGCGGCTTCGCCGCCGAAAAAAAATAGGGCGAAAGGCGCATGGTCCAGAGGGAAGGGCGTTAAAGAAGTAATTGAGACCCTATGCTCTTTGCCCCATGCCCTATGCAACAGCACGTCCCCATCGTCTAGCCAGGTCCAGGACACCGGCCTTTCACGCCGGCAACAGGGGTTCAAATCCCCTTGGGGACGCCA
>CAYPFH010000274.1:0-5797 GCA_964409825.1 uncultured Desulfobacterales bacterium | reverse complement strand
CATCAAATCAGTTTTTTACATAAAGGATTTACTCCCCTTTGAAAACCTTTTTCCCGCAAAGATAAGCCGTTTCCACATGGGGTCAACAGCACAAGTGGGCCTTGCCCGCTTGATTCACCGATAGTAGCGGGAAAGACGCTCAGCGGATACGCCCAGATAATACAGGACGATCAGGGCATAATTGCGAAGGGTGCAAAAAAGGATCCCTTCGTGCTGCCAGCGGCGGGCGGAAGTTAAGACAGGCGGCCGGATGAACCCGATCTTTTTACCGGCCCTCTTGAGCCGGCGCATCAGATCGACGTCTTCCATCAACGGGATCGGCCGAAAGCCCCCGATTTGAAAGTAGGTGGACCTACGCAGGAAAAGGGCCTGATCGCCGTAAGGGATCCGCGTCAGCCGCGAGCGCAAGGACGCGCCTTTTTCGATGAACCGGTATGCCGCGCCGGAAGCGTCGATGCCGAGATCGAAGGCGCCGCCGTCGATTCCCGGATCCTGCAGGACCTCCCTGAGACGAAACAGACCGTCTGGAGGAAGGCGGGTGTCTGCATGGAGAAAGAGCAGGATGCTGCCGGAGCAGGCCAATGCCCCGGCATGCATCTGCGCTCCCCTGCCCCGGGGGCTGCAGATTTTTCGGACAGCCCCGTCGGCAAAGGCCTGGATCGTGGTTTTTTCCGGATGGCCGTCGACGACGATCATTTCCGTGTCTTCGATGCCGGCCACCCGGCCGAGCCGCTCCAGCGCCTCTTGGATCCGCCCGGCTTCTTCATACACCGGTATGATGATCGAAATCCGATCCCGCAGCCTCATAATGGTATCGAATATATGACAATCCCTGGAAGGGATCAATCGCGCTGCCGGTGTGAAACAGTTATGTCTCATGGCTTTCATGAGACAATCTCCGCCATCGCAATCTTCCGCCGTTTCACGGTTTTTGCGCCGGCATGGTTTTCAACCCCGGCAGGAGCCTACGGCGCCTGTCTCAGACGCCCGAGAACTTCGATTATGGAAACGGCGTCGATTTTGCATATCTAACTGAAATCATATATATATTTTTTATCCTCCAATGGCTGGCACGAAATTTGATTTAGCTCTTTGACATCCGTTTCATCCTGTGGCCGATCCGCCATTGAATGCACCCGGAGCCGAATCGTTTGAAAGCTTGTGACGAACACATCCGCCAAACCCTGAGACTGGTCGAAGAGATGCTTCAGCTCGCCGACGCAGGAGACGCCTACCGGGAGGACGTGGGCTGCGGCATTCTCTACGGCGTGTTGCGCGACTCGGCATACAAGATCCAAAAACTCGCCGTCGTAGAACGCGACGCCCACATTCGAAAAGGCTGGTGGCAGCCGTCCGCCGCCGAAAAACAGAACGAGAAACGGTAAACCAACGTCGCCCCACGACCCGGGGCCGATCGGACAAAACAACGCAATGGGAGGACAAAAATGGCTGAAAAACTCGAAATCTACAAATGCGAGGCTTGCGGCAACATCGTGGAAGTGGTTCATGGCGGCGACGGCGAACTGGTCTGCTGCGGGGAGCCGATGAAGAAGATGACGGAAAATACCGTGGACGCGGCCAAGGAAAAACACGTGCCGGTCATCGAAAAAATCGCCGGCGGCTACAAGGTCAAGGTCGGCAGCGTGGCCCACCCCATGGAGGAAAAGCACTACATCGAATGGATCGAGCTGATCGCAGACGGCAAGGCCTACCGCCAGTTTCTCGAGCCCGGCCAGGCGCCGGAAGCCGATTTCATGATCGCCGCCGAGCAGGTGACCGCCAGGGAATACTGCAACATTCACGGGCTCTGGAAGGCATAATCACTCACCCCGGGGCGCCGTGGCGCTCCGGGCTGGAACGGCATCCGGCAGATTCATTCACCTTTCGTGCAAGACCCGGCGCGAAACTTTTTGAAAACCAACGCAGCGATCTTATCCGGAGGTGATCTTATGGCAAGCTGGAAATGCGGCAACTGCGGCTATACGTTCGAAGCGGATGCGCCGCCCGATCAATGCCCGTCATGCAAGGAAAAATGCGAGTTTCTGGACAACTCATGCTACACGCCTGACTGTGAAGCCGAAGGAATGGATCCGAGAATCGGCGGCAAGAAATAACGGAGGAAAAATGGCCAAGGCATTGATCGTATACGCCACCCGGGGCGGCGAAACCCGGAAAATCGGAGAGCTGATCGCAGAAGGACTCCGTATCTCCCTTGTGGAGGCCGAGGTCAAAGACGCAAAGGAAATCAGGAGCGAAAAGGACCTGGAAGCCTACGATGCCCTGGTTTTCGGATCTGCCACATACCACGGCGACATGATGCAGGGAATGAAAACACTGCTGTTTCTGGCGGAAAAAGCCGCCCTCGAGGGGAAAACCGGAGCGGCGTTCGGCGCCTTCGGCTGGAGCGGGGAAGCCCCGAACCGGATTTACGATACCATGCAGCACATCTTCAAGATGGACATGGTCAGCGCGCCCCTTCGGCTCAAGTCCAGCGCCCTGGGCGGCGGCATTCAGATGGCCCAGGACTACGGAAGAGAAATCGCCGAGAAACTCGTATGAGACTTCGGTCGAAGCCGGCGGCAAAAAACCGACCTATCCCCGCCTTGGGTTTTGGAGGTTGGAGGGCCACGCGCAGTCTAAGCCGGCATTTGTGCATCACCGGCAACACGGACTAGACTGCGCGGGTCCCCCCACCGGCAGGGAATTCGTCATCAGTTTCAGGTTTGATCAAACCGAACGCCTCGCGATCAGCGGCGGGGCTGGAATCCAGAATGAAAAAGGAGGAAATGCCATGACCACACCCCAGCATTGCCCGGGTTTTGCCCAGTTCAAAACCCTGAAGGCGTTCAAGTGCAACTGCCCCGAGTGCGGAAAGGAACTGGAGATCTTCTCCGATGAATTCGACAAGGAGCACACCTGCTCTGGTTGCCGCAAGAAAGTGGATTTTACCCAGTGCACCCTCGAAGCCGGCAGCTGAAGCAACGGCGGCGGGCACTCGTCCGCCGCCATCGCACTGTTACAAGGGATCTTATGAAACAAAGATGGGTAGGGCCCGTTTTGGGGATTTGTCTGATCATCGGCTCCGCGGCGGCGGTCGGAAGCATATCCGCCGATACCCAGGACCTGGGAGCGGCGGACATGGTCCTGGAGGGCGGCAGCAGCGGAGAAGTCCCCTTTCCCCATCGCCGGCACCAGGAGTCGCTCAAGGAAGACTGCCAGGTCTGCCATGACGTGTTTCCGCAAAAAAGAGGAAGCATCGAGGCCTTGAAGGCCGAAGGCAAACTCGAATCCAAGCAGGTGATGAACCGGCTGTGCACCGGGTGCCACCGGCAATACCGCCGTGAGGGCGCCGATACCGGCCCCATTACCTGCAGCCAGTGCCACCAGAGGTAGCCGATGTTCGTTCTCGGTCTGCAGGGAAGCCCGCGAAGAAAGGGAAACAGCGCCTTTTTGCTGTCGTCCGTCATGCAGGAGGCAGCGCGCCTCGGTGCCCGGACGGAAACGGTCGAAGTCGACCGCGAGACCATTCTTCCGTGCAAGGAGTACGTCGTCTGCGAAAAGAAGGGGTTCTGCCCCATCGACGACTACATGAAGCACCGGGGCTATTGGCTGCTTCGCCGGGCCGACGTCATTGTCGCCGCATCGCCGATCTTTTTTTACAACTGCACCGCCCAGCTCAAGGCCCTCATCGACCGGAGTCAGACCCTCTGGGCCCGACGCTACCGCCTCAACCTTTCCGATCCAAAGGCAAAAACCCGCCGCGGATTTGCCCTTTCGGTGGCCGCCACCCACGGAAAGCAGCTCTTCGAAGGGCTTCATCTGACGATGCAGTATTTCTTCGATGCCGTCAGCGCCCGGTATCACGGCAGCCTGACTTACCGGGGCATCGAAAAGGCAGGGGAGATGGCGCGGCACTCCGAGGTGCACCGGGATGTGGCCGCCGCGGTAAAGGACCTGCTGGCCCCTTTTCTTTACCGGCGCCGGCTGCTGTTCGTCTCCGAACAAGGGGCCGCCCGCACTCAGGTGGCGGCGGCCTTTGCCCAGATCCATGCCGGGGAGCGCTTCGATGTCCGCTGTGCCGGCATCCGGCCCGCCGAAAAAATCCTCCCGGCCGCCGCCGGCGCCATGCGCGGCAAGGGCATCGACCTGGGGTTCCTGCGGCCGGAATCGCTTCCGGCGGTCCTCGAAGGATGGACGGAGCCGGAGATCGTGGTCTCTTTTGGAAATATCGACGGCCTGCCCGCTTTTGCAAACGCCCGCACCGAAGCCTGGGATCTATCCTCCCCGAACCCCGAAGATGCCGGAACCTGGTCAAATCTCTCCGAAGAAATCGAACGCCGGGTGCAGAAGCTCACGGGCAGCCTGTAGAAAATGCCTAAAATGAACTAAAATGCCTAAAATTGTGCAGGCATTTTATAAATGGAATTTCGAACGTCCCCTTGTTCGAAATTCCATTTATCCGAAGTCGTCAAAAGAGATCATCTCCTTTTCCACCCCCAGGCTGTCGAGCATGTTCATCACCGCACCGATCATCATGGGCGGCCCGCACAGGTAGTATTCGATTTCGTCCGGATCCGGGTGGTCCTTCAAATACATGTCGTAGGCCACCTGGTGGATAAACCCGGTAGCTCCGTCCCAGTTGTCTTCCGGCTGGGGTTCGGACAATGCCACAGTGTAGGTGAAGTTGTCGAAACGCTGCTCCAGTTCCCGGAATTCCTCGTCGTAGAACATTTCCTGTCGGCTCCGGGCGCCGTACCAGAAGGTGATGGTCCGGGAGGTGCCTACATCCAGCAACTGGTGTCGGATATGGCTTCTCATGGGCGCCATGCCCGCCCCGCCGCCGATGAAGCACATCTCCCGCTCGGTCTGTTTTACGAAGAAATCCCCGTATGGGCCGCTGAGGGTCACCCGGTCTCCCGACTTCAGACTGAAGGCATAGGAGGAGCCGACCCCCGGCGGGACGTCGGGCTTTCTCGGCGGCGGCGTGGCGATCCGGATGGTAAACTTTAAAATGCCTTTTTCAGACGGCGGATTGGCCAGCGAATAGGCCCGGTTGACCGGCTCCTCGGTTTTGGCCACCAGCTTCAGAAGATTGAACTGCTGCCAGGTGCTGCGGTATTCCTGGGCCACGTCGAACTCTTCAAACGCGGCTTCGTATTCGGGAACGTCGATCTGCATGTAGGCGCCGGCTTCGAAATCGACCTGATCGCCTTCGTCAAGCTCCACGACCAGTTCCTTGATGAAGGTGGCGACATTTTCGTTGGACAGGACCGTGCCGTGGTATTTGCGGATATTGAATATTTCCTCGGGAATTCGGATTGCCAGGTCCTCTTTGACCTTTAACTGGCAGGACAGGCGAATGCCATCGAGCCGCTCCTTGCGATTGACCAGGGAAAGCTCGGTGGGCAGGATATCCCCGCCGCCTTCTTCTACCTTCACCTTGCAGGTCCCGCAGGTCCCCTTTCCCCCGCATGCGGATGGAATCAGGATGCCCTGGTCCACGAGCGAGGCAAGCAGGGTTTTGCCGGTGGGGGCGGTGATGCTCTTTTCTTCGTCCCGATTGATCCGAATCCTGCGGTCGCCCTTGACAGAGACCCTGGCCTCGACCAGCAGCAGGACGCCCACCAGGAGAAAAATCACCGCAAGGAACACAATGGTGCTGACGATGTAGATCAAACCCCGCTCCCGATTCTTCGAACAGGATGTTATGGGTAAGCAGACGGCCTACAAAAACGATCCAGCATCCAGCATCCAGGATCCAGCATCCAGCATCCAGGATCCAGCATCCAGGATCCAG
>CAYPFH010000273.1:0-5836 GCA_964409825.1 uncultured Desulfobacterales bacterium | reverse complement strand
GAACCTGTCGAATCGCGCCGGTCAGCGGCAAGGCTCATATCAACCCCATATTCGCAAATATATCTGCTAAAAGGTGTTCCACCGTTGTTCCGACGGGCACGCCCCGGCCGGCGGGTCCGGCCATCATAACAGAAAAGGCGGGGAGCAGTTCAATGAAAAAAACGATGCAGCCGCCTCGGATTCAGGATCCGGCGGGGGAAAGAACGCGAAATCCGCCCTGTGGCTCCGCCGGCGCCGGGCGGTAGCCCGGAACCCGGATTTCCGCATACCCCGGCGTTTTTCCCTCTTCCCATTCGACTTTTACGGCCGGCCGGCCGCTGTGCCGTTCGACCCGGATCCGGACAGCCCCCTGGCAGGTGGGCGTGGGACCGAAGCTCAGCGAAGAACCGTCGTCGATCCACTCCTGGAAAATGCCCGATCCGATAACGAGCCGGTCTCCCTCTTCCCGGACAAACAGGTTGCGGATCATCATGATCCATTCGGCGGCCGCCCAGCCGTGCTGACCATCGCCCATGCAGCCGCCGCCGGTGAAGGGGTGGATCGCTTCGGGCCACTGGCCGGTCGGTGAAGCCAGATCCGCAGCGGTTCGAAGCAGATCCCGATACCGTGGGTCCTCGTTTCGCAGCAGGGTTTGGGCCAACGCCAGGGTCAGATAGACGTTGATTCCCGAATGGATCATGTCCTGGAAGAATCCTCCGTTGTGAAAGGAGTTTTTCATCAGATAGCGTAAGGTCTTTTCGATGCGCGCGTCTTTCGGGGGGGTCAACTGAAGCGGGTAGTCGGCCACCATGGATCCGATCGCCCCGGCGTCCATGCGCCGGTAGGGTGAGGCAGGAATGCCGCCGCGGCTTTTGTGGCGGGGAATTTGCTCGATGATCTCGAAGATGGTGTTTTCGAACCTGTCGGCTTCCCGGGCAAAGCCACGGGCGTTTCGGGTTTCGCCGGCATCGCCGGCCAGCCTTGCGGCGGCGCGAAGGCCGGCGACGGCCCAGAAGTCGTCCCAGAAATAGTAGTCATTCGGGCCGAGATGCTCGGCACTGAAGCCGGCGGGAAGCAGGCCGCCGTGAATCTGGCCGGGCTTTTCCGGAAGCCGTTTGCGAAGAATCCACCGCGCCCCCTCGGCGGCGGATTTGATCCAATCCGCCGGGATCGCTTCCCCGGTGAGCTGCCGGTACCGGTCCATGATCCAGAGGACCTGCCCGTTGGAGTCCCACTCTCCAATCTGAGACCGGAAATAGCCGTCTCTTTTTTGCTTGCCCGGAAAGGTGTCGATTGCGGTGCGGGCCCTGCCGGTCAGGCCGAGGGCCAGCATGGCATGGAGCATCAGACAGGCATCCCGGAACCAGAATCGCCGATATCCGTACGGGCCGGGGTAGACCTCTTCTGCCGAGAGAAGAATCAGGGTCCGGACCGCGGCGTGATACAGGTAGGAGATTTTTTCATCCGGGAGTTCGAGCCTGCAGGTGCCGTTCAGCGCCTGTTCCCATCCGGAACCGGAGTGAGGTAAGGACTCGATTTCCCGGTTCAGGGGGATTTTTACGGTGACCTGGCCGCTTCCGCCTTCCGAAACCGGGAAAATGGCCGCCGATGTGGCCAGTCCCATACGGCAATCAATTTTCCCGGCCGGTTCCGCCGGCTGGTTGAGGCGGTACAGCACATCGCCATGATCGTAGTTGGAAAACTGCACTTTTGGCGGGCGGCGGTCGAACGTTACCGGGGACTTGCCGTCGACGACCCATCCGGGCAGTTCGTTTTTGTACTCGATATTTTCGATGAAGCTGATTCCCTCCGGATTGCAGGGGCGAAGGGCGACGGCGATGATTCCGCGCCCGCCGATATCGGCCTCTACGCGGAGGTGCACCGCGGGGCGGCCGCCGTCGTCCTCGACCCAGGTTTCGGTGGAAAGCGTCATGGCATCGGCGCTGCCCGTCGTTTTCACCGACAACGCCGGATCGAAGCCAAGGCGTTGATTGACCTGCGCCAACCGGGACGGCAGCAGTCTTCTGCCGTCGGCGGACAGAAGCCATACGTCGATCGACCATCCATCGAACAGGGGGGTGACAAGCCCCCGGGGGTCGACGAGGGGGTACTCCGGCAGATTCGGGAGGCCGACGGCCGTCCAGTTACGATGGGTCAAATTGATGTGGGTGATGGAAAACGCCCGGGGGATGAAGGACGGATCGGCCGGGTTGTACTGCTTTTCGACCCAGAAGGGCCAAATCCAGTCCAGGTTGAACTGGATCACCCGCGTGTTGACCAGGCCTCGGGCCTGGAAGATGATGCCCGCCCGGAGAAGCTCGATGGGCTCCTGAACCTCGGAGGGTTGGGCAAATCCGCGCAGACGGGCCAGGAGCTGGACCGGATCGATAAATCCATGGGCCCGCGCTGCCCTGGCGATCAGGTATTTCCATGGCATCCAGCGAAGCAGCATTGGTTTCCTTTCTCCGGCAGTGTCCGTAAAATTGCATATAACGATAACCCAATCGGATCAGGAATCAAAATAAACCGAACACCGTATTTTGCAACCTGCGTTCAGGTAAATCTCAAGCCTGCCAATGCAAAGGCGGTGAAGGAATCAGGGGCCAGTCAAAGTCCAAAAATGGAGGGCCACGCTCCGTCGTGGCCGTAAAGATGGACGCGACAGAGCGCGTCCCTCCAATTCGGGCCCGCGGTCGGACGAGACAGAACACGTCTCTTTAAATTGGGTTGTCGATACGACCGGCGCCCCATCAATGGTTCGTCCGCGGCACGGACTTTGGCGGATCCCTGGGCGAAGGACCTGCCCTTGTTGACTTTCTGAAAATTCGCATTAAGGTAAACAAATAAGCAGGACCCGCAAATACCGCGGGTTTTTTTGTTTCGGGCTGCGGCCGGCAAACGACAGCGGCGGCAGATGGCTGCACCGTGCTGATTCAGGCGGTGCATAGCGGTATATTTTAAAAGGGGGTTGCATGTTTTACGAAGCCATCTTCGAGCCTTCCAAGAAGTTAGACTACAACAAAGAAGCCAAAAAACTGGCCGGCAAGAAGGTTGCCGTCTGCGACGGGGGGATTCTCAACGAGGGGCCCCTGAAGGGAAAGAACTGCTTTTATGTTCCCAGTTCGACCGTCGGCTTTATCCCGATCGGCGATCTGAAGGAGTTGAAGCCCATTTCCCAGGCCCGCTGGCATGAGATTCGAAGCACCCTCGATGTGTAATGGGGGTGGGCCTTGACGGCCGGATCTTTCCAAGAAGCCTCGGTTGCTGAATGCCCGCCGGATTTTTCTCAGAGGAGGAAAAGATGACAAAAGCGAAAACCTTCAAAGCGATGGTGGTCAAGGAGGCTGAAAACGGCCGATTTGACCGCTCGATCACCGAACGGTCGACCCAGGATTTGCCGGCCGGGGATGTTTTGGTCCAGGTCCGCTATTCCTCCCTGAACTACAAGGACCTGTTGTCTGCGACCGGAAACAAGGGTGTCACCCGCAACTATCCCCACACCCCCGGCATCGATGCCGCCGGGGTGGTGGTTGAAAGCAGCGGTGGCGAATTCAAGGACGGAGACGAAGTCATCGTCACCAGCTACGACCTTGGAATGAACACCGACGGCGGTTTCGGCCAGTATATCCGGGTCCCTGCCGCCTGGGTGGTGCCGCTGCCGAACGGTCTTTCCCTGAAAGAAAGCATGGTCTATGGAACGGCCGGCTTCACCGCGGGGTTGTCGATTCTCCGGCTGATAGAGCACGGCATCGGCCCGGAGGACGGCAATATCCTGGTATCGGGGGCGACCGGAGGGGTGGGGAGCCTTTCGGTTTCGATTCTTTCCCGGCTCGGATACCGGGTGACAGCGGTCAGCGGCCGGTCCGATCAGGCGGCTTTTTTGCAGTCGCTTGGCGCAGCCGAGGTCGTCGACATTGAAGAGGCGGCCGATGACAGCGGCCGGCCCCTGTTAAAAGGGCGCTGGGCCGGCAGCGTGGACACCGTGGGCGGAGAGATTCTGGCCACCACCTTAAAGTCCACCCACCTTCACGGGGCGGTCGCCTGCTGCGGTAATGTGGCTTCTGCCGAACTGCCGATCAATGTGTTTCCCTTCATCCTTCGCGGCGTGACTCTTTACGGCATCGATTCCCAGAACTGTCCCATGCCCTCCCGGAGGAAAGTGTGGGAAAGGCTTGCCGGGGAGTGGAAAATCGACCACCCGGAAGGGCTCATCACGGAAATCGGCCTGCAGGAGCTCGACGGCGCGATTCAGCAGATGCAGGAGCGGAAACACCGGGGCCGCACCATCGTACGGCTTTTCGACCAATAGCCACACACAATCCGGTCAACAGCGAAGGCGTCTTTAGAAAGGAGCCGCACCGTCCTTCATGCCACGTGTCGTCGAAGTTCGTCCGGAAAACTTCCCGTTTGACTCGAATCTTTTTCAAAGCGCGTTCTGGGCTCGATTCAAACAGCAGAGGGGCTACCAGACGCAGACTTTTTGGATAGACTACCAGGGCCGCACGTCGCCGCTGGTGCTGGTGCACCGGCCCTGCACAGAAAATGCCGGCTTCGGCTACATCCCCCACGGCCCGGACATCGACCTGCCCGCCGAACAGCACGGTCCTTTTCTGGAGAAGGTGTCGGAAAAAATTCGATTTCGCCTCCCGGACGGATGCCTCTTTCTTCGCTATGATCTGCCGTGGCCGAGCCCCTACGGGCAAAGAAAAGATGGCTGCACGGAAACCGGTCAGCCCCCCGAGCCCAGAATCCGAGAACTTCGAATGAACTTCGGATGCCGCAGGTGGAATCTTCACAAGGCGCCGACGGACATGCAGGCCCCGGACACCGTACTTCTCGATTTGAACCGGCCCGCTTCACGGATTCTTTCCGACATGCACAAAAAGGCGCGCTATTGCGTGCGTTCGGCGTTTCGCCGGGGCGTGCGCGTAGAACGATGTGGGCCGGAACTTCTGCCCGACTGGCACCGGCTCTATGCGCAGATGGCCGAGCGAAAAGACATCCCCATCGAAAGCCTCGAATATTTCGACGCGCTCTTTGCCGCGGCCCGTGGTCGACAGCCTCGAATGCGTCTTTACGCTGCGTTTCGAAACGGTGAGCTTCTGGCCGGCAGCATTTTTGCCTTTCACGCGCCGTCTTCCCAGGCAACCTATCTGTTCAGCGCATCCTCTGCCGAGGGCCGAAAGCAGACAGCCGCCTACGCCGTATTGTGGAAGGCAATGATGGATGCCAAGGTCTACGGCTGCCGATGGTTCGACTTTTTCGGCATTCCCCCGGCCGACCGGCCCGAGCACCCGATGCACGGCCTGTACCGGTTCAAGACGCGCTTCGGCGGGGACATCCGCCACATGAGGGGCTGCTGGGACTATCCCTTCGACGAACAGATGTATTCGATGCTAGCGTTTTCTTCCTCGACAAAAGACGCCTACCATCTCAGTCAGAAGCATTGACCATCGGCGTGTTGTCTCATGTCGCAGAACGCCTCCAGGGTCCCGCCAAAGTCCAAAAATGGAGAGCCGAGATCCGTCGTGGCCGTCCGATGCAAGAATGGAGGGCCACGCTCCGTCGTGGCCGGAAAGATGGACGCGACAGAGTGCGTCCCTCCCCGTTCGGACGCGACAGAGCGCGTCCCTCCAACGGTTGATACGGCCGGCGTCCCATCACAATGGTTCGTTTGCTACGCGGACTTTGCCGGGGCCGTAGAACGCCTCTGGGCAGGGTAGCGAAGCGGTTGGATTTATGATATATTCCGGACGTGTCTGAACACCATATGACTGATCCATTCAAAAGAGAGGAACGCAACCATGGAAGGAAAGGCAAGAATTTACGGAAAATCGGGCTGACCCTATACGCGAGA
>CAYPFH010000272.1:0-5861 GCA_964409825.1 uncultured Desulfobacterales bacterium | reverse complement strand
GCGGGATTCAAAATTCCAGATTCAATATTCAAGATTCTCCGGCGGGAGATTTATAAGAATCTTTTGGTTTCAACCGGCCAGTTTGATCAAGGGTGAAACTATGCCATTTTGGCCCAGTTTCACATAAGTTTGATGCACCTCGTGACAAAAAACCACCGACTCTTTGTTCGGCTTAAAGAGCGAATGCCCCTCGACCATTCTGCCCAATATTGGATTCTTCCGGGTAACCGCTAATTTTTTTAAGACAGCTTCTAGTAGGATTTTCCCTCCTTGAGCAGCTCCCTGATCTTCATCACCACGTCGCAGACCGGGCACTTGGGAAAGTCATCCATCGGGAGCCGGACGATTTCCGTGCGCTTGCATTTTGGGCACATAACCTCGACAAGCTCTTTTTGTTCACCCATGGTCTGGTCCTGAAAGATTAGTGAAATGAATATGTTTCATAAGGAAGGACTGCCTGGCGAATTTGAACGACAATAATGGATCGGCACCGGTGGGTCAAGCAAAAAGGCTGGGGGATCGGGGGTATACTTCCCGTATGGCCGCGGTCAGGCCGGCGCTTCGGGTTGCATGAACCGGCCGGGAGCGATATAAAGAATACCGAGTTGGATCGATTTTTTCCATTTTCGCCCGGGCCGTGCGAAGAAAAGGCGGTTTCGGGCCGCCAAGGGAGGTGTGCATGACTGAACCCACAGCGTCACCCATTGAAGAACTGCTCGGCCACCCGGTGGTCGGAGAGGTGACCGCCAACGTCAATGCCGATCTTGTCGAGCGCCGCTCCTACCGTCCTCCCGTCTGCAAGGTTTTCGACAGCCCATACACTGTGCTGGAGGAAACCGACGAATACCATTTCGAGATCGATGCCGAAGCACGACGACAGCTTCCCAAGATCATCGAAAATCGGGTCCAGAACATTGTCGGCCTCAGCGAGACCGACTGCAGCGATTCGATCAAGGAGCGCTATCGGCGGAAACGGAATATCGGCATCGTTTTTTCGGGCGGACCGGCGCCGGGGGGCCACAATGTCATTGCAGGGCTTTACGACGCCGCCAAAAAGGCCAATCCGGAAAATCGGATCTTCGGATTCATCCTCGGACCGGACGGGATCATCGAAAACGACGCTGTGGAGTTGACCCAGGAGCGGGTCGACCGATTCCGGAACCTGGGCGGATTTACCATGATCAAAACCGGCCGGACAAAAATCGACACCCCGAAGAAGATGGAGCTGTCCCGCCGGACATGCAAAGAGCTGGATCTTGATGCGCTGGTGATCGTCGGCGGCGACGACTCCAACACCAATGCCGCTTTTCTGGCCCAGGAGCTTTACGATGACGGCGTGCAGGTCATCGGTGTCCCCAAGACCATCGACGGGGACATCCAGGTCCGGGACGACAGCGGCAAGGTGCTGTGCGCCATGTCCTTCGGGTTTCACTCCGCTGCCCGGGCCTTTGCCGCGGACATCAGCAACCTCAGCAACGACTGCAGCTCGGATGTGAAGTACTGGCATATCTGCAAGGTCATGGGGCGGGTGGCCAGCCATCTGGCCCTGGAGGTCGCCCTTCAGACCCATGCAAACATTACCATGATCGGCGAAGACATGGCCGATTATGTGGATAAGCGTCGCCTGGAAGCCGCTCGTCGCCGGGGCACGCAGGACTACACGGCTTACGGCATGACGCTCCGGCACATGTCGCGGGTCATCTGCGACGGAATCCTGCGGCGGGCCGCCGTTGGCAAAAATTACGGCGTTCTGGTTCTGCCCGAAGGCGTCCTGGAGTTCATCAACGAGATCCAGGTGTTTATCATCAAGCTCAATACGATTATCGCCGACTACAACAAGACCCATGACACCGATTTTCATTCGGATTTTCTTCTGCTCGAGGACAAACTGGAATACCTCCGGCGGCTGGCCCGCCGGTCGCGTGAAGAAGGGGTCTTATCGGTATGGAACACCCGGGACGACGATCTGTTCAACGACATTCCGGATTTCTTCCAAGAGGGGCTTCTTACGGAAAGAGACGCCCACGGCAATTTTCAGTTTTCCCAGGTGCAGACGGAAAAGGTGGTGATGGGACTGGTAAAAGACTACCTGCACCAGCTCAAGGAACGGGGGCAATACAAGGTCGGCATCTCCCGGCAGTACTACCGAAAGACGATGAAAAAAGGTGGATTCGACCCGGACAAATTCGGTCCGGCCCTGTTTCAGAAATTCGAGAAAGAGGAGTACCTGCTGGTCAAGGAGTCGATTTTCTCCCTGAAAACATTGAGCCAGGAGCTGGTTAAAGAGGGGCTTATAGATGAGAAGGCGCCCTTGCCCGAGCCGCTGGAAAAGATCTTCAAAAAATCGATGCCCGACTTCAAGACCCAGATCCATTTCTATGGATACGACGGGCGGGGGTCGGATCCGACCCGTTTCGACTGCATCTATACGTACAATCTGGGGCACACCGTTTTTTCCCTGGTCGCCAACGGTGCCACCGGTCAGATGGCCGCCGTCAAGAATCTGGAACACGATTTTGAAACCTGGACGCCCATCGGAATTCCCATCTCCGGCCTCATGCGCTTAGAGGAGCGACAGGGGCGTCTGGCCCTGGTGATCGAAAAAAGCGTCGTCGATACGAATTCGCCGTCATTTCGCATCGTCGAAGCACTGCGGGAGAAATGGCTGGCATCCGCCCCGGGAGACGACCATTACCGTCGTCCCGGCCCCATCCGGTTTAGTGGAAAAAGCGAAGAGGAGCGCCCGATCACCCTGGTGCTCAACGCTTTGGAAAGCAAATAAAGTCGCTTCCGCGGTTTTAGAGCGCTTGTCCGAATTACCCTCCGTTAGCAGTGGTTTGAAACCCGCGGCGGTATCGATACCGGCCAGCGGGCCGCGCGCTCTAAAACATTATAGGAGAATACGGCTTGTCCCCTTGCAGTCATAGTAGACTTTCACTGTTGCCTCAGGAAACAAAGCGGCTTCGCTGCCGTCAGTGTCATCTGACCATCAAGCCCGACGATCTGGAAGCCGACTACTGCCCGGAGTGTTTCGAAAGAGACGGCGTCAAACGGAGCGATTTCGAGGAGGTCGCGTCGGAAGAAAACGGCGTTATCCGATACCGGTGCGAGCTGTGCGGCGCTGTCATCACCACCGAAAAAGTGAACGGATGACCCACTGAAGGGGGGCATTTCGGACGCGATGAATATTGAGTCCCGAAAACAGTTATTTTACGCGTTTCCTTCAGCAGTTTATCAGTCCATATTGGCCGAGACCGAAAAGTCCTCTTTTTCCAGCGCCTTTCGAATTTTCTAGGTTCTGCAGGCAGACAGGCGAAAATAATAGGTCCGCTTGCCACGGTTTCGACCCGCCATGCCGACGTTGATAATGTCTCCGCCGCTGTCTTCGATGACTAATAATAAAAGCGCGCCAGCGCTTTTATTATGGTTGGTAGCTGCAAAGCGGCTCTTCGGCCATGTAGTCTCCGGTGGCCTCGTAGGCCCTTGCCCGACAGCCGCCGCACACGCGCTTGTACTCGCAGCGGCCGCATTTTCCCTTGAGGGCGGAATAGTTTCGAAGGTCTTCAAAGACTTTGGAGTGTTCCCAGATCTCGTGAAATGGGGTTTTGTTGACGTCCCCGCAGGGTACGTCCAGAAACCCGCAAGGCTGAACGACTCCCCGGTGGGAGATGAAACAGAAGCCGGTTCCGCCCAGACATCCCCGGGTCACCGCGTCCAGGCCGTGGGACTTAAACGTCACCTTCTTGCCCTCCTGCCGGGCTCTCTGGCGCAGAATCCGGTAGTAATGAGGGGCGCAGGTGGCCTTGAGCTGCATGGCGGTCTTGTCTCGCTGGTCGTAGAACCAGTTCAACGTCTTTTCGTACTGCTCTGCGGTGATTTCCTGATCGACGATGTATTTTCCCCGGCCCGTGGGAACCAGCAAAAAAATGTGGTGGGCGACGGCGCCGAGTTCTTCGGCCAGCCGGTGGATTTTTTCGATGTCTGCCAGGTTGGCTTGGGTGACAGTGGTGTTGATCTGAAACTCGATGCCTGCCGCCTTGGCGTGCTCGATGCCGGAAAGCGCCCCGGAAAAGGCGCCTTCCACGCCCCGGAACCGGTCATGGTCCTCTGCTGTGGCGCCGTCGAGGCTGATGCTGATCCGCTGAATCCCGGCTTCGACCATTTTTTGCGCCGATTCGGAAGTGATCAAAGTGCCGTTTGGCGCCATGACCATCCGGAGCCCCTTTTCGGTGCCGCAGGCGGCGATGTCGAAAATGTCCTCTCTGAGCAGGGGCTCGCCGCCGGTCAAAATGACGATGGGACTGCCGGTCCGGGCGATCTCGTCGAGCAGCTTGAAGGCCGACGGAGTATCGAGCTCTCCGGTGTAAGGGCCGCAGGTTGCCGCCGCCCGGCAGTGAACGCAGGAAAGGTTGCAGTTGCGGGTGACCTCCCAGGCAACCAACCGGAGGGGGAAGGCGCTGTTTTTGTTTTCAGTATCGGGGTGCATGTTCTTTTTTGACTTCGATATAATCGTTGTTCGTGATTTGCTATTGGGGAACAATGTGAAGGACAAAGGATTCAGATACACCCGATCCTTGATCCTTGATCCTGGATGCTGGTTAAAAACCTTCGCCGGCTTTCTTCGGCCTCTATCCAGGATCCAGAATCCAGCATCCAGGATCATTTCCAATGCTGAGCCCTACCGTCGCAAAGTCCTGGCCGCTTCCAGCGCAAAGTACGTCAGTATCATATCCGCGCCGGCCCGTTTGATGGCCGTCAGGGTTTCCATCATCACTTTTTCCCCGTCAAGCCAGCCCATCTGGTCTGCCGCCTTGATCATGGCATATTCTCCGGAGACATTGTAGGCGGCCACGGGCAGATCGAACTCCTGCCGGATGCGGTAAATGACGTCCAGATAGGCGAGAGCCGGCTTGACCATGATAATGTCGGCCCCTTCCTCTATGTCGAGGGTGGCTTCGCGCACGGCCTCTTCGGCATTGGCCGGGTCCATCTGGTAGGTCCGCCTGTCTCCGAACCGGGGCGCCGAATCGGCCGCCTCCCGAAATGGCCCGTAGTAGGCCGAGCAGTATTTGGCCGCGTACGACATGATCGGCACCCGTTCGAAGCCGCCTTCATCGAGTGCCTCCCGTATTTCGGCCACCCGTCCGTCCATCATGTCCGAAGGGGCCACCATGTCGGCGCCGGCCTCGGCGTGGGAAACGGCGGTGCGGGCGAGCAGATCGAGGGTGGCATCGTTGTCGATGATATGGCCGTCGATCATCCCGCAGTGACCGTGATCCGTGTATTGGCACAGGCAGACATCGGTGATGACCGAAAGATCGGGGACGGCGTCTTTCACCGCCTTTACCGCCCGCTGCACGGCGCCGTCCTTGGCGTATGCCCCGGTTCCGAGGGGGTCCTTTTTTTCAGGAATGCCGAACAGAATCACCGCGGGAATACCCGAATCTGCGGCCTGTTTGCAGACCGTTGCCAGGTGATCCGAAGACAGGTGGAACTGGCCGGGCATGGAGGCAATCGGCTCTTTGACCTTCCGGCCTCCGACGGCAAACAGGGGGAGGATCAGATCGTCGGGGGTCAGGACGGTCTCTCGGATCATTCTCCGAAAGGCGTCGCTTTGCCGCATTCTCCTGGGGCGATAGTCGGGGAATTGCATGATTGGCTTCACCTTTTTAGTTCGCTGGGTGACTGGGGTTTATGGCGGCGGCATATTTACGCAGCGATCAACCGATCCTGGATACTGGATCCTCGATCCTGGATATGGCTGCTGCCCATGTCGATGTCAGATGTCAGCCCTGCCGCTGAGCGCTTTGCGGTCAGTTTGATCAATACTGAAACTGATGTCGGAGCCCCTGCCGGTGGAG
>CAYPFH010000271.1:0-5864 GCA_964409825.1 uncultured Desulfobacterales bacterium | reverse complement strand
GGGCTAAAAAATCCCAAGCACCAAATCACAAACAAATTCCAAAATCCAAGCACCAAATTCCAAACAAGATACTTTAGAAAAGCTTTTGTCCTTGTTTGGGTATTGTGATTTGGTGCTTGGTGCTTGCCCTTCGACGTTGCTCAGGGTGGTGAGCCTGCCTGCAGTGAGCTTGTCGAACCTGTCGAACCATTTGAAATTTGGGATTTGGTGCTTGGGATTTGGTATTTTTCTGTCTCGAGCATCTGCTTGCGCAAGGCCGGACACCGTATCCGCCCTACGGAACCCCCGGCATCGGCCGAAGTTTCACATAAGGGAAAAAGCAAAAGAATGCTTGAATTTTTTCTGCTTTTGGTGTAGCTATAAATTAGCTATATCATGCAGGTTTTCCGGCCGCCGCTCTCCTCGAAAGGGGAAGCGGTGCGCTGCCGAGGGTCATCGTCAGGCATGCGGCCGCTGGCGATGGTGCTGCGGGCGGCGTGTACTGCAATCGAACTATAAGGAGGAGGGTGCCATGAAACGGAAAGTGTTGTTGGCGGCGGTCGTCTTGGGTATCGCGCTGGCGATGACGATCTCTGCGGTTCCCACGGTCCAGGCAAAGTCCGTCAAACTCACCTACAGCTGTTTTTTCCCCCCCACCCACATTCAAAGCCAACTGGCCGAGAGCTGGTCCCAGGAAGTCGAAAAACGGACGAACGGCCGGGTCAAGATCGACTATTTTCCGGGCCAGACCCTGACCAAGGCCAACCAGACCTACGACGGGGTCGTCCAGGGGCTTTCGGACATCGGTTTTTCGGTGTTCGCCTACACCCGGGGCCGATTTCCGGTCATGGCCGCCGTGGACCTTCCCATGGGATATACCAGCGGGAAAGTGGCCACTGAAGTCATCAACCGGGTCTACGAGAAATTCCAGCCCAAGGAGCTGATGGATACGAAGGTGATGTACCTGCATGCCCACGGCCCCGGCCTGATGCACACCAAGGGAAAGGCGGTTCGAAAAATGGAGGATGTCAAGGGGCTCAAGTTTCGGGCCCACGGCACCAGCGCCCTGGTGGTATCGGCTCTGGGCGGCACGCCGGTGCCCAAGCCGATGCCTGAAAGCTACGAGATGCTTCAAAAAGGCGTCGTGGACGGCGGTGTCTACCCCTTCGAATCCAACAAGGGCTGGAAACTGGGCGAAGTCACCGACTATGCGACGGCCCATTTCAGCGCCGCCTACACGACTTCGTTTTTCGTGGTCATGAACAAGGACCGGTGGAAGCAGATTCCGTCAGACGCCCAGAAGATCATCGAGCAGATCAACGCCGAATGGGCGCTCAAGCACGGAGCTGCCTGGGATTCCAGCGACATGGAGGGGATCAAGTTCTTTCTCAACCAGGGCGGAGAGATCATCGGCCTGAATGACAAGGAGCAGGCCAGATGGCGAACGGCCGTCGCCCCCATCATCGACGACTACGTGAAAGACGCCAAGCAAAAAGGGCTCGACGCCCAGCCGATCGTCGACCATATCAAGGCGTCCCTGAAAGAATTGCAGTAGAACCCGTCTCAAAAATACATCTGATTGCGCTATCCGAAAGGCGTCAGGGGGAAATTTTTCCTCCTGGCGCCTATCTGAATTTTGAGGTCCGGCCGGGGCGCCGCCTGCGCTCCGGTTTCCAGCCCGGCAACGGATAAAAAAATGTTCCGAAAGACTGTCGAAGGACTGAGGGCTCTATTGAAGATCTGCGGGGCCGTCTGCCTGATGGGAATGACCCTGCTCACCTGCGTCGACGTGGTGGGAAGAAAACTCGGCCACCCGGTGTTCGGATCCGTGGAATTGGTCGGGTTCATGGCCACCCTGGCAGCGGCCCTGGCCCTGCCTTACTGCCACCAGATGAAGGGCCACATCGGCGTCGAAATCCTGATTCGGAATTTTTCCGAAAAAACCCAGACGATCATCGATGTCGTGACCAACGGGATCGCCCTGGTCTTTTTTGCCCTGGTCACCTGGCGGATGGCAATATATGCCAACACCATTCACCAGTCAGGCCAGGTCTCCATCAGCCTGAAGTTTCCCGAGCATCTGATCATCTACGCCGTTGCCTTCTGTTTTCTCGTCTTCGTGCTGACCCTTCTCGAAGATATCATCACCGGCGTCTTCTCGCTCACCCAAAACCGGAACAACGCCTGCTGACGGACCCAATATGGAAGCTATTCTTGGCGCGTTTGTCGATCTTTGCAAGGCCAATCCCACCTGGACCGGCGTTGTCGGCATTCTGGTGATGCTGGCGATCTTCATGACCCGGATGCCGGTGGCCTACGTGATGGCGCTGGTCGGCTACCTCGGATTTTCGCTCATGATTTCGCCCCGAGGCGGATTGACGCTTCTGTCTCGAAGCATATACGAAACCTTCGCCTCTTATGGACTGACCACCATTCCGCTGTTCATTCTCATGGGCCAGTTCGCATTCAACTGCGGCATCGGCAGGCGGCTCTATGATTCGGCCTACAAGTTCATGGGCAGCACCCGCGGGGGGCTTGCCATGGCCACGGTGACCGCCTGCACCGCCTTCGGGGCGGTCTGCGGGTCGAGTCCGGCCACGGCCGCGACCATGGCCACCGTGGGACTGCCGGAAATGAAGCGGTACGGCTACGGAGACGCCCTTTCCGCCGGTTCGGTGGCCTCCGGCGGCGGATTGGGAATGATCATGCCCCCGTCGGTGGTGCTCATCGTTTACGGGATTCTCACCGAGCAGTCCATCGGCGCCTTGTTCGTTTCCGGGATCTTTCCTGCGATCGTCATCACGGTGCTGTTCATCCTTTGCATCCTGGTATGGTGCCGGTTCGAGCCGGGCCAGGGGCCTCCGGGGGAGAAGTTCTCCGTCAGACAGAAAATACGCTCCCTTTCCGGCATGGCCGACACCCTGGTGGTGTTTGCCCTGGTCATGGGCGGGCTCTTCTTCGGGCTGTTCACCCCGACCGAGGCGGCCGCCGTGGGCGCCTTCGGGGTCCTTGCGGTGGCCCTGATCCGGCGTCAGATCGGATGGTCCGGCATCGTCAAATCGCTCAACGAAACCCTGCGGACCTCTTGCATGGTGATGTTTCTCATCGCCGGCGCCGTCATCTTCGGAAAATTTTTGGCCGTCACCCGCATTCCCTTCAACCTTGCCGCCTGGATCGGCGCGCTGGATCTGCCGCCCTATATGGTCCTGACGGCGATCGTGGCGGTCTACTTCGTCGGCGGCTGCGTCATGGACGCCCTGGCCCTGGTGATGCTCACGATCCCGATCTTTTATCCGGTGATTCTGAACCTCGGCTACGATCCGATCTGGTTCGGTGTGATCATCGTGCTGGTCACCCAGATGGGCGTGATCACCCCGCCGGTGGGCATCAATGTATACGTGGTCTACGGGGTATCCAAGACGGTGGTCGGCGGCATCCCGCTGGAGCGGATCTTTCGGGGCATCCTGCCCTTTCTGGTCGCCATCGTCGTGGGGATCGTGCTGATGGTCATTTTTCCCCAGATCATTCTGTACCTGCCGAACCTGATGTACTGATACGATGGGGATCCGATCTCAGGCGTGCGTAGTTGACGCACCGAGGAGATCTGAAAATACGCTAAATCCGAATCACGAAATCCGAAATTCGAATGACCGAAACCCTGCGGACGCCTGTTTCCGGTTTTTTTGATCTTGTTTTTGTCATTTGATCATTTGAATTTCGGATTTGTTTCGGATTTCGATATTCGGATTTCGGATTTGATAACGCTCCGCCCATCCGGTCCCTGATGCTTTACGGTTGGCGGACATTATAGCGATAGGGCTTGTATATGGCTCCCGAAAGCGAATATTGGAACCCGATCCTGGAAACCCTCGATCGGGAAAGACTTCGAAAACTTCAGCTTGCCAAGTTCAAGCGGATCTTTTCCTGGGCTTTCGAGCGGTCGAAATTCCACCGCCGGCTGTACGATGAGGCCGGCATCGTTCCGGCCGACATCCGCACTTTCGAAGACATCTCCCGGGTGCCCAAGGTGGAAAAGTCGATGATGCGCGGCGTCCAGCGCAAGGATCCGTTCCCCTACGGCGACGCGTTGTGCGTTCCGATAGAGGAGGTGAGCGAATTTCGCCAGACCAGCGGCACCACCGGCCAGCCGGTCTACCAGGCCGATACCTGGCAGGACTGGGAATGGTGGGCCGAATGCTGGGCCTATATTCTCTGGGCCCAGGGCTACCGGCCGGCCGACCGGGTCTTTATCCCCTTCGGATACAATATCTTCGTCGCCTTTTGGGCCGGGCACTATGGCGCAGAAAAGATCGGCTGCGAGGTCGTCCCCGGCGGCGTTCTCGACACCCAGGCCCGGATCCTGAAAATCCGGGAGCTCAAGGCCAACGCCATGATGGCCACCCCCACCTACGTGCTGGGCATGGCCGAAACAGCTAAAACGAAGATGGGCATCGACCCGCAGACATTGGGGATTCAAAAAATCACCTGCGCCGGCGAGCCGGGGGCCGGCATCCCGTCCACCAAGCATCGGATGGAGTCGGCGTGGAACGCGAAGGTGTATGACCACGCCGGGGCCACCGAGATCGGGGCCTGGTCCTACGAGTGCCGGCATCAACCCGGCGGGATGCACGTGCACGATGCCTTTTTCCTGGTGGAGATCGAGGACATGGATACCGGCGAGATCATCGATGCGCCCGGCCGCCGGGGAAAGATGGTGATCACCGCCCTGGACCGGATGGCCCAGCCCTGCATCCGGTTCGATTCCAAGGACGTGATCGAGTGGGATCCCGACCCCTGCCCTTGCGGCAGGACCTTCCGGCTCATCAAGGGCGGGGTGCTCGGCCGGACCGATGACATCACCAAGGTCAAGGGGGTGCTGCTGGCCCCGGCGGCCATCGAAGAAGTCGTCAGGTCGATCTCCGGCCTGGGAGACGAATACGAGGTGGTGGTGGACAAGCTCGGCGACGTGGACCGGATCAAGCTGAAGGTCGAGGTGGCCCCCGGCGCCGAAGACCGGGCCGGAGAGATCGAAGTGCGGCTGAAAGACCAGCTCCGGGTCAAGACCAACCTCGGCTACCGGATCGAGTTCTACGATCCCGGAACGCTGCCCCGCTACGAGTTGAAGGCCAAGCGCTTCAAGGACATGAGAAAGAAAAAGGAGGCTTAGCCGTGGCCGCATCCAGCCGACCGATCCACGAAAAGATTCAGACTCTCAAGGCGGCCGCCGAAGATCTGGCGGCGGCCGGAGGCGACATCCCCGCGGTGGCCCGCAACACAGCCCGCATTTTGGCCGGCGTCAAGATGCTGGAGCTGGGCATATCCGATCTCTTCGAACTGGAAGTATTGCCCTCCGAGGGCTGCAGGAAGCGGAGTCTCGGTGCTTGACAGGGAGCCGAAAGAGAAGGTAGGGTGTTGTTCGTTTTTAGCGGGCCTGTAAAAGTATACCCTTCCGGCGGCAGGGAACATTTTGAAAAACCACGATGGAGCATGGCCTCTTCAAATGTCGGACCGCAACTATATCAACGCGATAGAACGCGGCCTGAAAATTTTGGAGGTGTTGGGAGGCGCCGGCCGAAAACTGACCCTGACAGAGGTCGCCGATCTTTGTCAGATGAACAAAACGGCGGCAAGCCGGTTCTTGTATACCTTCAGTCTTCTCGGATATGTCAACCGGGATGAAATGAAGCGCTACGAGCTCAGCCCGCGGGTGCTGTCTCTCGGGTTTTCCTATCTCAACAGCTCCAATCTTCGATCGCTTTGCAAACCCCATATCGACGAGCTTTCCGCAGCGCTTGACCAAACGGCCAATCTGGCCATCCTGGACGACCTGGACGCAATCTACCTCTAGCGGAAGGAAAAAAAGCGGTATCTAAAATACGATCTGT
>CAYPFH010000270.1:0-5871 GCA_964409825.1 uncultured Desulfobacterales bacterium | reverse complement strand
GCGGCATCGGGTGGCCGGCTGCGCCGGCCTACGATCCCGCAAATGGTTTCGCCTTTTGATACAGTGCCACGTTGGCGCCACGATCCCGACTCTGTCGCGACACCACACGCACGGCTGCCACGGTCCAGCCTGCCGCAGGCATGCGCTATTTGCTTGAATCGTGAGCCGGGTTTAACCCGGCGACCCGATTCAAACAAAGAATCTTCGCGGCCTTTGCGCCTTTGCGGTTCAATCGTTTTTCCCTGAAACAAAGACCGACAAAAAAAACAGCCGCCGTACACGCCAAAGGCGCTTACGCCAGCATGATGCGGGCGTCGGCGACGATGCAGGCATCGGCGGTGCACATTACCGGATTGAGGTCGATCGATTCGATCCAGTCGGCGGCGCCCATGGCCAGTTCGGAAAAGACCACCAGGGTTTTGGCCAGGGCCGTTCGATCGACCGGGGCAGTCCCCCGGAAGCCCTCTAAAAGCTTTCGACCGGTAAGCTGCTCCATCATGGAAGCCGCGTCTTGGGCTGTAAGGGGCGCCATGCGGATGGCCACGTCCTGATAGATCTCCACGCCGGTTCCCCCGATGCCGAGCAGCACTACCGGGCCGAACTGGTGGTCGATCTTGGCGCCGATGATCATCTCCAGGCCGGAGACCATCTGTTCCACCAGCATGCCGGCAAAGCCGTCCATGGCCGAAAACCGGCCGAAGGCCTCCCGCAGGGCCGATTCATCTTCCAGGCCCACCGCAACGCCCCCCACATCGGACTTGTGGACGATCCTTGGCGAAACCACCTTGGCAGCCACCGGATACCCGATTTTAGAGGCCGCGGCGGCCGCGGCCGCGGCGCTGTCCGCGCAGGCAAAGGCCGGCACAGCCAGGCCGGCGTCCCGGAGAATCTCCTTTGCCTGCGGCTCCATCACCCAACCGGCAGGCCTGAAACGGTCGAACAGTTCTCGCATCTTTGGCGTCAACACAGACGGCATCTTTTCATGGCCTCCACCATGAGCACCGCCCCCTCGATGGAGGAGGAAACCGGCACCCGGTTGAGCTCGAATCCTTCGATGAGCATTCTGTATTTTTCCACGTGGGGCACGTAGGCCACCACCGGTTTTCCCATCTGCCGGTGCACATGACTCAACCTGGCGCCAAGGTCGGAGGATATGCCCGGAGAATAGGGCAGAAGCAGGATGATGATCGAATCGACGTCCGGGGATCGGCTCAGACCGGAGACGGCGGCGGCAAAATCGTCGTCCACCGCAGAGCCGGTAAGATCGATGGGATTTTTCAAGGAAGCGATCGGGCGGACGCTGGGCGAAAGGCGCTCTCGGATCCGGCTTCGAATATCTTCTGAAATCTCCGGCACGGAAAGCCCCCGGCGGATGCAGGCATCCGTCGATAAGACGCCGTGGCCGCCGCTGACGGTGACGATGCCGACGCGGCCCTCGACGGGGTAAAGCGGGCAGCGGCTAAGCGCTTCGCAAAAGGAGACCATCTCGTATTCGTTGGCGGCCTCTACGATCCCATACTGGGCCAGCACCGACGAAAACACCCGGTAGTCTCCGGCCATGGATGCGGTGTGGCTGGCCACCGCCCGGCTGCCCTGGCTGCTTTTACCGGCCTTTAAGACGACCACCGGCTTGGCGCACTCCTTTGCCGCCTGAACGAACCGGCGCCCCTCTCCTTTTTCGAACCCTTCGATGTAAAAAGCGATCACGGTGGTGTTCGGATCCTGCTTGAGATGTTCCAGCAGATCCAACTCGCGTACCATGGCCTTGTTGCCGATACTCACGCCCACCGACAGGCCAACCCCCTGGCCGGCGAATTTGACCAACTGATCCACCAGCACACCACCGCTCTGGCTGACCAGGGCCACGTTGCCCGACTCGGGCCGGACCAGGCGCTCGCCGGGGAGAAAAAACGTATCGATCAGCCGGGGGACATAAATCCCCAGGCAGTTGGGTCCGATAAAGGGAAAATCCGCCTTGCGGGCGGCGGCGACCATTCGCTCCTGCAAGTCGGAGCGGCCTCGTTCGGCAAACCCCCCGGAGATGACCGTGGCACCTCCCACCCGGTGCGCGATGCACGATTCGAGTATCTCAGGGACGTAATCGGCACGGGCGGCGATCACGGCCAGGTCCACCGGTTCCGGCAGCTCCGAGACGTCCTTGAAGACGGTCTGGCTGCGAAGCTTTCCCCCCTTCGGGTTTACGGCAAAGACCTGAACCGGGTAGCGCAGGTCGAGTTTGTCGTAGATGACGTTGGCCGGATGCATGGCATTGCTGCGGGAAACCCCGATCACCGCCACCGTCTTGGGCCTCAACAGGGGGTTGAAGTCGAACATGGTTGGTTTCCTTCTTAAAAAGAGCATGGGGCAGAGGGCAGAATTTAGAAATTAGAAATTAGAATTCAAAGGGAAGGTAAGCCGATTCGCGGACAAGGTCAAACGAAATGACAACGGCGCGTTGACATCGCCTGAGGCATCGGCTATTTCAGGCCAGACGCCCAAGTCCGCCGCTGCGGGACTCTGCCAAGAGCCCCCCGAAGCAGGGCAACTCTTTTGCGGGTTTCCCGACCCGAGACCAAAAGGACAAGTCCGATGACCAGGTTCAACGTCGCAGCGATTGTTTTGCTGGCCCTGGCTGCTGCTTCGGGAGTGTGGGGATGCCATCCGAAAGGGGTGGGGCCTGTGAGCGACGGTGGAAAACGCCTGACTTGGGCGGAGATGAACACGGAGCAACGCAAGGCGCACATGGCAAGCGTCGTTCTTCCCCGGGCGGCCGCGGTGTTTCGCACCTGGCGTCCTGCACGATTTGCCCGGGTGGACTGCACCCTTTGCCACGGCAAAAACGCCAAGACCGGAAACTTTACCATGCCGACCGTACACCTTCCGAGACTCAGCGGAGACGTGCTGCTTTCGTCGGAGTTCGAACGGCATCCGGACACCACCCGGCTCAAGCTCGACCGGCTGGTACCGGAGATCGGCGACGCTCTCGGCCTGAAAACATTCAGCGTCATCACCCGCAGGGGCTTTGGCTGCTATTCATGTCATCTCGGTCCGGACGGCCCGATGTTTGGAAACTGAAAAATCCGCCCCTTGCCGTAAAATGGCAATCTGCTGCCGAACTTTGTCACTTTTCCGCTCTCCCGTGCCGGTAGATCCTTGGGGGCCCTCCCATATATTGCGATCCGGGGCGGATAGCCCCCCTAAACACCCGGGCATCGATTTTGCATTCAAGAATGCGGAAATCCTTGCAAAAGAGGGGATTTTCGTTGTAGTCAATACATGGAAACCGTCGGCTGCGTCCGGAAAGGAGACAACCGCCCCAGATGCCGGCGCCTGCCATTGGGCGGTTTCCCACCAAAGGAGGATGCCATGATCCATCGACGCGTGTTGATCGCTTTGCTCCTGCTTCTTTCCTTTTCGGTGTGCGCCGGCACCGCCGGGGCACAAGACATGGAGATCGGCCAGATCAAGACCCTGCAGGGCAAGGTTTCCATCCTGCGCAACAAATCCGAAGGGGCCGCACAACCCGGAGACGTGCTCCATCAGGCGGATGTCGTACAGACCGGGGCTGACGGCAGCGTCGGCATCACCTTCATCGACGGTTCCCGTTTTGCCGCCGGACCGAACACCCGCCTCGCCCTCAAGCGGTTCCGCTTCAACCCGACCACCCAGGACGGTGAATTTTCCGCTGAAATGAAGCAAGGCACCCTCACGGCGGTTTCCGGCCAAATCGCCAAGCAGACCCCGGACGCCATGGAAATCGTCACGCCCACGACCATTCTCGGATTCCGGGGAACGACCGTGGCGGTAAAGGTGGATGAATAAACCAAGGAGACACGGATGAAAGGCAGAGGGCGCCGGTGGACGATCCTGGCCGCAGTGCTGCTGGGCTTTTTGCTGACCGTTTCCTGCAGCACGTCCAGAACCCGGGTCGTACTGCTTCCGGATAAGGACGGAACAACCGGGGCGATCGCCGTCTTTAAGGGAAAAAAGGCAACGGTGCTCGATTCTCCCATGGCAACGGCCGAGATCGGCACCTGGGGCGGGGTCGATACCGGGATGATCTCGCCGGCGCAGGCCCGCAGCGAATTCGGACCGGCCATGGCCGCCCAGCCGCCTGAGCCGATCTCTTTCGTTCTTTACTTCGAGGAGGGCACCACGGTAGTGATGCCCGAATCCAGGGCAACCCTCAGGGCGCTGTTTGCCGAGGTGGCCACCCGGCAGGCGGTGGAAGTGCAGGTCACCGGGCACACCGACACGGTGGGGCAAAGAGAAGACAACGACCGCCTTTCCACCCAGCGTGCGGAAACCATCAAACAGATGCTCATCGAGAAAGGACTCCGGGCAAGCTTCATCCGGGCCGTGGGCCGGGGGGAGCGGGAACTGCTGATTCCTACCGCAGACAATGTCGCGGAGGTGAGAAACCGCCGGGTGGAGGTAATTGTCCGGTAGAACATCAGATGTCCGAGGTCGGAGGTCAGATGTCAGCTTTGTCGCTTGCCGGACCCATCCAAGATTCATCGGACATCGGACCTCCGATCTCCGGTCTCTGTCCCTTTCGCAATCCCACCGCCATGACGGTGATGTCATCGGATTGACCGGCGTCCTCTGAAAACGCCTTTACGTCCGCATAGAGTTTCCGACAGATCTCTTCTGCCCTTTGGTTCTCTGCTTCCAGGGAAGAGATCCGGTCTAAAATCCGCTGCCGCCCGTAAAACTTTTGCTCCCGGTTCTGGGCTTCGGTGATGCCGTCTGAAATCAGCACCAGCAGGTCCCCAGGGCCGAGAACCATTTCAGTCGTCGAGTACCGGTATCCGTCCACCACGCACAGCGGCGGGCCGGCCTCCACACCGATCATGCAAGGCGCCTGTCCCGGCCGGACCAGCACCGGCGTCTCGTGGCCGGCACAGCAAAGCTGCAGAGTGCCGTCAGCTGTGTCGAGGATTCCGGCCACCGCCGTGACAAAGAGCATCGCCGGATTTTCCCGGGAAATCTCCCGGTTGAGCTTGTCGAGCAGCGCGGAAAGAGACAGATCCCCGCGAAGGGCCGTGCTCTTGCACAGCGTCTTGCTCAGGGCCATGAATAGCGAGGCGGCCACCCCCTTGCCGGCCACGTCTCCTACCAGGAAGAAAAACCGACGTTCATCGATCATGAATGCATCGTAGAGGTCGCCGCCGACTTGCTCCGCCGGCTCGAGCAGGGCATAAAAATCGATACGGGGGCAGAGTCTGCCGACTGCGGCGGGTTCGGGCAGCATTCCCATCTGAATCGTACGGGCCGCCTGGAGCTCTCCTGCCATCCTGACCCGCTCCAGCTTTTCGGCCTCCAAAGCGGCATCCAGCTCCTTCCGGCGCCGGTTGGCTTCGGCAAAACCCACGGAAAGGAGCACCACGACAACGAGCAGATTCCCGGCCGCCGGGAAAGACGGATCCAGGAGCAGCCGCTCCCGGAGGAAAAGGGCCATGCTGGACGCCGCACAAAGTCCGGCAAACCCTGCAAACCAAAGCAGACCGATCGTGGGATGGACCCTGGGAACCACGGCAATGAAAACGGCGCCCGCCACCAGGAAAAGGGCGAGCTCCGCCCAGAAAACACCCGCGGGGCGAAGCAGCCGAGACCCCTCCAGGATATTTTCCACCACCTGGGCCTGGATGTCGACCCCGTTCATCCGGGCCGCCACCGGCGTCGGCACCACGTCGACGGTACCGACCGCCGTCACCCCGATGATCGCCATCCGGCCGGCAAAGGCGCCGGGGGCGATCCTGCCTTGGAGCACCGACAGGGCCGAAACGCGGCGTCCCTGGTAGGCCGGTGAAAAAGGCCGCCCACAGGCCGAGGGCGCCGGTGTCGAGGTGTGCCGCAGTGGCCTGCAGC
>CAYPFH010000269.1:0-5876 GCA_964409825.1 uncultured Desulfobacterales bacterium | reverse complement strand
GATCTTCTTTCACCACCTCATGGTTCCCGTGGTGGGCTGCAAGCTCGCTTCTGCTCATCAGGTGGGCGATCACCAGCGTGCCGCCCGGCCGAAGCACGCGGGCCATCTCCGCCACGGCCCGGGACGGTTCCGAAAAATGCGGAAACGCCGCAAAACAGATCGCCCTGTCGAACCGGCCGCCGGCAAACGGCATGCGGTGCACGTCCGCTTGGAAAACGAGATCTCTTTCGGACAGCGGCTTTTTTCGGGCCTGGCAGGCCATCGGAAAGGAGAGATCGAAGGCGCAGATAAAGCCCTCTTTCCCGACCGCTTTTCGCAGGTAGGGCAGCAGGACGCCCGGTCCCGTACCGATGTCCAGCACCCGCTCTTTTGGCCGGGCATCGAATTTCGGGATCAAGGACTCGAGGCGCTCCCGTACCGGCGGCGGATAGCATTTATCTTCCCATCCTTTCGCACGGGCGTCGAAAAAGTCGTCATGACTTCTGGGTAATTCTTTTTTCTCGGCGTGCTTTGTCATCTCTTCTTCTTTCGAGCCTCAAAACAGGATCGCGGCTATCCAGAAAGATCCAGGGTAGGCGCCGGCGGCCAATGGAGTATTACAAAGAACCGCTGCAAGAACTTCTCGCTTTACCGCCCTATCGAAGAAAAGGGGCCCGGCCGCCGATCGGACCGTAGTCCGCTTCCATCTCCCGGTAGACCGGTTTCCCCACGAGAAAGGAATAAATCTCATCGCTTTTTTCCTTTGGATCGATATCTTCGAAACGACCGGGATAGAGGACCTTGCCGATGGCGTACGCGTCGGCCAGCGCGGTATCGATATTGGTCGTGTACCAGTTGAAGGGCAGCAGCGTATAGACCCGGCCGGTTGAAAACGCCTGAAGCGCCTGGTAGTAGCTGCGCTTTTTACGGTAATCCGCTTCTACCAGCCGCAATCCGCCCCCGTCGATGAAAATGACCTCGGGGTCCAGCCTCAGCAGCGTCTCTTCGCCGACGGACACATGGCTCCCGGCGCCGGCCTCGACCTGCACGGCCAGGTTCCTTGCATCGAGCCATTCAAACGGCACATATCGATGGTCGCTGCTGCCGATTCCGTGGGCGCCCCGGTAGCCGAGCCCGCCGACATAGACTCCCGGTTTTCGTTCCTCGGCAATCCCTGCGGTCCGCCGCCTCAAATCCCCTCTGAGCGTATCGATGTAGTTTACGACCTGCTTTGCGCGTTCTTCACAGTTGAGAATACGCCCCGCCAGCTGCAGTGCATCAAAGACGGTCTCGTCAAAGGTGGCAAACGCCCCATAGTCGAGAACGATTACCGGAATGCCCAGGCGGCCTTGCACCGTTTCGGCAAGCGAGGCGTCCATATACGTGATGAAAACGACCTGGGGCCGTATGGCCAGCACTGCCTCCATATCCGGTTTCTTGTTGATGCCGGCCGGACCGCCGGGTCCGCAGCGGGGAAGGGAGAAAAGCTCCGGATGGGCGATCCAGTATGGGCGGCCGCCGGGATTCATCTTTTCCATATCTTCCACCCCGACCACCTTGTCCTGGGCCTGAAGGTAGACGATCAGGCGCAGCGCACCCGGGCCGATGCAGACGATCCGGTCCGGATTCAACGGCACCGCCACCTTTCGGTTCGCCATGTCCGTCAGCGACATACCCGCCGCCGGCAGCCGCGGGGCGGCCCCGAACACGGCGCCGAAGATCACCAGCACCAAGATGATTCGCTTCATAGACCTCCTTTCAAACAGGTTGCCGCCGCTATCGATATCCCCGGATGAGCAGATATAGAAACATGGGGGCGCCCAGAAACGAGGTGACAACCCCCACGGGAAGCGATCCGGATCCGACCCAAATACGCCCTAAGGTATCGGCGGCCAGCAGCAGCAGCGCCCCCAGAATCGATGCACAGGGAATCAGCAGCCGATGGTCCTCACCGACCAGGCGCCGGGCCATGTGCGGTGCAATCAGCCCCATGAACGCAATCACGCCGTGAAACGATGTGACCAGTGCCGACACCAGCGCAGCCGCCACCATCCCTTTCAGCCGAAGCGACCGCACCGAAACGCCCAGGCTCTGGGCCGTGTCCTGTCCCGCGTGCAGGACGGTAAAGTCCCATCGATGGACAGCCGCCCAGGCGAATGCGCCGAAAACGGCAGCCGCCGTGATTCCGATCTCCCCCCACCCGGAGCGGACCACATCGCCGAACGTCCAGAAAACGACCACCGCCAGTTCGGCTTCCGTTGCCAGATACTGGATCAGTATGGTTCCGGAGGCAAACAGCGATGAAAAAGCCACCCCGGCCAGGATCAGCGCCTCGGGAGACATCCGCCGCAGACGGGCCAACAAAAGTATGGCGGCGGTGGCGCCCATGGCACCGGCAAAGGCAAACAGGGCCGATGAAACCGCCGGTGCTTTGAAGGCCACGACAGAAAAGGCCGCACCGAAGGCAGCGCCCTGGCTGATGCCCAAGGTAGCAGGGGAAGCCAGCGGGTTTTTCAACAGGGACTGCAAACTCAGTCCCGCCATGGAAAGCCCCCAGCCGGAAACGATGGCGGCCGCGATGCGCGGCAGCCTGATGTTCCAGACGACGACACCCTCCGGACCGTCGGGTCCTGAGACCAGGGTTTGAAGCACCTGAAAAAATCCGATCTCGTAAGTGCCCTGGCTGACGGCGAAGACCGCCAAAACGAAAACCGCCCCAGCCAGCCCGGCAATAAGGACCGCTTTTCGCCGTGCACTTTTCAGGTATGCTTCGACAATGCGGGCGTCCCGGAAAGAAGAAGTACGGACCACCTTGCCGCCTCCGGCAAAATAGGTCATAAAGGCGCCCATTTCGCGAACCGATCACGAGCCATTGGCGCCCCGTCCGAGTAGCTGGCGGTCACGGCCATGCCGCCGGGAGCGAATGCGCCGCTTACGCCGTGCGCCTCCGCCGTCATCGGCGAAAAAAGCAATATTGCAACCGCCATCCATCGAACCATCGCAGAAAGTCTCATCAATACCGCGGCTTCCTTTCTTTCCGGGAAAAATGAACGTAGACCAACACCCCAGCCCCCAGGGTAAGCAGGCCGAAGCCGGCCGCCGCAGGCCGGCTGGCCAGGGAAAAGGCCATGATCCACAGGTTTCCGGCAACGAAAAAGACTGCCGCAGCCGTTCGGGCAAAGCCTCCCTTGAGCTCTTTCCGGATCCGGAGCCGGATCCAGCCGGCCACGGTCAGGGCCGAAAAAAGCGACAGGGTAAATCCGATGTAGATCAGCAGCGCCTCAAAAGAGGCGGTGAAGACCAGCAAGACAGCGATGACTCCCTGAAGGGCCACGGCCGCCGCCGGCGTATTGGCTGCCGGATCGACCCGCCCGAACCGGGCAAAGAACACCTGGTCTTTGGCCATGGCATAGTAGACCCGTGGCCCGGCCATGATCATGGCGCTGAGCACCGACAGCAGCCCGATGGCGATCGCTCCGCTGAACAGTCGCCCGTAAGGCGCCCCAAAAAGGTGTGCTGCCGCCAGCAGCCCGACGTCGAGGGCGCCGGCCAGCTCTTCGGCCGGCAGGGCGTAGACGAACAGGACGTTGAGCAGCAGATAGAGACAAACCACCGCAATCGTGCCGATTCCCATGGCCAGCGGGATGTTCCGTTCCGGCCGCCGGATCTCGCCGCCCAGATAGGCGGCGGCGTTCCAGCCGCTGTAGGCAAATGCGACAAATATCAGGGATACGGCAAAACGGGCGTCGAACAGGGAAAAAGAGGAATCAACGGCGGCAAAGTGGGCGATCGACCCGCTGCCGGCCCAGAAGCCTGCACCGACAAAGACGGCGATCAGCCCGATCTTGAAAAGGGTCAGCCCGTTTTGGACCCGGGCCCCGAAGGCCAGCCCCTGGCGGTGAAGCAGCGAGATCAGAAAAATCACAAAAGCCGCGGCCAGTGAACGGAGGGTCAAGGAGAACACCGGGACCCCTTTGACGGTGAACACCCAGCCGGCCTCGCCGGAAAGACCGAGTGCGCCGAAGCCGTATGCGCAAAACGCCATGGCCGCGGCGGCAATGGGGGCGGAAAACCCCACGATCAGGGAAATCCATCCCGAGAGAAACCCGGCCCACCGGCCGAAGCTCTCCCGTAAAAAGACATACTCTCCGCCGGCCTCCGGGAACCGCGCCCCCAGATCCCCGTAAATCACCGCCCCGCAGTAGGCGAACACTCCGCCGATCAGCCAGCACCAAAAGAGGGCCTTCGGATCGCCCAGTTCGGCCAGGATGAAACCGGAGGTGGTGAAAATGCCGGTGCCGACCATGTTGGCCACCACCAAGACGACTGCGGAAAACAGGCCGAGCTCCCGGCGCAGACCGGTGCTCTCTGAACCCGTTCCGCTTACTTGGCGCATTTTCCGATGATCACGAGGCCGAGCCACTTTTCATCAACGCTTTTGACGTCTTCAACGATATGGTCGAGGTCGCTTTTGAGCACATTCTCCTTTTCCGCGAAACCGGCGTGATAGACGACGGCGACGGGCAAATCCGGCGGATAATACTTTCCGAAGGCGGCGGTCATCCTTTCCAGGGACGACAGCGACATGTACAAAACCATGGTTGTTTCGTATTTCGACAGGTCCCGGAGAACTTCGTCTCCTTTTTCCCACTCCTCCCCGAACAATGACCGCGGCGACGTCAAGACGGCAAAGCGGACACCTTCCGGAATCAGGCTCCGTTTCAATGCGGCGCTTGCAGCATTGACGGCGCCCATTCCGGGGATCACTTCATACAGGTTTTCATCGAAGCCTTTCAGCAGATGGGCAAGGCTGGGGCCGTATACACAGGGATCGCCGCCGTCCATCATGGCAACGGTTTTTCCCTGGCGAAGCTTTTCCAAAACGAAATTCTGGACTTTTTCCACCTGTTTTTGGACCTGCACCTTCCACGCCTCGTAATCGGCTTTTTTCAGCGCCTGGGCCTTTTTGCCAAGAATTCCCTCCCAGGGATCGAAGGCCATTTTTTCCGGATCCAACTTCATGCCAAGCGCTTCGAATCTTTTCGGCAGCCGCGGAGAGCAGAGCAGCACGTCCGCTTCTTTGACGATGCGCAGCGCTCTTGGCGCCGCAAGGTCCGGTCCGGCGGGACCCATTCCCAGGACATAAAGCTTTCCTACGCCGGCCGCATCGGCGTAAACACCGACCAGCAAGAAGGCGGCCATAGTAAGAAGCATCCTGCACGACATCGGCTTTTTCGACAACATTGCAAACCACCTTTCGCATTGGAAATACTGACTAAGACGGCGGCTGCGGGCGTTTTTTCCCCGTTTTCAGGGCCCGTAAAATTAGGGCTACGTTGGCGATCAGGCTGACCCCGAAAGCGGCCTTCAGCGGCACCGAGGCGCCTGCCGGCGCTTCCCCCTCACCGGCGGACCCGTTTCCGGACCCGGTGCCGGGTCCGTCCGGTGCTGTCACCTCGATATCGGCCTTCATCAGGTGCCCCATGCCGTCGTTGACCTCGATGCGCCAGGTCCCTTGCCGGTCCGGAAAGAAGGCAAACCGCCCGTTTCTGTCGGTTCTCCCGTTTTGATACTCAACCTTCCGGTCCGAGGGACCAAAGACCAGCACCTCGGCATACTGCATCGGCTCCTTGTCCGAATAGAAGCTCTCCACCGTGACGGCCGTCCCGTCCCGGAGCACCCGATGGGCCGTCCCGTGCGCCTCGACCCGGGGTGCACAAAGACAGGTGACACCGGCGACCAGACCCAAAACCATCACCAGCCGTTGGATTGCCTTCATCACTTTACCTCGAAAACGAAAAACGTGGTATAAAGATGGTAATCCTTGTTCGGATCGTCCCGAACCGGCACCTGATGCCGGGCCATGAGCAGGTGAAATCCTTTTCCAGCCAGTTTGA
>CAYPFH010000268.1:0-5877 GCA_964409825.1 uncultured Desulfobacterales bacterium | reverse complement strand
TTGGAGGTTGGAGGGCCACGCGCAGTCTAAGCCGGCATTTGTGCATCACCGGCAATTTTGTATATCGATCAAATTATTAGGAGCTCGCTATGAAAACGGTACTCGGCATCATCGGATCTCCGCGAAGGCTGGGCAACTCGGAAATCATGGTCAAGGAGATCAGCCGGCAAATTCCGGAGCCGCACCGGCTTCGCCTGCTTCGCCTCGCCGACTTTACCATCGGACCGTGCAGGGGCTGCTACGCCTGCCTGTTCAAGGAAGAGCAGTGCATCCAAAAAGACGACCTGGCGGCCCTTCAGGAGGCGATCCTGGCGGCCGATGCGCTGATCCTGGCGGCCCCGACCTATTTTCTGGGCATCAACGGCGCATTGAAGCAGGTGGTCGATCGCGGGCTGGCCTTTTACACCCACATCGAACGTCTCTGGGGCAAGCCCTCGGTTGGGGTCTGCATTGCCGGCATTCACGGCAAAGGAGAAAACCGGCCCCCGGTGTCCCCGGTGCGGGGGAGACACCTTCCGTTTCCTGGGCGGCAGCCGGGTGCGGTGCATGCTGTGCAGCAACGAAGGCGAGATCCGGCCCGGTCCCGGCGGACCGTCTTTTTCCATCGGGAAAAGCGAGCACGACATGTTTTTGAGCCTGGAAGGCGCCGTGGACCATCGGCAGTGGCTACGCGGGATGAAGGATCGTTTCGTAGAGCGGAAGGCCGAACTCAAACAGGTCACCACCGGTTACCGGAAGCAGGGTGAATGGGTCAAACCATTAAAAAAATCCGAAATCCGAAACACGAAATCCGAAACAAATTCGAAATTCGAATGACCGAATGACCAAAATATTTACGATCCCCACGTCAGGGTACTGGGAAGGGGAGATGCTGAGATGGTGTGCTGAAAAACAAGAGAATTCAGAAAATTGTCATCCCGGCCAAACCCTCCAATGCGAGGGTTGACCGGGATGAATTCTTCCAAGATTAAGGCTTGGGTTTATCGCCCGTTATAGACGATGGGGCCTTTTCTTATTCTCTTTTCTTATTTCGCGGAACGCGAAACCAGCTTTAAAAAATCGCGGGAAGCGATTTTTTAAAGCCGCTCGATCATCCTGTCGGCGATCTTGTCAAAAGCCTTTGTCACCGGCGAATCGGCGTTTTGTTCCCGGTAGGCGGTGCCGGCGTCTCCGCTGGCGACCACCGCCGGATCGAAGGGAACCCGGCCCAAAAAGGGCACGCCCATCTGCGAGGCGGTTCTTTCCCCGCCGCCGGTGCCGAACAGGTCGATTTCCTTGCTGCAGTGGGGACAGGTAAAGCCGCTCATGTTCTCGATCAATCCGAACACCGACATCTTGACGGTCTTGCAGAAATTGATCGATTTTCGAACATCGGCCAAAGACACCTCCTGGGGGGTGGTGACGATGATCGCCTGGGCGTCTTTGATGGTCTGGGCCACCGTGAGCGGTTCGTCTCCGGTTCCCGGCGGAGAGTCGATGATCAGAAAATCGAGGTCGCCCCACTCGACGTCGCTGATGAACTGCCGGATGGCGGAAAACTTGATCGGCCCCCGCCAGATGACCGCTTCGTCCTTGCTCGGCGTCAGCGATTCGATGGAAACCGCGCCCAGGTTTTCAGAATAGGCCAGCGGCTTGAGCTTCCGGGATGCGCTCAACTCCAGCATGCCGGTCAGACCCAGCATGCGGGGCACATCCGGGCCGTGAAGGTCGACATCCATGATACCGACCCGGTGGCCCTTGGCGGCCAGGGCCATGGCCAGGTGGACCGACGTGCTGGTCTTGCCGACGCCGCCTTTGCCGCTCATGACCATGAACTTGTTCTTGATGCGAGCCAGAGATTCATTCAGCGCTGCATCCTGTTCGTCTTTTGCGGCGTTTTTCTCGCCGCAGGTTCCGGTGCTGCATTCGGCCATGTCGTCGCTCCTAAATCGGTTCTTTTTCGGTTGTATTTTCGGACACCCGCTGAAACTCCGTTCCCCGGCAGGAAGGGCACTCCTGCGGCGGGCCGGTTCCCAGCGGCTCTTGCCAGGTCTGACTGCATCTGCGACAAAAGAAGAGGCGAACATCGTCCACCAGCCGGTACTGGCCGCCCTCGATCCGAATGGCCTTTCCGTTGATCACGGCGTCGGCCATATTCTTACGGGCTCGCTGGATGATCCTTCCGAAGGTGGCCCGGGAAACGCCCATCTGCTTTCCGGCCTCTTCATGGGAAAGATTCATCAGATCGGCCAGCCGGATCGCCTCGCATTCGTCGACTTTCAGGATGACCTCTTCAAGTTCCATCAGGGGTATCCCCCGGGGTTTGAAGTAGCTGACATCCGGATTGAAGGCCACGAGACGATCTTTGATCGGGCGAACCATGGCATCTCCTTTATGAGTATATACCCAGAAATGGGAATTTATGGATTCCCCGCCATCTTGTCAAGGGTAAACGATCCCGATGTCCGATATCGGAGGTCCGAAGTCAGAATAAAATCGCTTCGCGCTTTTATAAAACGCGGCTTCGCCGCTAAAATGAGAAAATCAAACTGACCGTATCCATTTGTATGATACGTTTTAAATCACCTCGGGTTAATCTTGAATCTGAAATCTGGAATTTTGAATTGGCCCGGCAACGGCGAGCTTTATCGATCTTTCCCGCTTCGCCAGCGGATGACCCCGCGGTCGAAGTCGATGCTGTAATCGAGATCCCGCAGAAAATTCATCCCAAGCAGGCCGCCGTGGGAAACCCGGCCGCCCTGATGATCGATTATGCCCGCCCGCAGCCCCTCTTTGCTGTGGGGGCCGACCTTCACGTAGGAAAGGCGGATCATGTCCGCGTCGACGACAGCGCCGCCCGCCACGCGCACCCTGGACTTTTCGAATTCTTTTACCGACAGCCCCTCGACTACCTCCCGATGCAGTGCGATGATCGAGGCGCCGGTATCGAGGACGAGCAGCGCCTCGGTTTCAACCCCTTCGTAGCCGAGAAGAACCGGAGCCATGACCTTGTTTCCCTCGATGACGACCGGGGTTTCACGGGTGTCCTCAAGCCGACGGCGTCGGCGAAGTTCTTCGATCTCGGCTTCCTTTGCCGCCCGGACGGCCTCCATCTTCTGCCGCTCTTTGTCCAGCCGGCGCTCCCGCTCGGCAGGGGGAAGATGATCGTAGCGCTCCGTGTAGACATCGAGCTGTTCCCGATATGCCTCGGGCACCTTGCTAATGTCGTCCACGTATACCGCGTGGCCGTTTCGGTCCACGTACCGGTAAAATTCGGCCGCCGCTTCCGGCGGCCAAGACAAGCACGCCCCGATCAGGAGCATGATCAGTGCACATGCGAAAAAAGGCCTCTCCATGGGCGGTTTTTTTGCCAAAACGGCAATCCTGATGGTTTGTTGGTTGAATGGCGGGGTGATAATTTCTGACGACGTATATCATCTTTTGACCCGATTGACCATCAACCGCCAGGGTTATAGGGGTTGTCAGAATTCCGTTCGTGTTCGGTGATCACGGATTGTCCGGGGAAATGCCCCCCCTGGACTTCGAAAAAGGCGGGATGACAGTATCGGTATGTTATTCTGCCAAGCGCTCTATTTGATTATGGATACCGGCTCTCCGCTTCGCTTCCGTCTTCACTTCCAGCTACGCCGGACAGGCCGTTCGGGATGACAAAAAGAGAAGCTTCGGGGCCGGTCCCAGATCTCGACCCCGGTCGGGGTAACGGGGATGTCATGTATTTTTTTTGCGGCGCAGCCGCCTCTTATAAATACGCGCCAGCGGACTTATTCGGGAAATTTCAAGGTCAGGGACTGTCCTCCGTCTTCGATTTCAACCTTCGCCTTCAACTCAAGGCTGTCGTTTCTGACACCCAGGGCGATGGGCGTCTTTCCTTTCTCTCCTTCCATATGGGTAACGTTCCGGATCAGATCGATCACCCGCTGTCCGATTGCGGCTCCCGGCGATGGAAGCTCTGCCTCGCGGTACTTGGCGGTCACCCGGACATTGCCGTCGCCGGTATGCCGGATGGAGATCTTTTTGGCATTCTGGTTCACGCCGTGAAGCGCCGCCAGGGCAATCCATTTTACGGCAGCTTCGTCCAATTCGCTCTCTTCACCGATTTCGGACATTTCCTTGAGCGGGTCGTTCGCGGCATAGCAGTCGATCATATCCTGGATCTTTCGATGGGCGCTTTCTGTTTCTTTCATGAGATGGCCTCCTTTTTTTGCTGGAATCTCAGGGTTTGATTCCTGAACTTCATCCTAATCACCGATCAGGGGTTTTCAATGGTCATGACTCCGGCGGTTCCGGAATTGAATAATAATACTTCCGATAAAATCGATGCGCGCCTTTATCGCGCATCGATTTTATCGGATCCAGAACAAACTCAGCCACGGCACATACGTGATGACCAGAAGAGCGGCCAGGAGCAGCACCAGATACGGCAGGGATGCCCGGTACAGGAGGGTGAGCGGCTGTTTGAATTTCAGGCTCGAAATAAACAGGTTGATCCCCACCGGCGGGGTCGAATAGCCGATTTCCAGGTTGACCAAAAAGATCACGCACAGGTGGATCGGATCGATCCCGTAGGTCAGGGCAATGGGCACCATGATCGGCACCACGATGACGATGGCCGAAAAGATGTCCATGGCGCAGCCCACGGCCAGTAAAAAGACGTTCAAACCGGCCAGAAACAATATTTTGCTTTCAGTAACGGAGGTCAGAAACGATAGAATCCGCGACGGGACCCGGGCGTCGACGAGCACTCCTGTAAACCCGAGCGCGAAACCGAGAATCACGATGATCGCCCCGGAAAGAACCGCGCTTTCCACCACGATGCCGGGCAGCTGCCGGAAGAACCGAACCTCCCGGGTCACGAAGCAGGCCACGGTCACCACGTAGACCAGCACCAGGGCCGCCACCTCGGCAATGGTAACAAATCCCCCGTAGACCCCGACCACCACGATCAAAAGCACTGGCCATTCCCAGATCCCTTCGATGAAGGTCTTCTTGATCCGGCTTAAGTCCGGCGCCGGCCGGGCCGGTCCAGCGGCCCGGCCGAGCCGGTGGAAAAAAGCGTAGGCCGAAACCATCAGGATCATCAGGACGCCGGGCACCAGGGCCGCCTTGAAAATCTGGCCGATGTCGGCCTGGGAAACGACCCCGTAAAGGATCACCGCCAGGCTCGGCGGAAAAAGAAGCCCCCGGGAGCCGGAGGTGGTCAAAAGACCGAGGCTGAAGCGGTCCGAATAGCCCCGGCGCAGAAGAATCGGGTAGAGAATGCTTCCCAGCGCGACGATGGTGACGCCGCTTGCCCCGGTCAAGGCGGTAAAAAACGCGCAGGAACAAAGCGCGGCGATGGCCACTCCGCCCGGCAGCCATCCGATCAGCGCGCTCATGAAATTCATTATCCGTTCCGGCGCGCCGGTCTCTGTAAGCAGCGTTCCCACCAGCACGAACAGCGGCAGGGCCACCAGCACCGGCATCGAGGCCAGGCGGTTCATCTCGATCAGCACGAGATGCACCGAGACGATGCTCGGATCTGCCGCCAGCAAAGCCGCTATGGACAGCCCGGCGATGACCGTGAACAGCGGGGTCTCCAGAAGCGCAAAGGCGATGATCACAATGACGGCGGCGGTCAGCAGGTCCATAGGTAGTTGATTGGTTGATTGGTTGATTGGTTAAATGGTGACCTGTTGATTAGTAGATTGGTTGGTTCGTGAATTGGCCGAGGCATGAATTGGCAGGCGGCTTTATGCGTGAATTTCATCGATCCGGACCCGCTGATGTCTTATGTGAAACTTCGCTCGAAGCAGGCGGTAAAAACCGACCTGCCTCCGCCTTGGGTTTTGGCGGTTGGAGGGCCACGCTCCGTCGTGGCCGGCTTTTGTTCATTACCGG
>CAYPFH010000267.1:0-5920 GCA_964409825.1 uncultured Desulfobacterales bacterium | reverse complement strand
TGCCGGTATACGAACTCGCCCCAAAGGATACCTAACATCAGCGCAGGCCTAAATATCTTCAAAATCAAAGAGGCGTTTGGATGGCATCGGCAATATAGAACCGCACAGTGGGCGCTGATGCAAGGTATCCTAAGGCGCTCAGACAGCGTATACCACCATCAAATCACCCATTTCGCTCCACTGGAGACGAAGCCCGAAAGTTGAGTTTCTCTCCGGGTGCCGTCCGAATCTTTTTTTTGCATTTCGCGGAACGCGAACTAGTGATCAAATCGCGGCAGCGATTTGATCACACTTTGTATTTTCCGAAATCCTCAGGAGACAGGTTCTCCAGGTAATCGGTCCACTTTTTTCCTTCTTTGCTCCGGTCCACCGGCTCGCCTTTGCCGTCGGTCGGTTCGGATTTTTCGAGCACTTTTTCGTCGACGTAGATCGGTGCCTTGAATCTGAGCGCGATGGCGATGGCGTCGCTGGGGCGGGCGTCCATGTCAAATGCCCCGCTTTCAGAAGAAAAATGGATTCGGGCGAAAAAAGTGTTCTCCCGCAGATCACAGACTTCGATCTTGGAAACCGAAATTTGGAGGGTTTCTAAAAAGTTCTTGAACAGATCGTGGGTCATCGGCCGGTCGAATTTGATCTCCTGCAGCGCCGATGCAATCGACGTCGCCTCCAGCAGTCCGATCCAGATCGGGACGGTTTTTTCCTGCTCCTCAATCTTCAATATGATAATCGGCGTATTGGAGGCCGGGTCCATGGTCATCCCCGCAATGCTTGCTTTATGCAGCATGGGAATCGACTCCTTTCCGTCCATTCGGATTCAGACGTTCACGGTCCGGTTTGCCTTGGAGGCTATGGGCAAACGCCTCCTCGATCCGGACATCCAGTATCGTTCCGGGCGCCGCGATCCGCTCGCCATGGGTCGGTGTGTCGAGGGGAAAATGGACGATGCGGTTTTGAGGGGTTCTTCCGGTCCACAGCGCCGCCCGATGCGCATTTTGAAAATAGTCCTTTTTGCTGGGTCCTTCCACCATGACCTGCTGGACGCTGCCGACCAGGGACCGGTTTTTGTCAAGCGTGATCTTCTCCTGCATGTCCAGCAGCTCGGCAAGCCTGCGTTTTTTTTTCTTCTCGCTGATTTTTCCGCCAAAACCGGAGGCCGGCGCGCTGGGACGGTCCGAGTAGCAGAAGGCGAACACGCCGTCGAATTCGACGGACCGCATCAGGTCGACGGTGTCGGCAAAATCCTGGTCGGATTCCCCCGGGAATCCGACGATAAAATCCGAGGTAATGCCGATATCCGGGCACACCGATCGAAGTTGTCCGACCTTGCCCAGGTAGTCGGCGCGGCGGTAGCGGCGGTTCATCCGCTTCAGCACCCGGTCGGATCCGGACTGGACCGGCAGATGAATATGGCCGCACAGCTTGTCCAGCGAGGCAAAGCAGTCGATCAAGGCATCGGATAGGTCCTTGGGGTGAGACGTGGTGAACCGGATCCGGGCCAGGCCGTCGATGCCGCTTACTTTTTTGAGCAATTCGGCAAAGCTGCCGTGGCCTTCTTTGGCGCCGTAGCTGTTCACATTCTGGCCCAGGAGCGTCACCTCCCGGACACCGCTTCGAACCAGGGCGCGGATTTCGGAAAGAATCTCCGACGGCGGCCGGCTGACCTCGCGGCCGCGGACATGAGGCACCACGCAGTAGGTGCAGAAATTGTCGCATCCCTGCATGATCGTAACAAAACGGGAGGGACCCGCCGGCGCCTCGAGGGGCTCAAGGCCGTCGAACATCGCCGCGGCGCCGTCCATGTCCACATCGACGATACGCTCCCCGCTTTTCCGTATCCGTTCAACATGCCCGGCCAATCGACCCACTGCGTGGGTGCCGAAGACCAGATCCAGATGAGGAACCCGCTTAAGAAACCGTCTTCCCTCCTGCTGGGCCACACAGCCTCCGACGGCCACCAGCAGCTCCGGCCGGCGCTGTTTGCGCTTGGCCTGGCGCCCGAGAAAACTGTAGACCTTCTGCTCTGCCTTTTCCCGGATGGCACAGGTATTGAGCACGATCAGATCGGCCTTGTCCGGAGAGTCGCATTGGCGGTATCCGATCGTCTGAAGCCGCTGCAGGATCTGCTCGGAGTCGTAGACGTTCATCTGGCATCCGATGGTATGAATGTAGCACTGCCGTTCAGCCATGATTCGGCTCGAAGGAATCGGCGCTTTGCCCAACGGGGACAGGGGCCTCTTCCAGTCTGAGTTGGTCTGAAATCCCTTCCAGCAGTTCGTCGAGTTCCGGCTCGCAGGAACTGCTCAGGTGCAGGACCACCCGGCCCTGCAACGGATCCACCGTTCGAAGAACCGCAATCCCGTCATAGCCTTCCACAATGAATCGAAAATAGGCGATCTGCCGGCGATCCATTCGATAGTGGCGCTGTATCTCTCGCATGGAAAAAATATAACCCTTTTTGGGGCAAATGAAAACCCCGGCAAAAAACGCCGTCGACCGTCAAAATCGTCTTGTCGTCGGTGCAAAGATGGTCTATAGCCATGCCCCATGCAAATCCATTGGGCCATGAAAACAGCGGATCCGGAGAATCTGTCGACGCTGGAAACCGCCCTTCGATGCCATCGGCTGACGGCGCGGCTGCTGGCCAACCGGGGCATCCTGGAACCGAAAGAGGCCCGGGCGTTTATGGCGCCGGCGCTTTCGTCCCTGCGGCCGCCCACGATGCTCCGGGATATGGAAACTGCGGCCCACAGGCTCTGCCGGGCGGTCATCGGCAAGGAGTCGATTCTCATTTTCGGCGACTACGATGCAGACGGCATCACCGCCGCCGCCTTGCTGCACACCTTCCTGGCGCATTGCGGCACAGCGGTCAGGGTTCATCTGCCTCACCGTATCCGCGAGGGATACGGCCTTCAGGAAACCCACATCGTACGGCCGGCGCTTTCCAACCGGATCGGGCTGATCGTCACGGTCGACTGCGGATCCGCCAGCCACCGGGCCCTTGCGGCGGCAAAATCGGCCGGGATCGACGTCATCGTCACCGACCACCACCAGCTCTCCGATCCCCTGCCGGAGGCCGTGGCCGTCGTCAATCCGTGCCGGCAGGACTGCCCCTCGAAGATGGACTTTCTCTCCGGAGCGGGGGTTTGCTTTTATCTGCTCATAGCCCTTCGCCAACAGCTCAGGGAAAGAGGCTTTTGGAAAGGCCGGACGGAACCGAACCTTCGGGATTACTGCGATCTGGTGGCCCTGGGCACCGTTGCGGACATGGTGCCCCTGCGCCGGGAGAACCGGATCCTGGTTCGGACCGGCCTGGATGTGCTCAACACCGTGCCCCGGCCCGGCATGGCAGGGCTCATGACGGCTGCCGGCGTCGGCCGTCCCTGGGCCGATGCAGAGGATTTGGCATTTCGTCTGGCGCCGCGAATCAATGCTGCCGGCAGAATGGCCCATGCCATGGCCGCCTTCCGGCTGCTGACCGCAACGGACCGATCTTCAGCCCGGAGGATCACCGCCCTGCTCGACCGGCTCAACGATCGGCGCCGTGAAAAAGAGGTGCAAATGCTCGCCCAGGCCATCGAGGCCCTCGAACGAAAACCGGCGCTGAGCAGGCGCAAAACTCTTGTGCTCAGCCATTCCCAGTGGCCGGAAGGGGTCCTGGGAATCGTCGCCTCCCGCCTGGTCCGAAAATTCCACCGCCCCGTCGTGCTGATCTCCACACGGAGCGGAAGCGGCAGGGGTTCGGCCCGGAGCATTCCAGGCGTCGATCTATACGGCGCACTTTCGCGGATCTCGGACAGTCTCGATCGGTTCGGCGGCCATGCCATGGCCGCCGGGCTCACGATCGCCGCCGGGCGGATCGAAGAGTTCGAAGACCGGCTGGAAGAAGCCGTCTGCCAATCGGCCGAACCGGAGGCATTCGTCAAAACCCTGTCCATCGATGCCGAAGCCGCCTTTTCCGAAATCTCCGAGGCGCTGATGGAAGAAATCGATGCGCTCCGCCCCTTCGGGGAGGGAAACCCGGAGCCGCTGCTCATGGCCCGGTCCGTCGATGTGGTCACCGCCAAGCCGGCCGGCGCTGACCACCTGAGGCTTCAGCTGCGGCAGGACCACAGCGCCGGCGGCCGTACGTTCGAGGCGATCCGCTTCGGCGCCGGAAGCCACCTTCGGAGAAACCGCTTCGACCGGGTTGCATTTCAGCTTCGGTGGAACCGGTGGCAGGGCCGCCGGAGGCTCCAGCTGGTGATTCGGGCCATCGATGAAGAATAGATTTTTTCTTGCAAAGCACCAGCGCTGACAGTATGATCGCTCCACCGCGGTCAAGGACCCTTATCAAAATCCAACATTGATAGAGCAAATTGATAGAGGAAATCATCCATGGGAAAAGTTTTCAGGCCCAGCACCCGGGAGGCAAGCATTCTTTCGAAAATCGAGTCTTCGAAGGAATATGCCCGGAGAATGGCCATCAACGGCATCAAAGACTGTCTGGAACCCCTGGCAAACGCCATTGCATCAAAACTGGTGGAAAACAACCTCGTGGAAACCACCAGCAAAAACCGGCTGGAGGAGCGCATCGGCAAATGTCTCGATAAGATCAGCCGTGCAGATGACTTCGATATCGACTATCAGATCGCACCGCTGCGCAACCTGGTCCCGCAGCCCCATGTGGTCAGCCTCTTTGTCACCTCCTTTGTCATCGAGAAGCTCATCGACGACAAAGAGGTCGTTGACATCTTCGGCTCGGACGAGGACCTTTACCTGTGCATCAACCAGCAGGTGAGAAAGTTCCTTCCATGATCCATGCGCCCTTCTTTCTTACCCCGCCTCATCAATGATCCGTTCGATGATCCCGGCCTGTATATCCCCTTTCTCCGCGAGGGCCGGGCCTTGCTGTTCGATCTCGGCGACAATTCGACCCTTTCCCACCGCGACCTGCTCAAGGTCGGCCAGGTCTTCGTCACCCACACCCATATGGACCACTTCATCGGCTTTGACCGGCTCCTGAGGGTCATGCTCGGAAGGCAGAAGGAACTGCAACTGTTCGGTCCGGAGGGATTTATGGACAACGTCGAGGCAAAGCTGGGCGGATATGCCTGGAATCTGGTCGGAAACAACGCCTATCCCCTGGTTCTTCAGATCGCCGAGGTGGCGTCCGGCCGCATCAAGAGCCGGCGGTATCGGTGCCGGGACCGGTTTCTGCCCGCCGGCGATCCGGCAGAATCGAGCTTCGACGGTACCCTTTTGGCAGAGCCCGCCCTGACGCTCTCGGCAGCCGTACTCGACCATCGGATCCCCTGCCTCGGATTGGCCCTCGAAGAACGGTTCCACATCCACATTTTGAAAGACCGGTTGGCCGCCATTGGAGCAAAACCCGGGCCGTGGCTCGGACAGTTCAAAGCCGCCGTATACGGCGGCCTTTCACCGGACACCGTATTTCAGGTTCCCTGGGCCGCAGGCGGCGGAAAAACCCGGTTCACCCTCGATGCCCTTCAAAATAAGATCGCCCGAATCACCCCCGGCCAGAAGATCGCATACATCGCCGATGCGGCCTACACGCCGGAAAATCAGAAAAGAATCGTTTCCCTGGCCAAAGATGCCGACCACCTGTTTATCGAGGCTGCTTTTCTGGAAGAAGACTGCGCCGCCGCCGAAGAAAAAGCCCACCTCACCACCCGCCAGGCCGGACAAATCGCCCGCCGCTGCCGGGCCCGCCGAATGACGATCTTTCATTTTTCCCCCAGGTACCGGGGGCGGGAGGACCAGCTCTACCGGGAGGCCGAAGAAGAATTCGCCGGCGGCCCGGCGTCCTGAACCGGGGTGGCAGCGGGGAACCTCGTATGAAACTTCATGTTCCCGGTTCGTCATGCCGGACTTGATCCGGCATCCAGGTTTTTGTGGATCCCGGGTCTCCGCTTCGCTTCGC
>CAYPFH010000266.1:0-5933 GCA_964409825.1 uncultured Desulfobacterales bacterium | reverse complement strand
CGGCTGCACGGAATACGAAGTCATCTGCTCCGGCATGATCGCCAAGGCGTTTCAGAAGGTAGGGTATCCGATCGTCCCGGCCTTGTCACCGTCTGCTGATGTTGCAAACGACAGACAAAAAAACCCATATGGCTCCACATTGGTCATGCGCCATTATTCCCAGATCGTACCCAGGGATTTCGACTTGAGTCCCAATTTCGAAATCATCAAGTACAACATCATCGGTATGGAAGAATTCGATTACCGCACCATCTGGGCTCCGAATGAACCGCAGACAGTGAAAGCAACGAATAACCCGGCGGACCCGACATGAACGTTCGGCCTGATATCCGCATTTTTGCCGATCGGCTGGCGTTGGCGACCGCCTTGTCTTCGCACGTGGCACGGGCGGCGCAAGCGTCGTCCGATGCACGGGGGCGGTTTTGCGTCGCTCTTTCGGGCGGGTCGCTCATGGACATGCTCGCGCCTGTACTGGCCGCTCCTTCCTTACGCGAACGTATCGACTGGTCGACCTGGAATGTTTTCTGGGTCGACGAACGGTGGGTGGCGCATAGCAGCCCCGACTCCAATTTCGGCCTTGCCCGGCGGCGGCTGCTCGGTCGTGTCGATATTCCCGAGGATCAGATCCATGCCGTGGATCATGCCAAAGTTCCCGATGAGACCGCCCGAGACTATGAAGCGAAGATAAGAAAAACACTGCCCGTCGAAGCCGGCGCATTTCCGCGCTTCGATCTGATTCTGCTCGGTTTGGGTGAAGACGGCCACACCGCTTCGTTGTTTCCGGGGCATCCGGCTTTAGCAGAAGACCGGCGCTGGGTGGTTCCGGTGTTCAACGCCCCCAAACCGCCGCCGGTTCGGCTGACCATGACCCTGCCGGTGATCAACGCCGCCCGCCGCATCGTTTTCGTCGCCGCAGGGTCGGGCAAGGCCGGCATTCTGGGACGATTGCACCAGACTGGCGATGAGGATTCGGAACTTCCCGTTCAGAGAGTGAGCCCCATCGACGGTGAAATGAGGTGGTTTGTGGATGAGCAGGCGTGCCCGTCGAAACCTTCGCGAAACAGTAAGAATTGCAATGATGTATAAGCGAGATGCCGCAGCAGAGGCCGCATGGAAATATCTTGACGAAGCGGTTGTCGGATACAAAGGCAAGCCGGTCGGAACCGTCGCTGCGTTGGACACCGATAAAGCCACGGTGTTGTTTTTTGAAAACGAGCCGTTTTCCGTAGATTGTTCATCGGAGGATAGAAGATGAAAAACATCCTTGCAGTGGACATCGGCGGCACCAACAGTCGTTTTGCCTGCTTCCAAAGCGAACCGGAAGAAAATTTATCGCTGAAGGACAGTATCTGGCTGCCCACCGGGAGGGCCGAATCCTTCGTCCAGTTGTTGGCGCAATTGCGATCCAGCGACTTTTCCCTTGACCTTGCAGCTGCCGATATCGCCGTCATCGCCGCCGCCTGTCCGGTGGAGCGCGGCACATACTGCGCCCCCCCCTATATCGCCTGGGACATCGATTTGGCTCGAAAAGAGGTTTCCGGCACCATGGCGCGCACGGTGCTGATCAACGATTTTGTCGCCCAGGCCTATGCCTGCCGGTCGCCGGTAGCGGAAAGCGCCCGCGTCATACTTGCTGGAGAGCGAGTAGACGAAAGCGCCGTGGGGGTCCTGGGCGCCGGCACGGCGCTGGGCAAGGCCGTCCTGGTGCCGCTTGCAAGCGGCGGTTTTCAGGCACTGCCCTCCGAAGGCGGGCACGGTTATTTTCCTTTCCTGTCGGAGCGCGAATTCGCCTTCCAGAAGTTCTACCGGGAAAAAAGCGGGGAGGATCATATCACCGGCAACCTGGTGGTTTCCGGCCGCGGGCTGAGCTACCTTCACTGGTTTTTGACCGGGCAGCAGGCACCCCCGGAGCAAGTCACCGCCGAGGGCCTCCAGGCCGGCTCCGAAACCCTGGCCTGGGCGGCCAAATTTTTCGGCCGGGTCTGCAGGGACTTCGCCCTGGACGTGCTCTGCCGCGGCGGGCTTTACATCGCCGGCGGGGTGGCCGCCCGGACCCCGGCGATATTGACTCATGAAAATTTCCGTAAGGAGTTTAGCGATTCACCGACTATGGGTCACATACTGTCCGCGATGCCCGTCTATTTGATGGAAGACCAGAACAGCGGCCTCTGGGGCGCGGCTTTCTGCGGCCAACAGCTGCTGAAAAATGGAGGATAGGAACCATGAACAAAGAAAAAAGCAAAAAATGGATCGGCAAGGCCGCCGTAGTCGGGCTGATCGTGCTCGGCATTTTGGCCTTTCGATATTTCGAGCTGGGACAATATCTTTCCCTCGACTATATCAAGTCGTCCCAGGAAAAATTCCAGGCACTGTACCAGTCGCACCGGATGCTCGTGATTGCCGCCTACATGGGGATCTACATCGTGGTCACAGGGCTGTCGCTGCCCGGGGCCGCAGTGATGACCCTGGCCGGCGGAGCCCTTTTCGGGCTTGCAATCGGAACGGTTGCCGTTTCTTTTGCCAGCACCATCGGCGCCACCCTGGCCTGCGCCGTCTCCCGCTTTCTTCTGCAGGATTGGGTGCAGGGAAAATTCGGCGACAAACTGGCGGCGATCAACGCCGGTATCGAAAAGGAAGGCGCCTTCTATCTTTTCTCCCTTCGGCTGGTGCCGATCTTTCCGTTTTTCGTCATCAACTTGGCCATGGGGCTCACCCGCATGCGGCTGCTTACCTTTTTCTGGGTGTCGCAGGTCGGCATGCTGGCCGGTACCATCGTTTATGTCAATGCCGGCAGACAGCTGGCCCAGATCGATTCTGTGTCCGGCATTCTGTCGCCGGGGGTGCTGGTCTCCTTTGCCGTTCTCGGCCTTTTTCCGATCACCGCGAAAAAGCTTCTTGCGCTGTACAAACGAAAGTTCATGAAAGCTCCGGAAAGTCCGGCGGCAACGAAAAAGTCGACTCATGGTCCGTTGAAAGGGGAAGCCCATGTCTGATAATGAACAGAAAAGCATCAACACCATCCGCACCCTGGCCATGGACGCGGTCCAGGCGGCAAACTCCGGCCACCCGGGCACTCCCATGGCCATGGCTCCCGTGGCGTACACGCTCTGGCAGCGGCACCTGCGCTTCGATCCAAACGATCCTGTCTGGCCCAACCGGGACCGCTTCGTTCTGTCCGCAGGGCATGCCTCGATGCTGCTTTATGCGCTGCTTCACCTGACGGGAGTCAAGACCGTTACGCCTGAATACGAGGTGCTGGGCGAACCCGCCGTCAGCCTGGACGATATCCGCGACTTCCGCCAACTGGACAGCCGGACCCCCGGCCACCCGGAATACCGCTGGACATCCGGCGTGGAGGCCACCACCGGGCCCTTGGGCCAGGGTGTGGCAAACAGTGTGGGCATGGCCGTCGCCGGCCGCTGGATGGGGGCCTATTTCAACCGCCCCGGCTTCGACGTCATCGATTTTAATGTCTATGCCCTGGCAGGCGACGGCTGCATGATGGAGGGGGTCAGCAGCGAGGCCGCTTCGCTTGCCGGCCACCTCAAGCTTTCCAACCTTTGCTGGATCTACGACAACAACAAAATCACCATCGAGGGGCCCACCGCCCTGGCCTTCAGCGAGGATGCGGCCGCCCGCTTTTCCAGCTACGGCTGGAACGTGCTGCAGGTCGGCAATGCCAACGATCTGGAAGCGCTTTCCCGGGCCTTCGACACCTTTCACAACACCGACGACCGGCCCACCCTCGTCATCGTGGACAGCCACATTGCCTTTGGCGCTCCCCATAAACAGGACACCCACGCAGCGCACGGCGAGCCCCTGGGCGAGGAAGAAATCCGCCTGACCAAGCGCAATTACGGGTGGCCGGAGGATGCCCGGTTTCTGGTGCCCGATGAGGTGATCGCCCATTTCAAACAGGGCATCGGCGACCGTGGACGCGGCCTGCGCGACGCCTGGCTCGACCGGTTCGAGGCTTACAAGAAAGCCTATCCGGAACTGGCCGAGGCCTTCTTTAAAATGCACCACCGTGAATTGCCGGACGGATGGGATAGGAACATCCCGACCTTTTCGCCGGACAAGAAAGGCGATGCCAGCCGCAACACCTCGGGCAAAGTGCTCAACGCCGTCGCTGAAAACGTCCCCTGGCTGATCGGCGGCGCGGCCGACCTGGCGCCCTCGACCAAGACGAACCTGACGTTCGACGCCGCCGGGGATTTTACCGCCGACACCCCCGGGGGCCGCAATTTCCATTTCGGGGTGCGCGAGCATGCCATGGCGGCGGTGCTCAACGGCATGGCCCTTTGCAAGGTTCGTCCCTATGGATCGAGTTTTCTGGTCTTCAGCGACTACGCCCGGCCGGCCATCCGGCTCGGCGCGTTGATGGAACTTCCGGCGATCCACATTTTTACCCATGACTCCATCGGCGTAGGAGAAGACGGACCCACGCACCAGCCCATCGAACAGCTGGCATCTTTGCGAGCCATCCCTCATTTGGTCGTGCTCCGGCCGGGGGATGCCAACGAGGTCGCGGAAGCCTGGCGGCTCATCATGCAACTGCGGCACCAGCCGGTGGCACTGATCCTGAGCCGGCAAAACCTGCCCACCCTGGATCGTACAAAATACGCCTCGGCGTCCGGCGTAGCTCAAGGCGCCTATACCCTGGCGGACACCGGCGACGGTTTGCCGCAAATCATCCTGATCGCAACAGGAAGCGAGGTGTCGCTTTGCATCGCAGCCTATGAGCAGTTGGCCGTAAAGGGCGTCCGGGCGCGGGTGGTCAGCATGCCCTCCTGGGAGCTGTTCGAGCAGCAGGACCGGGCCTATCGCGACAGCGTGCTGCCGCCCGCCGTCACGGCCCGGGTATCGGTCGAGATGGCCGCCACCCTGGGATGGGCCAAGTACGTGGGACCGCACGGCATCAGCATCGGCATGGAGTCCTTCGGCGCATCGGCGCCGCTGCCCGATCTGCAGAAAAAATTCGGTTTTACGGTGGAGCACGTCGTGGCGAGCGCCAAAGCACTTATGGAAAATTTGAACCCATAAAAGTTTGGTGTGCCACTTTGCTCATTTCTGAGTTTTAAACCCCAACTCCAGCAGGAGATGATTATGACAAAATTGCACGAACTCATAAAACCGGGACAATCCATCTGGTACGACAACATCCGGCGGGCATTGATCGATTCGGGCGAGCTTAAGGCGCTGCTCGACGCCGGCGTGATGGGGGTCACCTCGAACCCGTCCATTTTCGAAAAAGCGATCGTCGGCAGTGCCGATTACAATGATGCGATCGAGGCGTTGGCCGCCGACGGCAAGTCGGTTGAGGAAATCTACGAGGCGCTTGCCGTTGAGGATATCCAGCGCACGGCCGATCTGTTGCGGCCCATCTACGACAACACAAATGGCGTCGACGGCTATGTCAGTCTAGAGGTCAGCCCGACGCTGGCGCATGACACCAAGGGCACGATTGCAGATGCGCGGCGGCTTCATGCAGCCCTGAACCGGCCCAACGTGATGATCAAGGTGCCGGCCACCCCGGCCGGCATCCCCGCCATCGAAGCGCTGATCGGAGAAGGCATCAATGTCAACGTTACCCTGATCTTCGGACTGGACACCTATGAAGCCGTGGCCGAGGCGTACCTGGCAGGGCTGGAGAAGCTGTCCGCCGGAGGCGACGACGTGAGCCAAGCGGCATCGGTGGCATCCTTTTTTATCAGCCGCATCGATTCCGCCGTCGATACGGCGCTGGAAGCGTTGAACAACGAGACGCTGCAGGGGAAAATCGCCATTGCCAACGCGAAGATGGCCTTTGCACGCTCGCAGGACATCTTCTCCGGTGATCGTTGGCGCAGGCTGGCCACCCGGGGAGCGCGTGTCCAGCGGTTGCTCTGGGCCAGTACCGGCACCAAAAATCCGACCTATCCCGACACCCTCTA
>CAYPFH010000265.1:0-5967 GCA_964409825.1 uncultured Desulfobacterales bacterium | reverse complement strand
CCGATGGGTGTCAGATCGGAAGCCGGGCAACTGTTTGAGCCGGTTAGGCCGCGTTAAGACGGCCGTAAAGCAAACACTTGGGTTTCTGTGGCGATCCCCATTTGCCGCCGAATTTTTTCTGCATCCTGCTCGGCGGCCGTCTTTACGCGGCCTTGCCGGCGAGTTTTGGCCGGCTGGAGAGCTGACACCCATCGGCCTCCGGCGGTCCAACGCTGGAGGATTCTGGATAAGCGCTTTTTGAAAAAAGCGACTTATTTGACTTACGTCAACGATTCTTTTTTCCCAGGCGGCTATAACCGGTCCCCAGATGGAGAAAAGACCGGGTCATTATAGGAAATCACAAAATTTTGTATGTTTCAGCAGTCTCGAAGGATTTCCCAGATTCATTTTTTTACCGCTTCGCAAAACGCGAAGCCCTGATAAAAGCGTGCAAGCGATTTTATTACCATAACCCAAGGAGGAAGACCATGTTCTGTTTCCAATGCGAACAAACGGCAAAGGGAGAGGGATGCACCAAGATCGGCGTATGCGGCAAAAGGCCTGAGGTCGCCGCCCTCCAGGACCTTCTCGTCTATTCGATCAAGGGGCTTTCCCAGGTGGCCGCAGAAGGCATCCGAAAGGGCGTCCGGGACCCGGAAATCGACGCGTTTGTCTGCGAGGGGTTGTTTTCCACCCTGACCAATGTCGACTTCGACCCGCCACGGTTCGTCGAGCTCATCGGAAAAAGCGTCCGGCTGAGGGATCAGCTCAAGGAAAAGCTCAAGGCCGCCGGCGGCAGCGTCGATTTCAGCGAAGCCGCGTCGTTCATCCCTGCCGCAGACGAGGCGGGAATGGTGGCCCAGGGAGAAAAGGTGGGCGTCAAATCCGATCCGGACATCAATCCGGACATCTTGTCGCTGAGAGAGCTGATCATATATGGAATCAAGGGCGTCGCTGCCTATGCGGACCACGCCCGGATCCTCGGCCAGGAAGACGAGGCGGTTTACAATTTCATCTACGAAGGCATGTCGGCCACTCTGGATGACACGCTGGGCGCAGACGACCTGGTGGGGCTAGCCATGAAGTGCGGGGAAATCAACCTGCGCACCATGGAGCTGCTCGATGCCGCCAATACCGGGACATACGGGCATCCGATTCCGACCCGGGTCCCCCTCGGCGCCAAAAAGGGAAAGGCGATCCTGGTCTCCGGCCACGACCTGAAGGACCTGGAACTGATCCTGAAGCAGAGCCAGGGCAAGGGGATCAACGTGTACACCCACGGCGAGATGCTCCCCTGCCACGGCTACCCGGAGCTGAAGAAGTACGATCACTTCTACGGCCATTATGGCACCGCCTGGCAGAACCAGGTCAAGGAGTTTGCCGAATTTCCCGGCGCCATCCTGATGACCACCAACTGCATCCAGAAGCCCAAGGAAGTCTACCAGGACAACATCTTTACCACCGGCCTGGTGGGATGGCCCGGCGTCACCCACATCGCAGACAAGAACTTTGCCCCGGTCGTCGAAAAGGCCCTGGCGTTGCCCGGATTTGCCCAAGACACGGAAAAGGGGGCGGTGACGGTCGGCTTCGGACACAATGCCGTTCTCGGCGTGGCCGACAAGGTCATCGAGGCGGTCAAGAACAAGGACATCCGGCACTTTTTCCTGGTGGCCGGCTGCGACGGGGCCAAGCCCGGCCGAAACTACTACACCGAATTTGTGGAAAAACTGCCGGGCGACACCGTGGTCCTGACCCTGGCCTGCGGCAAGTTCCGCTTTTTCGACAAGGATCTGGGCGATATCGGCGGAATTCCGCGCCTTCTGGACGTGGGCCAATGCAACGACGCCTATTCGGCCATCCGGATCGCTTCGGCCCTGGCCGAGGCCTTCAAATGCGGCGTCAACGACCTGCCGCTGTCGATGGTCCTTTCCTGGTACGAGCAAAAAGCCTGCGCCATCCTGCTGACCCTGCTGTACCTGGGGATCAAGGACATCCGGCTCGGTCCGAGCCTGCCGGCCTTTGTTTCCGACAACGTGCTCGGCGTGCTGGTGGACAAGTTCAACATCATGCCGATATCCACCCCGGATGAGGACATCGCCGCGATCCTGGACGAAACGGCATAAAGGGGTGCTGCGTGCGCTCACCGCAGAGGCGCAGAGAACGCGGGGGAGAAAAATGAAGATGGGCGAGGCAGAGGGCTTTCGAGTCCGCTGCCTCTTGCCCGAAGGCAATCGAGTTCATAGATTGAATGGAGCGGAACGCCTGTTTTAAATGATTTTTTTATATAAGTGAATCCGTTGCTCGGTCTTTGTTTCGATTGCGGTGCGGAACGAATCGGAAACCTGCGCTATGCCTTTGACGGATTCACTTATCCGGAGGAATTTCTTATGAAATGCCCGGGACAAGACACCCAGTACTGGAAACCCGGCGCCATTTTCGAGGTCAAGTGCCCCGAATGCGGTGGGTCGGTGGAATTTTTTAAGGACGACACCACCCGGAAGTGTCCCGCATGCGGCCACCGGTTCATCAACCCGAAGATGGATTTCGGCTGCGCTTCATACTGCCAGTATGCCGAGCAGTGCCTCGGAGACCTTCCGCCGGAGCTGCTCGCCCAGAAAGAAGACATGCTCAAGGACCGGGTGGCCGTGGAGGTCAAGAGATACTTCCAATCCGATTTCAAAAAGATCGGCCACGCCATGCGGGTTGCCCGGTATGCCGAGCGGATCGGAAAGTTCGAATCGGGAAATCTTGCCGCCATTTTGTCTGCCGCCTACCTTCAGGATGTGGGTGCCGATGCGGCATCGACGGAAAACGACAAAAGCGCTGAAGCCCGGAAGATCCTGGAGAAGCTCGGCGCTCGTGGGCCGCTGATCGACGAAGTGTGCAAGATCCTGAAGCAGTCCGGCCGGCCGTCTCCGGACGACGGCGTAAATCTGAAGGTCGTCTACGACGCCGATCACATCGCCTCCATCGAGGAGCGGCAAAAATCGGACCCCCTTCCGGAAGCGTCTCTTGAGGCCCTGATCGAAGAGGAGCTGACCACCGAGGCGGGCAAAACCGAAGCAAAAAAGGTGCTGCTATGAAAATCAAACGGAAAATCATCGAAATCGACGAGGAAAAATGCGACGGCTGCGGCCAGTGCATCCCTGCCTGCGCCGAGGGGGCGCTGGCGATCGTGGATGGGAAGGCCAAGGTGATCGCCGATAAATTCTGCGACGGCCTCGGCGCCTGTCTCGGCGAATGCCCCAACGACGCCCTGCACATCGTGGAGCGGGAAGCAGAAGAGTTCGACGAGGAGGCCGTGGAGGCGTTTCTGTCAAAACAGCAGCAAGAAAGCGGGGGCGGATGCCCTTCGGCGGCCGTCCAGACCTTCGTGCCTAAAGAAAGGCTCGAAGCCGCCAAGGGGCCGATGCCCGATGCGGCCGGGGAAGGATTGAGCCACTGGCCGGTCAAGATCCACCTGGTGCCGCCCGCAGCGCCCTTTTTAAAAAACGCCGACCTTCTTGTGGTGGCGGACTGCGTGCCGGCATCCTATCCGAGATTTCACAGCGACTTTACGAAAGAAAAAGTCGTGATGATGGGGTGCCCCAAGTTCGACGACGCCCAGTCCTACATCGACAAGTTCGTCGAAATCTTCAAAACAGCCGGCATCCGGAGCATCACCAACGTCTACATGGAGGTGCCCTGCTGCTCGGGCCTTCCGGGTATCGTCAAAAAGGCACTGGCAGAGGCCGGCGTGCAGATTCCCATCGAAGAGGCGATTATCGGACGAAGGGGCGAGCGGCTGGAAAACCGCCGGCTGGCGTAGCGCGGCCGCTTGCAGCAGCCCCGGGTCGATTGGTTGAGTCGTAGATTCGGAAAAGTGTTGTCATGCCTGCGGAGTCGGGCATGACAGAAAAAAACGATTGGATTACTGTTTTAGTGAAATGTTCGAATTCTTGTCTTTTTAATTTTTTCTCTGCGTTCTCTGCGTCTCGGTGAAACAATCGTCACCATAATTACGCCTGCATGTACTAAGTCAGCCATCACGGCCGATTTGACCGATCAACCAGTCAACCGATCAACTTCTTTTTCCCCGCTCTCGATGTATCCCAGGACGATCCGCCGGGCCCTCGCCGTGCCCGATCGACGGATCAGCGGATAGAGTCGCCGGCAGTCTTCGTATCCGAGGGCGTCTGCAATCCGGCCGGTTTCCATCTCGTTTTTCAGATGGGGGAATTGCCCTGCCCCGGCGATCATCTCCTCTTTTTCCAGAAGTTTTGCATAGAGCAGACTCCTGGCGGCCAGCAGATTCAGCACCGGGGCGTCCCTTTCCGGATGAAAGAGATAGTGCAGGGTCAGTACGTCTCCCGGCCCAAGATTCCGGCGCCTTGCTCCGGCCTCGGTCATTCGTTCACCCAGCAGGTGAACCGGCCTCACTCTCGCCCTGCCGACAACCCGCTTCTGAAGCAAACGCCATAAAAGGGCGTGCATGTAGCCGGCCTCCACGCAGACGGTATTATACCCGCAGACAAGGTGGGCCAGCGCCTCGGCGCGCATTTCGTCCCTGAGGCGGAAGCGCCGGGCATCGGCCACGGCAAATGCCTTGACGGCCGTGACGGTCTCTTCGAAGCTTCCTGTCACGGAGAACCGGTAAAAATCGAGCAGGGCCCGGGTCGCCAGGTGCTCCGCCATGTATACCCGATGCCGGGTCGTGCCCGATAACAGTTCCGAGGGACCCGATCCGTCGGCAAAGAAATCGTGAATGCCGAGGAGTTCTTCGATGAACGGCTCCACCTGAAAGAGACGAACCCCTTTGCGGTGAAGGGCCTGGAACATGCGGCAGGACCGCCGGCTGAACTCGGGGTATTCGTCGTCCCGGCTCATCAGGTAGTCGTCTATCGGAACCCTTCCTTCGAGCATATCGACGAAATCGGCGGCAGGCGGCTCCTCCAGAAACACGGCCTCCCGGCGGCTCATCTCTTCGAACAGGGTGTCGACGGTTTCCGGCCGGTGGGTGGTGTACAGCACCGAGACTTGGCAGGTATCGTTCGTGGCGGCTACCTTCACAGTCTATAGGTCTCTGCCGGGGTCAAGGGCTGGATTGGACGAGTGGTTTGTTGATGAATTGGTTGAATCACCGATCGGTCGGCAGCTTCCTTCTTCAATTCAAGGTCTACCTATTTGACAATTCAACGAATCAACCAATCGACTGAACCTCAGCACTTAAACGGATAAAAGTGGTGATAGCAGTACCCTTTCGGATCACCGTAAAACAGCTCGGTCTCGGCCAGGCACTGGCCGATCATGTCTTTGGAGATATCCGCATAGTCCGTTCGCTTTTCTTCCTCCCGCTTGCAGGGCATACAAATCGGCTCGTGGTCGTAGACGGACAGAATCCGTTCGTCGGAAGCTGATAGCTTTTGCCGGCAGCGGTTACAGGAAAGCGCACAGGAGAGTTTTTCTTCCCAGGATTCGGGCATGATCGCTTCACTCCTTGTCATGGGTTTTAGGTTTCGTTTTCAGGCCTGATCGGTTATACCGGTTGACCGGAATTTTGGCAAGGAACTACCGCCGCAGAATCGGTTGATCTTCTGAGAAGAATGGGAAATGGATTTAAATGTTGATATCCGATGTCGGAGGTCAGATGTCGGATGTCAGCCCCGCCGTTGCCGCAAGGGAAAATGGCGAGATACGGAAAACGGCGGGTTAGAAGAGAAAATCACAAGCACCAAATTCCAAATACCAAACAATATCCAATTTCCAAAAAAACAAATTCCAAACACGGGGGCCATCGTGGAAACCTTCCAAAAAGAATTATCGACGCCATCCAGGTTTGGTATTTGGTGCTTGATGCTTGTTTGGTGCTTGGGATTTGGAATTTTTTACACTGACGCATTTGCCTTTGGCGAAGGTTCATACGAGCGCCGCCTCTGGTCGGCCGCGCTGACCAGTTTGATCAAGAATGAAACTTCCCCCGAAGCCTCTGCCGGTGTAGTGAACGGCCTC
>CAYPFH010000264.1:0-6042 GCA_964409825.1 uncultured Desulfobacterales bacterium | reverse complement strand
TGAAACTTCCCCCGAAGCCTCAGCCGATGTAGTGAACGGCCTCCGTGCCGTTCACATTGGCACGACACGGAGGTCGTGCCCTACAAAAACCCCGGCTTCGAGCGAAGTTTCATACGAGCATCCATAACCCGGGAACCCTGAACCCGGAACTCTGAACCTTTGAACCCGGAACCCTGAACCCTGAACCCTTGGAACCGTACCGTGTCCACCGAACCGGAAAAGCATTCCTCTCCCGCTGCCTGCCGGCTTCTTGTCGGCACCAGCGGCTACTCCTACACCGAGTGGGTCGACGCCGGGTTCTATCCGCCGGGGACCCGGGCAGCGGACATGCTCGGCATCTACGCGAAGCGCTTTTCCGTCACCGAGCTCAACTACACCTGGTACCAGATGCCCAAAGCCGCAGCGGTGGAGCGGATGTGTGAAAAAGCCCCCGAGGGCTTTCGCTTCACCGCCAAGCTGACCCGCACCCTCACCCACGAGATCGACCCGCATGCCTGGCGCAGCGAGGCTGCCCGCTACCGGGAAGGAATCGCCCCCCTGCTCCAGGCCCGGCGGCTGGAGGCGGTCCTGGTGCAGCTTTCCCCGGGCTTTCACCGGAGCACGGACAACCGCCGCTATCTGGCCGCCCTGCTCGACGAGTTGGCCGGTCTGCCGGTGGCCGTGGAGTTTCGCCACGCCTCCTGGGCCGCAGACCGGGTCTTTGACGAGCTTTCCCGCCGCCGGGTCGCCCTGGCGGCGGTTGACGCGCCGGGCCTTCCCGGGCTTTTCCCGGCCACGGACGTCGTCACCAACCCGGATTTTTTCTACGTGCGGTTTCACGGCCGCAACATTCGGGGATGGCGCTCGGGCAACATGCAAAAGCAGTTCGACTACGACTACACCGAGACTGAACTAAAGGGCTGGGTGGCTCAGCGAATCGGGAAAATGGCCGAAGCAACCCAAAAGGGCTTGATTTTCTTCAACAACCACGTCCGGGGGCAGGCGCCGAGAAATGCCGCCATGTTGAGCGAGATGCTCGCTTCAAGGGGACTTATGGAGAGAAACACTAAAAGTGCCTAGAGTGCCTAGAATGCCTAGAGTGCCTAGAGTTGAAGGACATGCGCCGGGCGGTTGGAGGAGACCATGGACAATAAAGAGTTTGCCAGGAAGTTGGAAAAAAGAACCCGACGCTTCGCCGTTGAAATTATCCGGCTGTCACCCTCGCTGCCAAACACCCCCGAAGCCAGAGTCATCCGAAACCAACTGACCAAGGCCGGTACCTCTGTGGGGGCAAATTATCGCGAAGCCAACAGAACACGAAGCCGGGCGGATTTCCGGAGTCGGATTAAAATCTGCACCAGCGAGGCCAGTGAGACCATGTACTGGATGGAAGTCATCATTGAAGTCGGCTGGCTGGAAGCCGAACGCATAAACTCCCTTTACAAGGAATGCAACGAATTGCTGTCCATTTTCTCCGCCGTCGTCAGATCCCGCGATTCGTGAGAAAAAAACTACATTTCCGGTACTTCCGACCTTCCAACACTCTAGGCACTCTATGCACTTTAGGCACTCTAGGCACTTTCCTTCTCAGGCATTTTTTTATGGAACGCACCATCATCCATCTCAACATCGCCGACTTCGCCGTGGCCGTAGAAAGGGTGCTCGACTCGCGTCTTTCCGGCCGGCCGGTGATCATCGCCGCCGAAGGGGCGGCCCGGGCTGCCGTCTACGACATGAGCGACGAAGCCTACCGCGCCGGCGTCCGCAAGGGGATGATCCTTTCCCTGGCCAGACGCCGCTGCCCTGGCGCGGCCGTGCGCTGCCCCCGCCCGCACCGCTACGAGCGGGCCATGGACGACCTGTTTCGCCGGGCCCTGCCTTTTTCGCCTTTGGTGGAGCCGGGCGAGCGCGACGGCCACCTGTTTATCGACGTCACCGGCACCGGCCGGCTGTTCGGTCCGGCCGTGGACGTGGCCTGGCGCCTCCAGCGGCAGGTCCGTTCCGACATGGGCCTGGATCCGATCTGGTCGGTGGCCCCCAACAAGCTCACCGCCAAGGTGGCCTCCCGCCTGGTCAAACCCACCGGCGAATACGTGGTCGGCGCCGGCGAAGAAGCCGCCCTAATTTCGCCCCTGGCGCTTCACCTGCTTCCGGGTATCGAACGAACCGACCTTCGGCTCATGGCCGATTACAATCTGAACCGGGCGTTTGAAGTCGCGCTCCTGAACCGGGAGCAGTTGGAAACGCTGGTCGGCCGAAGGGCGCCGTTCGTCTTTGCCGCAGTCCGGGGAATCGACGATGCCCCGGTGCTCCCGGCCGGGCAATCGCCGCCGAGCGAGGCCGTAGACCACGAATTCGGCGCCGACACCAGCGATGCCGCCGTCGTCGAAGGCGCTCTCTACACCCTGGTGGAAGCCGCCGGCAGTCGGCTGCGCCGGCAGGGCCGGGCCGCCCGCCGCATCGCCCTTTCCCTGACCCACTCCGACGGCGTGCGCCGCATCCGGCAGCGGGCGATCGACCCGCCCACCGCAAACGACCTGACCCTGTTTGCTGCGGCCCGCACCGTGCTGTTTTCCGCCTGGACCCGCCGGGTCCGCATCCGCCGCCTGCGCCTGGTCTGCGACCGGCTCGTTTTTCCTCCCGCCCAGATGCCGCTGTTCGATCAAGATGCCCACGTCGAAAAAGAGGCGCTGATCGGCGCCGTGGACCGCATCCGGCAGCGCTTCGGTGATGATGCGATCCGGTTCGGCCGCACGTTGGCGGCGTGAGGGTCGATTTGGCGGTGAAAGGAAAGAACGCTCACCGCAGAGACGCAGAGGACGCAGAGAAAAGCATTTTAAAATCATAGATGCCAATTCTCTGCGTCTCGGTGAAAGGAAAAGCCCATGACCCCCCTTGCCACCCACTCCCACTACTCCCTCATGCGCGGCACCGCCTCGCCCGACCAACTGTGCCGACGGGCCCGGGAGCTGGGCTACCGCCGGCTGGCTTTGACCGATATCGACAATCTCTACGGACTGTGGCCGTTTCTGGGCGCCTGCAAACGGGAAGGAATGATTCCGATCGTAGGCACCGAAGTCACCGACCCGTCAACACACCGCAGCGCCGTCTGCCTGGCCAAGTCCGCCGAAGGCTACGCCAACCTGTGCCGCCTGCTGACCGCCCGGCACATGGACCCGGCCTTCGATCTGGAAAAGGCGCTTCCGCCCCTGGCCGAAGGACTGGCAGTCCTCACCCGCCGGCCCGAGCTGCTCCTTGCCTGGCGCGGCGCCGGCGTCGACGCCTGGGCCGCCGCCGGCCGGCCGCTTCCCCCCGGCCGCCCGCTCCGGCAGGCGGCGGCCCGCGTAAAGGCCCCCGTCGCCGCCGTGCCGGAGAACTTTTTTCTGTTTCCCGAGGATTTTGCGGCCCATCGGCTAATGCGGGCCGTTGCCGGCAACACCTGCCTGTCGCGGCTGTCCCCGGAAGACTGCGCCGGTGCCGACGCCTGGCTGGCCGGCCCCGAAGAATACCATCGCCGGTTCGCCGCCTGCCCGGAGGCGATCCGGGCCACGGAACAAATTGCAGAAAGCATCGAATTTTCCGGCCCGGACTTCGGCGTCGTTCTTCCGCCCTGGAACGGCAGCGACGCCGCTGGGGAACTGCGGCGGCGCGCATACCAAGGCGCCCGCCGCCGCTACGGCGCCGAGCTTGCAGAACCGGTGGTCGACCGCCTGGAAGAAGAGCTTGCGGTCATCGGGCAGATGGGATTTTGCAGCTACTTTCTGATCGTGGCCGAAATCGTCGGTAAAAGCCCCCGCACCTGCGGCCGGGGATCTGGAGCGGCCTCTGCCGTGGCCTACTGCCTTGCGATCACCAATGTCTGCCCGATCAAGCACAACCTGTATTTCGGCCGCTTCTTGAACCCGGGCCGCAAAGACCCCCCCGACATCGACGTCGACTTTGCCTGGGACGAGCGAGACGACGTGCAGACCGCGGTGCTGGCCCGCTTTTCCGGCCGGGCGGCCATGGTCTGCAACCACGTGCTGTTTCAGCCGCGCATGGCCATCCGGGAAACGGCCAAGGTGTTCGGGCTCACCGAGGCAGAGATCGGAAGGGTTTCCGGGCGCCTTCCCTCCTTCTGGCACGCCACCTCGGCAGACGGCGAGCTTCTGGCCGAAATCCGCCGCCGGCCCGAGGCCCGGGAGACGGCCTTTCCCGAGCCTTGGCCCCAGATTTTGACCGCGGCCCGGTCTCTTTTGGGCGCGCCCCGGTACCTGTCGGTCCATGCAGGCGGCGTGGTGATCACCCCCGGGCCCATCGAGACCTACGCTCCGATCCAGCGCGCCGCCAAGGGGGTTCCCATCCTCCAGTGGGAAAAAGACGGCACAGAAGAGGCCGGCCTGGTCAAGATCGATCTTCTGGGAAACCGGAGCCTGGGAGTGATCAGAGACGCCCTGGCCGACATCCGCGACAGCGGCGACCTGTCGGCACCGGACGAGGTCTTCTGGGAGCCGGAAGACGATTTTGCCACCCAGGAAGCTGTGGCCCAGGGACGGACCATGGGATGCTTCTACATCGAAAGTCCGGCCATGCGCCTCCTGCAGCAAAAAACCAAGGTGGGCGACTTCGATCATCTAATCATCCACAGCAGCATCATCCGGCCGGCGGCCAACGACTGTATCGCCGAATACATCCGGCGGCTTCACGGCGGCGCCTGGGACCCGATCCATCCCCTGCTGGCCGACGTGCTCGACGAGACCTTCGGCATCATGGTCTACCAGGAAGACGTGTCAAAGGCGGCGACCGCCCTGGCCGGATTTTCCCCGGCCGAGGCCGACGCCCTTCGAAAGATCCTCTCCAAAAAGGACAAGGCGCGGGCCCTGGCCGACTACAAAGAGCGCTTCTTTGCCGGGGCCCGCACCCGGAGCGTAGCTGAAGAAAAGATCGAAGCGGTCTGGGAGATGATTTTGAGCTTTTCAGGCTACTCCTTTTGCAAGCCCCACAGCGCCTCCTATGCCCGGGTCTCGTTTCAGGCCGCCTACCTGAAGGTGCATTTTCCGGCCGCCTTCATGGCCGCGGTGATTTCAAACGGCGGCGGTTTTTACAGCCCCTTTGCCTACGTGTCCGAGGCCCGGCGTCTGGGGCTGACGATCCTGCCCCCGGACGTGGAAAAAAGCCGGATCCGGTGGCATGGGGAAAAGGCAACGATCCGGGTGGGGCTGTCTGCAGTCAAGGGGCTGAGCGAAAAAACGCAGGATCGGATCGTGGCGGCGCGAAAGCAGAGGCCCTTTTCCGGCGCCGCCGACTTTTTTAACCGGGTGCGGCCCGATGAAGCAGAAGCCCGGGCCCTGATCCTGTGCGGCGCCCTGGACCGGTTTTCCGAAAGCGGGAGCCGGGCCGGCCTCCTGTGGCAGTTTGCCCGGTGGAAGCAGGGGCGCGAAAAAAAGGCAGGCCTTTCATCGGCTTCGCTTTTCGACATACCTGCCGCCGACATTCCCTGCCCACCCCTGCCGGCCGAAGATCCGCTTTCGCGGCTTCGCCGGGAATTTTCCATCCTCGGGTTTCTGTGCGGCCGCCACCCGATGGCCCTGTATGCCGATTCATTGGAACAGACGGGAGTGAAAAAGGCCCGCGATCTTCCGGCCCTGGCCGGCCGGCGGGTGGCCACCGCCGGCTGGCTGATCACCGGAAAACGGGTGCGGACGAAAAAAGGCGACCCCATGGAGTTTCTCACCTTCGAAGACGACACCGGGCTGGTGGAGACGGTTTTTTTCCCCGAAGCCTACGACCGGTTTGCCCCGATCATCGAGGTCAACCGCCCCTACCGGCTCTGGGGAAAGGTGGAAAGCGACTGGGGGGCGGCCACCCTCACCATGGAGAAAATTGCACCGCTGAAGCGGCTGGGAAAGCTGTTAAGCTGCTGAGCTGCTGAGCAAGGGGTGAATGCGCGGTGAAAATCGGACCGGTCCCGAGCAGGGTTTCTGGAACCCTTTTCTCTTATGTGAAACTTCGACGGAGGCCGGCGGCAATAACCGACCTGCCCCCGCCTTGGGTGTTGGAGGTTGGAGGGCCACGCTCCGTCGT
>CAYPFH010000263.1:0-6052 GCA_964409825.1 uncultured Desulfobacterales bacterium | reverse complement strand
CCGGTGGCCGTGAGGTCCAGCGGTGCATTGAGCATGCCGGGGCAAATGGAGACCTTTTTAAACATCCGTGGAGAAAAAGAAGTTCTCCGACACCTGGTGCAGGTCTGGGCGAGCGCATTTACCCCCAGGGCAATCTCTTGGCGGTTGAAGCACGAGGATATGGAGGTCACCGATTCGAACATCGGAGTGGCCGTGTTGCGGATGGTGGACGCCGAATGTGCAGGCGTCGGCTTCACCGCAAATCCGGCCACCGGAGACGACGCGAGGGTGATCATCGAAGGAAACTGGGGCTTCGGCGAGAGCATTGTGCAGGGGATCGTGACGCCGGATACCTACGAAATCGTAAAGGAGGGGTTCCGGGTGGAATGCTGCACCATCGGTCAAAAACTGAAGTTTTGCTGTTCCATGGAGTGCGGAACCGAGTTTGCCGAGGTGCCCAAGGACAAGCAAACAGAGTTGTGCCTGGACGAAAAGCAGGCGCTTGAGCTGGCGAAGATGGCCTGTCTGCTTGAGGATCATTTCCACGGGCCGCAGGATTTCGAATGGGCCGTCGATAAGAAAACAGAGAAAGTCTACATGGTCCAGGTTCGGCCCGCCAAGCACATTCCGCAGAAAAGGAGCGCTACGGATCAGATTCTGGATCTCATGATGGCCCGCTTCTAACATATTTGGAAGCCAATTAAAAAACGACCAACGAAGACCACAGAGGAGGAATTTCAATGGCACTAAAGATTGATGTTCACACCCATTTGGACACCAAACCGTATCTGGACATGTGCGTGAAGTACTGCCAGTCCCCTAAATTCGAGAAAGTCGGGGAGTTCAAGTACCTCATGGTGGAAGGCGACACGGTGATGGGCCACCACGACCTGCAGGAGGCCATGGATCCCGATGCAAGAGCCAAGGCCATTCCCGAAATCGGACTCGATGCCCAGGTCATTTCGACCCCGCTGCCCGGTGCCGAGCGGTTCGAAAAAGAGCTCACAGTGGAGATCCAGGAGCTCATCAACAACGAGCTGAGCGATGCGTGCAAGAAATATCCCAAGGAGATGCCCCATTTTCTGTGCAGCCTCTCCTGGAAGGACGTAGACGCCTCCCTCAAGGAGATGAAACGCGCCAAAGAACTCGGCGCGGTGGGGATCTGCTGCCCCTCCAATGTTCACGGCCGTGCCATCAGCGAGCCGGAGTTCGAGCCGATCTTCGAACAGGCGGCCAAGATGGGCATGCCTTTCCTGGTCCATCCCACGGTTCCTTTGACAGGAGACGCTCAGAACATCAACGGACTTCCCTGGCAGCTTTACGGATTCACGCTGGATACGACCATGGCCACCATGGGATGCCTCTACAAGGGGTTTCTGGCCAAATACCCGGGATTGCAATTCATGGTCTGCCACACCGGCGGGGCCATCCCCTTTCTACCGTTCCGAGCAGCCAATTCCTACAAGAAGTACGCGGAGACCTTTCCCGGCGCTAAAGACTGGTACAAAAGCGATACGCCCTTCATGGATTTCCTGAAGCAGGTGATGTTCGACAACTGCCAGTACTGGGGTCCTTCCTTCCGGTGCGCATACGAGCTGGTCGGCGCGGAGGGCCTGTATCTGGGCACGGACTACCCCCATCGGGCCGGAGGGGACTGGAACGCTGCCGACTTCATCGATTCCATGGATTGGCTGACCCAGGAAGAAAAAGACATCATCAAGGGACAGAACGTCATGCGGGTCATGAATTTTACCCTCGACGAGTCTGTGTACAGAAAAGCGGCATAGCACGATCGGGGTTGTCGTGTTGAGCTGTCTGTCCCGGGCGGTTCCGCCCGGGACAGACAAACCATCTCTGGTTCGAGGGTATGAAAGGAAAGAAGCGGAATGCAGCAAATTCGATGGTGTGGCATCGATTTCGGACAATGCCTGATGGAGCCGACGGGGCTGAGGACCGCCCTGGTGGTCGGTGACGTCTACAAGGCGATCGGGGAGCCGGAAAAGGCCGAAAACGGTATCAAGCGGTTCCGGGAAATCGTGGAGGCATACGGGGGGCACGGCCCCTTAAAAGAGTCCCACCGGGACAAAATCCACTCCTTTGTGTTCGAGGGAAACGACGAGGCGATGGCGGTGTTCGGGATCAAGGAAAAGGAGTATCTGAGCCTTGGCAACGGGGCCGTGGAAACTCTGAGATATTTGAAAGACCAAAACATTGAGATCAACATTGTAGCAGAGCTCAAAAAAACCCTTGGCAACATGAAAAAGAATATCATCAGCAAATTTCTCGAGCAGAAAGGCGTTACGCATTTTTTTAACTACATCTACACCCCGCAGGGAAAGATAGAAATCGATTCCGGACGCGTAGACGAAGACTACATCGGGTGCACGAAGGAGAGTGGGAAGATGTATGAGAAACTCGTCGCCGAACTGGCTGGCAAAGGCATTCGGCCCGAGGAAATGCTCATGGTCGGCGACAAGATTCACACCGACATCGACCCGGCCAAGCGAATGGGCCTGCAAACCGTGCAGTACATCGGCTACACCGACACGGGGCCGTCCGATGCCGACTACCGGATCTCCAACTTCAGCGAACTGACAAATCTCATAAAAGGTTTTCAGAAATGAGCGCAAAACCGATGAAAATTCAAGTCCTGTGCGACGATGGATCGATAAGAGAAGCCGACATGGCGACGATTCCGGAAGAAGTCCAGGAAATGCTGGCTGCCCTCGGGTTGATTCCGGTGGATGACAAGCGGATCGGCAAAAGCGTGCTCGTCGAGTGGAAAGACGGATGGAAAGAAGTCTATGCTGCGCCTGACAACGCCGTAGACATCCGCAAATATTACGTCATTTCAAGAAACGAAGAAGTGGGCCGGCTTTTTCTGGACAAGGGCGAAGGGTATCCGGAATTGGTCGAAATCAGGCGAAAACCACTCGAAATCAAAAAGGTGTCACTGGTATGAAATCGTATCGCGTAACGACAGCCGATATGCACCGCCTTGGAGACAAGCAGGAAACCCACTTTTCTTTGGATCCCGTCGGGCAGTCGGAAGACCCGCTGAAAACGACGCTCGCCGAATACATCCGCAACAAGAAGATAAACGAGAAAAGCTTCTTTGATTTGATAGAAAATAGCGAAGAAGAACTCAAATCGCTTTCGAAGCATTGCAAAGTCGCCGGCGGTCGCCGCCGAAAAGACCTTGCCGCGTTTTTTGCTGCCTTGTTCTCATCCTGATTCGGCGAAACCAGGAGACGGTTTTTCAAAAAATTGAAAAACCGTTTCGAAAAATTGAAATCTATGCGGCGCGAAGCGTTCGGGGCAAAAATAAGCTGTCGATATAACAGCAGAAAAAATATCGATCCATGTGGCACAACTTTTGAATTGCACGACGGCAGGGTCGCCAAAAAATTTTTCTCCTGCTTATGAACGAACATTCGTTCATCGAAAACGGCGGCCGCAACTCGGAATCGGTTTCATGGCAGTAAAATCGTCCACCAAAGAGGTGCAACAAAAAGGAGGAAAAGGATGAAGTACGAAAAGCTGTTCAGTCCGATGAAGTTAGGTCCCCTGGAACTGAAGAACCACTTGGCCATGCCGCCGGCGGCCACGCAGTTCGGTCTGGAGGGCGGCTATGTGTCCGAAAAGCACGTCAAGTGGTACGACCAGATCGCCGCCGGCGGCGTCGGGCTTGTCATTATCGAAGCCATCGGCGTTCACAAGCGCCCGAGCGGCAACCTGCTGAGAATGTACGACGACAGTTTCAAGGATGGCTTCAAGCGGATCGTGGACGCAATCCATGCCCACGGCGCCAAGTGCGGGGTTCAGCTGGTGCACTGGCCGAGCGTGTCGCACAAGTACCGGATGGAGCCCACGTACATGAAAAAGGAAGAATTCGCGGAAATGAACCGGCAGTATTGCGATGCGGCAAAGCGCTGCTACGACTGTGGTGTCGATTTCATCCAGCTCCACGCCGCCCATGCCTATACCTTCGCTTCGATGCTGTCGCCCATCGCCAACCGCCGCACCGACGAGTACGGCGGGAGTGTCAAAAAGCGCGCCAAGGCGCTTCTGGACTGCATCAAGCTGATCCAGGACGAGTGCGGAAGCGATGCGCTGATCAACTGCCGGATCAACGGAGACGATTTCGTCGCCGGAGGGCTCACCACCAAAATGGCCTGTGAGACCGCAAAACTTCTCGAAGATGCTGGCGTTTTCTATCTCGATGTATCGGTGGGCGGTCGATACGAAGACGGCCACTGGTATACGGGATACAGCGGTCAGCGATGCATTCCGCCCAAAACTTACGCCGAATGTTGCAATCTTCATACCATGGAGGCGGTCAAACAGGTCGTGGACATTCCCGTGCAGGGCGTGGGTCGCATCCCGACGCCGGACGTCGCCGAGCGGGTGCTTAAGGAGGATCGGGTCGACATCGTCGGCATCTGCCGTCCGCTGATCGTCGATCCGGACTGGCCCAACAAGGCCATGGAGGGGCGGGAAAAGGAAATCAAAAAGTGCATTTACTGCTGCAACTGCATCGACACCCAGCGCCACTTCACCCCCCTGAGCTGTCCGGTCTGGGGAGACGGCCGCAACGGCGACCCGGACTTCAAGTTTGAACCCCTCCCCAAAGACGCCTTTATCGAGAACAACATTACCTACGAAAAAATCCCCTATGGCGGAAAGGGTCACATCTACGTGCCGCATGTAGAAGGCTTCCCGCCGCGGGACTAGTCGATAATCGGCGGGTGGGCCGAATCCGCAGGCAGCGCCGGCCCGCTTCGCCTTAACGGTACAGGGCATCCGGCAATGGATCGGGAGAAACGAAGCCTCCCGGTCCATGGTGCGGACCCAACGAAAGGGGAACCAAATGAGGCTGAAGGACAAAGTTGCGGTGATTTCAGGAGGTGGACAAGGCATCGGGGCGGGAATCGCCGAGCGGATGGCGCAAGAGGGCGCCAGGATCGGCATTCTAGATTTGAATCCGGATACCGCCGGAAAGCTCGTCGAGAAAATCAACGGCTCCGGAGGCCAGGCCGTCGCAAAACAGGTGGATGTGACTGATTATGCCGCAGTCGAAAAGGCCGTCGCCGAGATCAGGGGCCAGTTCGGGTCGGTGGATATTTTGGTCAACAACGCCGGCATCGACGTGATGAAACCCTTCCTCGATACCGACGAGGTGCTGTGGGACAAGCTCATCCGGATCGACTACAAGAGCTTTTTAATCTGCACCCACGTCTGCGCAAAATACATGGTGGAGCAAAAATCCGGGAAAATCGTCAGCATTTCCTCCGATTCGGCACGGGCCGGCCAGATGAACGAGTGCCTCTACTGCGGGACAAAGGGGGCGATCATCACCAGTTCCAAAGGCCTAGCACGGGAATTTGCCCGCTACAACATCAACGTGAACGTCATCTCTCCGGGGATCACCAACACGCCCCTCATCCAGGAACTGAAAAAAACCGAGAAGGGCGAGAAGATCATCGCAGCCACCACGAAGATGATTCCCTTCCGCAGGATCGGCGAACCTTCCGAAATCGGGGATCTGGCGGTCTTTTTCGCAAGCGATGAAAGCAAGTACATCACCGGCCAGGTGTTGAGCATCAACGGCGGACAGCAGATGATCGGCTGACCCCAAAAAAAAGGTGAAACGAGCCATGGATTTTTCAATACCCGAAGAGATTCAACAGCGGGCCGAACAGGTCAGAGAGTGGGTCGAAACCGTTCTGGAACCCCTGTCCAAGCCGCTCGAACAAGAGGAAAAATTTCCCGTTCCCTTATACGAGGAGCTGAAACGGGGAAATTTCTTCGGTATCACGATACCGAAAGAATATGGGGGCGAAGGGTTGCCCTTTATCCACTGGTTCCCCCTGCTGGAAGAATACAGCCGCGGATACGCCTTCGTACGGATGCTGGCCCATGCAATGAACGGTCTGCTCTGGCGGGCGATATACTTTTTCGGCCAGGACTGGATGAAGTCCGAAATTCTTCCCAAAATGGCGACCGGCGAGCTGATGGTGGCAAACTGCCTCACCGAGCCGGAGGCCGGCACCGGAAAAGATATCAACACCCG
>CAYPFH010000262.1:0-6072 GCA_964409825.1 uncultured Desulfobacterales bacterium | reverse complement strand
AAACTATTTTCTCCTGTCCAATCTTTCTCTTTTACTACCCCGCCGCGACCCGCACCCTGGGCAACACTTGCGCAATCTGCGGGTCCTTTCTATTGAGCATAAGTGGGAACATTTTGGTTAGCGGCGGGGGGCCCCATATAAAATGATTCGATCGGCTTGATCAGAAGCGGTTATACGTCTTTCTTTTAAAAATAGGGAAGATCATGGTATCATGCAAAATCTCGATGCAGGGGTGATGGACCAATCGACACTACTGCAGTATACTGAAACCATTGGTACTCTGCAACACCCCATGGTTTTTTCCCCCTTTTACCGGCGGCCAAGCCGCCACAAATAAAAGCGCGGAGCGGTTTTATCGCGTAGCGATTTTATCGATGTACGAACGGTATTTCGGATTCAAGGAGCGCCCCTTCCGGCTGGTACCGGACCCGGCCTACCTTTTTTTGAGCCGCAGCCACCAGGAGGCGATGGCCCACCTGGTCTATACGGTCGAAGCCGGCGACGGTTTCGTGGCGCTCACCGGAGAGGTGGGCACCGGAAAAACCACCTTGTGCAGGGCATTTCTGGCGCAGCTGGGGCCAGGCGCCGAAGTTGCCTACATTTTGAATCCGCCCACAGACCCGGTCGACCTGATGCGGGCCGTCAACCGCGACTTCGGGCTCTCTGCCGAAAGCAGCGACCTGCAGGATCTGATCCACTGCCTCAACGCATTTCTCATCGAAAAAAAGAAACAGGAAAAGAAGGTCCTGCTGATCATCGACGAGGCACAGAATCTCAACCGGCATGTGCTGGAGCAGATTCGTCTCCTGTCGAATCTGGAAACGACCCGCAGCAAACTGCTTCAAATCATCCTCGTCGGCCAGCCCGAGCTGAACAACACCCTCCAGTCGAACCAGCTTCGCCAGCTGCGCCAGCGAATCACCCTGCGCTGCCAATTGGCGCCGTTGTCGCTTTCCGAGACCGAAGCCTACATCCGCCACAGAATTCATGTGGCGTCCAAAAACGGGCGCGTTCTTTTTTCCAACGGCGCCGTCCGCCGAATCTTTCGATTCTCGAATGGAATCCCCCGGCTCATCAATATGGCATGCGACCGGGGGCTGCTGGCCGCCTTTAGCGAAGATCGAAAAATGGTGAATGGAAGCGTTGCTTCCAAGGCACTAAAGGAGTTGGGGACAATCCCTGCCATTGGGCTTCAGCGATGGAAATTCTGGAGCACGGTGCTGGCTGCAGGCGCCATACTTCTTCTGACAGTCGTGTCGATCTACGGCCCGTTCGTGCCGCAGTGGACCGACCCCGACACGCCGGCGGATTCTTCTTTGAAATCTGGTGAAATACCTGTTGAAGATTCGGTTTCGGCGGCGAAGCCTTCTTCTTCATCGGATGCGCCCCATCCGGCAGCGCTTTCCGAAGCATCGGTGCTGGGAAAGTCCTTTTCCCTCGATTCATGGATCGAGGCAGCCGACGAGGTCCAGACGCGATCCCAGGCCGTCTTGGAGGTCTTCCGGCGGTGGGGGGAGGGCGGGTTGACGCTTCGCCTTTCCGATTACCTCAAAGACGATCTGACCTTTTTCCAGGTTTCGGCCGGCCAGGCCGGCATGGAGGTCTATCCGGTAATAGACCGGTTCGACGGGATTGAAGTGCTTGGTTTGCCGGCCATTTTGGAGTTCGCTTCCACCGATGGGACCCACCGGGCATACGGGGTGCTGAACAGCGTCGAGGAAGGTCTTTATACCCTTTTTGTTCCCGGCCAAACGGAGGCTTTTGCTATCGATAAAGCGGAGCTGCATCGATTCTGGTCCCGAAAGGCGTATGTGCTGTGGAAGAATTTTTTTTCGATTTCCGGCCAGATCCCCGGAAACGCGCCGGGAGAGTCGGTGGTTACGTTAAAGCTGCTGCTGCGGGACCTGGGCTATGAAAATGTCGACCTTAGCCCGCGCTACGACGAGGCCGCCCGCGGCGCCGTTACGGACATCCAGGCAAGACAAAACCTTCCGGTCGACGGCGTGGTCGGCTCGATGACGAAAATCGCCCTGTACAACATGAAAGAGGAGCTGGAGATTCCGAGGCTGGGCAGACAGATGACGAAAGGCAGATGAAAGCCTCGTCAATGGCCGGCCCGATTCTAGATTCTCAAGGTTGATGAATTCGTAGGTACTTGGTGTCGGAAAAAGCAGGACGCCGCCACGGCTCGCTACGCGGACAAGCAAAAAATGGGAGCAAACAAACTTGAGCAGCATTCTCGATGCATTAAAAAGGCTTGAAAAGGAGGCTCCGGATCCGTCGGTTCAATATCTGGAAACTTCCTGGCACGATGCCCCTTCAGCCAATGCTTCTTTATTGAAGCGGTTTTCCGGTTTTTTGCTGCGCCACGGCAGAAGCGTCTGCTTTGCCGCGGCGACCGGACTTTTGATTGCCGTTGCTGCGATCGTGGTCAGCAGCGGCGTCATCCCGTTTTCTTTGTCCAAGCCGACCGTTGACTCTCCAAAAACGGCTGCTTTTCCTGATTTGCCGGAGAAAAAAAGCGCTGTCGGCCATCGGGGCCTTTCCGAGGAGAAACCGACCGCTGCGGCGGCCGCCACAAAGCCTGACGCGGTCAAGACCAAGAATGCGGCCAATGCCGCGGATCGAACAAAGCGCGAAGAATTTCGTGCATCGCCCGCGAAGCGCCGTTTTTCTGAGGACGCGGCAGGATCCCGGGCGGACAAGCAAAACCGCCAAGCAGGGACGAAAATTGGTAAAGCCGGATCCGCCGGATCTGCCCGCCCCGATCGCAGTGCAGCACCCCAGCGGGCCCCGGCTGTTTCGGAGAAAGCGGCTTCGACCGCCGCTTCGGTGAGATCTGAAGGCGATCCGCAGCAGGAAACCGTTCCAGCCGATTCGAACCGGCCTGATGATGCCCCCCGGGGCATCGAGGCCGCAGACAGCCCTCCGGAGCCGGCACCCCCCGAAGAATTTGTCCAAGCGCTGCCGGCTCAAACTGGTCTTGATCTGCAGGCCATCTCCTGGGACGAAGACCGAAAAGGCCGGATCGCGGTGATCAACGGCCGGATTTTGCGGGAGGGGGAGCGGATCGAGGGCTACCTGCTTTCTGAAATCAACCCGGACGACGTTCTTTTCGAAAATAACGGCCAGGTGTGGAAGCTCGAATTCCGCCGGCAATGAAGGCGCTCCGAAGAGCGAAAGTTTTCGAAGTTACCGGCGTTGTTCGGAGCGACAAGGCCGCACTCCTTACCGGGATGGCGGCTTTTTTCGTGCTATTGCCCGGATGGTGCGGAGTGCCTGTGCATGAATGTAAAGGGCAGCTCCGGCTGACGGTAGCGAAAGTAGGCCTGGCATTTTTTTTTGTAGCGGCAGGCGTCGCACACCGAAGCGTGCTTGCGGGGCTGCCCTTTGTAGCGGGGGCAGCGGATGTAGGCGGTGGTCTTCGTGGCCATGGGGTTTTTATACGGCAGGGCCGGGGGCTTTTCAAGTCCTGATCGTCGTCCGCAATAGAAGATCTTCGCTGAATGGCCGGAGGATGTTGGCGGCTGCACGGCCTTTTGCAATCAACCCGGCTTCCAGACGCCGAAGACAGCCTCCAGCAATCTCTCGCAGCCGCGCAATTCCCACAAATAGAGGCAGATCTCAACCTTTCGATCTTTGTATCCGCATTCGCTGCAATCAAGGAATAGATCCTCGATTGCGGCTTTTGTCAGGCAAAGGTCGTATTCCGGGCACATGTGGTTTCTGAAAGGCAATACCGTGTCGATCCTGTTGTTGCCTATCTTATAGATTGGGTTCTTCATCGCTATTCACCACCTGAAAAATGCGGAGGCATCGAGCCACGAACAACCCCAAAGTGGATAGTGTCTGTTAGCGCATGATGATGCTTTGTTGAGTATTTTTTGAATCGGGATCCAGCTTCAACAAACGCGGATTTGTGGATTATATCGCACCGGGGGCTCGGCCCCAGTGATAACCTGGCTGCACGCAATCCCGATCTTTATTTGTTGAGTTCTTTGAGCACCTCGTCGGTGATGTCGACTTTCGGATCGAGATAGCCGACGGCGTCGGGGTCTTTGAGGATGATCGTATAGCCGTTTTTTTTGGCGACCTTTTTCAGCACTCCGTCGGCCTTATGCAGAATGATGGCCACCACCTCCCGGTCTTCGCGGAGGATGTCTTCCTTGGCGTCGTTGACCATCCGCTGGTAATCTTCAAAGGACCGCTCGAGTGCGGCCCGCTGGTCTCGGCGGTTCCGGGGATCGAGCGCGTCCCATTCTTTGTTGAGCTTGTCTTTCATTTCGTTGAGCGTTTCAAGCCTCCGGCCCAATTCGCGCTCTTTGGCTTTGCGCAGCTTCTGAATATCTTCGCGCGCTTCTTGTCCGATCTTCGATTCGCTGACCAGCCGCTGCAAGTTGATGTAGCCCACCTTGTCGGCAGCCGACGCCGCACTCGCAAGCAATCCCACAATCACTGCAAACCAAAAGATGAAATGCACTTTCCGAATCTGCATCGGTTTTCGTCTCCTTTTTGCCGGTTCAAAGGTGATGCTTATTTTCAAAAAAAAAGCATATAGTCAAGGGCAAGATTCCACGAAAACAGCGTCCGGGCGTCAAACCGCTCGTCTTATCTTTTTCTAGCCGTTTTTGAACAAAAATCTAAAATGCGACGTTCATTGTCGCCTTTCATGAAACGAAAAATATCGAGCGGGAGGTTCGGCATGCATCGGTTTCGGAAAAATGGCATTTTTTGTTTTCTGGCGGTTATTTTGACGATAGCCCCGGCTTCATCGACGGTATTTGCCGAACCGTCGGCGGTGCTGCCGCAATCCGGGTGGCAGTTTGAACCGGTTCCCGAGGGCGCCAAGGTCTTTCATGAAATCACCGTTCGCAACAGCGGCGTCGAACCGATGAAAATCCTTGACATCCGCACCGGGTGAGACTGCACGACGGCCGAGTATGATCGGCTGATCCCTCCCGGCGGCGAGGGAAACATCAAGGTTACCCTGGACACGGCAAACGAGGGCGGAAAACATCTTCGCAAGGTGGTGCAGATCCAGATCGCCGATCCCCAGCCTCGCCGGCTGACCTATGTGGTCGAAGGAAAGGTGGAAAAGGTGGTTACCATCCGGCCCAAAATCGTGAAACTGGAAGGAAAGGCCGGCCAGGAAATCAGACAGACGGTGGAAATCATTCCCGAGGACAAATACGCTTTTTCCATCGTCGGCGTCGAAGCGAAGAACGCTGAATACATCCGGTACCGCCTGGAACCGGTTGAAAAAGACGGCGGCCGGAAATCCTTTGTCCTGACCGTGGAAAATCAGCGGACAAAGATCGGGCGCTTCTTTGACAGAATTACCCTGAAAACCGACAGCCCGATCAAACCCGAAATTGCCATCGGGGTGTTTGGATTTATAAAAGGATCATAAATCCGCTGCCGCGGATTTATGAAACGCGGCTTCGCCGCTTGAAAAGCCAAATGTTTTTATCTGTGGACAATTTTGTGGTCTGTGCCCGGGAGGGCTTTTACGACGGCACGATCTTTCACCGGGTGGTTCCCGGTTTCGTGATCCAGCGCGTAGGTTGGGCTGAACTTGTGAAGCCCAACGGTTGCAGCTCTCTAAAATGGTCGGGCTTGGCTGCTCTCAGCCCAACCTACGCGCTCTATTAATATGGAAACCTTGAAAACGGCTGGATTAATCAGGAAAATACTGCCGGATTAATGTAAAAAGCTACACTGTGGATATGCCTGCACCCACTTAGAGGGTGCAAAGCCGCCTTACATGATCTTTTCCTAATACATGGCGACCGGCTCTTCAGGTCGCCATGTATTTCTCATCAAACCCTAACAATCATATGCGAAATAAACCGATCATGACCGCCCCGGCGGCCCACTGAAATTTTTCGTTTTCCATTTTTGGTTTTTTATAGTCGTGGACGAAGGTGCAGCCGAAATCCACGACTTTTGGGTCCTTTGCTGATCCCGTGAACATGGGGAGACCAGAAAGCCCGAATCGGGGGATACCTGCGCCCCGATTCGGGCTTTTTTGTTGTCGGAGGAGAAGATGATCGACATCCGGCTGTTCGGCAC
>CAYPFH010000261.1:0-6073 GCA_964409825.1 uncultured Desulfobacterales bacterium | reverse complement strand
GTCGCCGTCCAGGAAGAAGTCCACAAAATGCCCGTAATGTGTTTCGATGACCGGCCCTTCCCTGCTCATGAACCCGGCGGCAGGCGCACAGCCAACAACCGGTAGTCCTGGTGATGATAAACATTCGATGTCCAGTGGGAAAAAAAATCCTTGGCGACCGCTTTTTGGGAGTCCGACAGATTGTTTATGAGCCATTGATTAAGGAGGGGTTCGTTGAACACGATATGCGTATAACCCTCAGCCCGCAAAACTTCGGCGATGTTCTGGCCTGAATGCGCCTGCCGGACAACCCGGGTAAAGTCGCTGATTTTCTCGGTGATCGGAAGGTCGCAGTAGTAGTGGCGACCGATGAGAAAAAGAGAGAGCAATTTCGCATGCCCGAGATGCCGGTTGGAATAGTCAAAAATCGCAAACTCCGGCCGCCGGGCCGTGATGTAGCCCTTGCGGTCGATTTTGCCGGTAATGAAGGGAATCGGATCGATCGAGGCAAAGAGGTTCCGGGCGTAGATGGCGTTCGGGATCATCAAGAAGATGATGACCAGCGGCAGAATTACCCCTCGCCACGCCGGCGACGGTCGCAGCCCCTCCACTCCGGCGATCAAAACATGCAGGCCGCCCACCGACAGGACCACCAGGGCCGGGATCATGGGAGCGACATACCGGATCCGCATGTCTCTTTCGAAAAACACGATCAGGATGGTCAGCACGGCAAAAAGCGCCATATAGACGGCTTCCCGGCACCATCGCTGGCTGGCCTTTCGCATTCCGATCAGCGCCACGATCGGTAAAACCATCAAAAACGGATGCAGGATGCCGTCGAAAAATTGCGGGTTGTTGTCGAGCCCCTGAACAAAAATGCGCAGCGGGATCAAGGCAATCTCCCATCCAGACTCGCCATAGATCAGTGAACGATAGCTAAAATGGTCCAGACCTGTACGAAAAAGGTCTGCAGCCGCGGCGCCTGACGCCGGATCGCCTCCGGAACGAATCAGGCTCACCAGGGACTTCATCAGCGGATACACCGGGTTGCCGGTCCAAACTAGATTGCGCAGCCACCAGGGGGAAAAGACCGCCACGGCCACCGCGACATAGAATGCCGCAAAGCCCAAGGCCTTCAGTGCCACCCGAGGTCTTCCGGCATGGGCTCTGGCGTAGGCCATGGGCACGAAAGCCGCCAGAATAAAAAGGGTCACCATGCCGTTGTACTTCACCCCCAGGGCCAGCCCGCAGCAGACGGCCGAAATCATGAACTCTTTGAGGCGCCAGCCCTGTTCCTGCCAGTAGAGAAAATGGACCAGGGCCATCCACGAGAAAAAAATCAGGCCCAGATCCACGTATACCGTCACCGAAAGCTTCATCACCACAGGCAGCGTCAGAAACAGGCAGACGCCCACTGCGGCCCAGGCCGCGTCGAAGCGACGCTTCAGGTAACGGTGAATGGAAACCGCCGTCAGCAGGGCAAAGGCAAAATGGATGTATTTGGGCAGAATGTCGCTGCCCAAATACATGGCCCCCAGGTAAAGCATCTCCAGGGTCATGGGATAATAGGAAAACTTGATCTCGGGGATTTCGTAGATTTGGCCGGCTGTCAGATATAGCTTGGGCACCAGCAGGTGATGGTTCAGGGCGTCTCTGCTCAGCGGCGGCACCGCGGCCATGACAAGGACTGCGGCGACGGCGGCGGCAATGATCGACCAACAAAGAATCGATACAGAATCACGCTGCTTTATCTCGTTCCTTTGAATCAAAATACGCTTTCCGATGTTGTTAGTCTTCAGGATTGCCGTTCTTCATTCAATTCGCCGCGGAACCGGGGAACAAGGAGGATCTGATCTTGCCCATTCTCGCCAGGCGAAAAACCAGTGCGGTCTTGAGACACCCCAGACCGTATACCACACTGCGATAAAAATTGATGGAAGATGCTTCGGTAAAATATTTTGTCGGGCAGCTCACCTCGGCGATCATGTAGTCCAGCCATAACACCTGCGCCAGCATCTGGTTATCGAAGATAAAGTCATCGGAATTGGCATTCAGCGGCAGTTTCTCGATTAATTCACGGGAAAAGGCCCGGTATCCGGTGTGGTATTCGGAGAGCTTGGCCCCGGTAAGCACATTCTCGACAAGGGTCAGGAAGCGATTGGCCATGTATCTCCAGGCAGGCATGCCACCCGTCAGGGCATATCCGCCTAAAATTCGAGATCCCAATACGCAGTGATACAGCCCGTTTCCGATCATCGCCGCCATGGCCGGGATCAGCTTCGGTGTGTACTGGTAGTCTGGATGGACCATGATGACGATGTCCGCCCCCTGCTCCAATGCCAGGCGGTAGCAGCTTTTCTGGTTGGCGCCGTAACCCATGTTTTTCTTGTGCCGGTAGACGATAGTGCCGGCCAGGTCAGCGGCAAGGGATGCCGTGTTGTCCTGACTGCCGTCATCCACGACAATGACCAGATCGACAATCTGCTGATCCATGACCTCACACCAGGTTTTTTGAAGGGTCTTGGCGGCGTTGTATGCAGGCATGACGACGACGACCTTCCGGTTGTTGAACATGGAGGGTTATCCTTTCTTTTTGTATCAGCGGGTTCCGGAACAGGCGGCCGGATCGCGCTGCCGAGCCATTTCGACAAAAGCCCGGGCTCTTTTGGAAAATCCTCTTTCCCCGAGCAGGCGTGCCATCCGGCAATAAGGAACCGTCATGGCGGGGTCCAGCCGGATGGCTTCAGAATAGTGGGCGATCGCTTCTTCAATCCGTCCGACTTCCTCAAGAACAATCCCATAGTTGCAATGAATCAGGGAATCTTCCGGTGCCAGGGAAAGCGCCCGTTGAAAATGGCGAACGGATTCGTCCATCCTTCCCATGAGGGCCAGCAGATTTCCGATATTGCCGTGGACATCGGCCGCCGCACCACCCGCGTCCACCAGGGATTGATAGTGCGACAAGGCTTCTTCGTAGCGCTTTTGCTCGGCCAAAATCGCTCCAAGATTATTGGCGGCACCTGTATGTCTCGGATTTATCGAAAGCGTTTTCCGGTAAAACCTCTCCGCCGCTTCGGGGTTTCCAGATTTCCATAGCGCTGCACCGAGGTTGTATAGCGCAGTGGGATGCTCGGGCGAAAGCTGGACCGCCTGCCGGTATAGTTCGACGGACGTTGCTGTCCTTCCCTCTTCTTCATAGGCATCCCCGAGGTTGATCAGGGCCACCGGATTGGGGCCTGTCACCGCCAGAGATCTTTCAAATAGCGTAATGCTGTCTTTCCAATAGGCCAGTTGGCCCCGGGCGGCAATAGCCAGAACGACGACCAGCAATGCGCTTCCTATGGTCAGCAACGTACGACGGGCGCGAAAAGGTCGAAGCATTTCGGAAGCCCACCATACCGCGGCAAAAAAGATGCCTGTCAGTGGAAGATAAGTATAGCGTCCGGCCATGGCTGCACCTCCGATCTGAATCAGCCCGATGACTGGCAGCAAAGAAATCAGATACCAGAACCATCCCACGGCGAGATAAGGCTGCCGGGAAAACCGGCGGATCACGACCCCGGTGGCGAGCAAAAGAAAGAAAGCCGATGCCCCGATATGCCAAGTGGTAAGGGAGCTTCCGGGGTGCGGATAGTAAACGGCGAGCCGAGCCGGCCAGATCGTCTTGATCAGGTATTGCCCGTAGGCGAAAATCGCATTTCCTGACCGTTCCAGCACCGAAAACTCTTCAATTGACCTCACGGCTCCGTCCCGGTGCTGGGTAAAAAGCATCAACAGTGCCGACAGCAATGACAGGACAAATAAAGGAGTTTTCTCGACGACCAGCCCCCCAAGCGTTCGAATTGCCCCCTCCTGTCTCGGGACAAACCGCCGCAAAGGCCAGATGTCCAACAGAATCAACAATGCGGGCAAGGTCACCCACGTCGGCTTGGAGGAAAGGCTCAGGAAAAAAAAGACCGCGACCGCAAGGTATGACCCTATTCCTGGATGCTGCCGGTGCCGGCTGTAAGCCCCTATGGCCAAAAGACCAAACAATGTGGCCAGCAGTTCCCTTCGCTGGGCGATCCAGGCCACCGGCTCGACGTGAAGCGGGTGAATCGCAAACAGCACGGCCACCATCGCAGAAGCCCACAGCCGGCCGCTCATGTGACGAAAGACGATAAATACAAGCAGGGTATTGACCGCATGCAGAAGCAAGCTGGTCAGGTGATGGCCGCCTGCCTGAAATCCGAACAGGGTGATGTCAAACATGTGGGAAAACCAGGTCAGGGGAAACCAGTTGCCGTCATAAAAGGCCGTCAACGCCCATAAAATACCCTCACGAGAAAGGCCCTCGCGAATGAAGGGATTTTCCGTTATATAAACCGGGTCATCATAGTTGACAAAATCGTGGCCCAGCATCGGAACAAAAACGCCCCAGACTAGAATTGCCAGCGCGCACATGGTAAGGGAACCGCCCACCTGGCGCCAAATGTCTGCAATCCCTTTCATCTTCTCTGCAATCTTTCTTTCCCGGCAATTTTATTTTTCGAAGATTGGCGCACCTGGGCAACAATCAGCAACACGCTTGCAAAAGACGACGGAAAAAGGACCGAGGCCAGCCAAACCGGACCCATATAAAGCCGGTTTCCGATGTCAAACGCCGACAATAGCCATGCAGGGAGCGGACGGTTTGCCGGTTCTCCGCCACTCCTCGCCGAGAATCTTTTATCGAGCGAAATGCAGGCAACCGTCAGCATCATGGTGATCTTTTCCAGGGGGCCGAGAACCTTTTCAACAAGTTTTGTTTGAAACTCTGCTGCGGCCAGTTTTTCCTTCATTTCATTAAGCTCGTATCGCCGGCGGTGGGCCACAAAGCGATCGTCATTGGAAAAATAAGCCCGACGATGCGGAAATGTGACCACCAGTCTCCCGCTTTGCGAGAGAACCCTTCTCATTTGGCGGATGCAGCGTTCATCATCTTCAAGGTGTTCCAACACTTCGGAGCAGACGACGGCTTGGAAAACCCCGGATTTAAAGGGCAACCGGCAGGCATCTGCGGCCACATAATTTCCATGCCCGCAGTTCCGGCGAAGCGTGCCGAGGGCAGAAACCGAAATATCCGAGTACACGACGGTGTCGATACCGGTGATCATCGGGGACAATCCGCTTCCGAGCTCCAGAACCAGAGTTCCAGCGGGTACATGTTTGGCCACACTGCGTTTGCGAAGGCGGTAGTTGTACAGAAGGTTTTTTAGCCCTGTATAGGCCGAATTTTCGAAAAAAATCTGAAATCGATTGGTCCCGCATTCATACATGACTATATCCTTGCCAGGGCTTGCTCTGAAAACTCGACGACAGCGTAATTCATGAATTAATGCGTCACCCGGAAAACATGGACGATCGAAATCTCTCGAAGCGGTCTCATGGCTCACTGCAAAAAGATTTCTTATTTTTCTGGGCCGGAGAAAAATCATTTTGTACTTGCAAGGCCAAGTCGAAAAAATGGCATGCGCCGGTTCGATTTTCCCGGCGCATCAAGATCAGCCCCATCTGGTTGTAGACCGCGGGATAATCGGGGCGGAGCATCACCGCACGGTCAAAAGCCTCGACGGCCTCCTTGTCTCTTCCCTGCCTGGCCTGCAAAAGGCCAAGATGGAAATACAGCTTCGGGTCGTCCGGCCTTTCGCTGAGAAGCCGGCGGAAAATCCGATCCGCCTCCTGCCAGTCCTCCAGTTCGATCAAAACCAGTCCAAGGTTGTTCAACATATCCGTGTCCCCGGGCCGGATTGCCAGCGCACGGAGGTAATGGTCTTTGGCTTTTTCCCATTCGCCTTTCCGAAAGTGGGCATTGCCGATGTTGACCAGGGCGAAAGGATTTTCTTCGAATGATTCAATTTCATCCGGGGCAAGCCCTTTTTTAGCCAGTGCTGCACCGAGCGCATCCCGGGCCTGAACATGACCGGGATCGATCCGAAGCGCCTGCCGGAAATGATCGATGGCCGCATCCAGTCGGCCGTCATTCGCCAGCGCCATTCCCAGATTGTGGTGCGTTCGAGTCTTGTTCGGCGCCTTTTTCAGGCAGTCGGCGTAAAATAGAACCTCATCGGCCCAG
>CAYPFH010000260.1:0-6159 GCA_964409825.1 uncultured Desulfobacterales bacterium | reverse complement strand
GTTTATCCCGCACCCCGGATCAAGTCCGGGGCAGGCTTTGATGCGGGGCTCCGCTGCGGCCGGGATGACGGGTTGGGAAGTTTCCCCCTTGATCAAACTGACCGCACCGCCGGGCAATTTCATTGTTGGGCTTCGCTTCTCTCAGCCAAACCTGTGAGCTGAGAAAAGGGGCTCTTTTGAAAACCTGCACATAAGCGGTGACCGTGCCGGGATAGTTTCCCCGGCGGCTTTGATTGCGCCTGAAATGGGAGGCAATGCACAATCTCCGGGTCAGCCGCTGCCCTGAAAGCCGGGCAGCGGCCGTCCCCCGGAAAGCGGCCCCTCCCGCCGTTCGATCCGCCCCCTGAATTTCGACATTCGATAAAAATCCCGTCAAAACAAAACATTGCTTCCCGGGCCGGGAAAGGCGGCCACCGGAAGCTTCCCCTGTCCATGCTCCGGTACGGTTATTGCTCAAGGCGAAGAATCAAGGTTTTACAGGTTCAGAGGTTCACCGCTCACGGTTCCCGGTTAAAAGCACCCAACGGCCTGAGGGGGCGGGAAAAATCTTGTGCGATTTTCTCTCCCCGTTCCCCTGAAACCCTGCCTGTGCGGCGAAGCGCGCAGCGCGAAGACGCAAACCGCTGAACCCAGAACCCAGAATCCAGAACCCAGAACCCAGAATCCAGAACCCAGAACCCCTGAACCCAGAACCCAGAATCCAGAACCCAGAACCCAGAACCCAGAATCCAGAACCCCAGAACCCTCAACCCCCACTAAAGGAGGAACGACCCATGAACGAGCAGCCGCAGGTGCAGTTTCCCCGGTTTGCGGTCCACAACCGCACCGGATCGGTGCAGCTCACCTTAAAGCCGGCCCATTTCGCCGGAGAGACCTTCCAGACCCGGGACGGCGGCGAGGTTCGGGTGCTGAAAAAGGGCCATCTGATGGTGGAGATGGCCAACGCCACCGACCGGACCGACAGCCGCGGCAATCCCGTCTATGACTGGCCCAACAAGGTGTCGATGAAGCTTTCCGACGCAGACATCCAGCAGATCCTGGCCGGCTTCCAGGATCGGGCCTGCAGGATCGTGCACGACCCGAACAAGGCCTACGAGGGAGAAGTCGGCGAAGGCACGCTTCCCAAGAGCTGCCTGCAGGTGAACAAGGGCGAACGCTTCGGCTATTTCATGGCCATGAGCCGGGGCGAGAAAAAGGCCAGATGCCCGATCAGCGATGACGATGCGGAAACCTTTCGGCTCCTGCTGTCCCGGGCGGTGGCGCGGATCTACGGCTGGTGATCCCTTTCTGAAATAATGCGGGCGGACAGGCTGCGCCGAGGCAATGGAAAATTCGGCTCGCAAAAAAAACTTCCTTTGGGCTTGGACCTGTACGATGGCCGCTTACCGCGGCTTCAACCCCTCGGGCATGAGCACGGCCACCACCTTTCCCCTGGCGCAGACCTTGCCCTCGGCCGAGAGGGATTCTTCCACCACCACTTTCTTTTCTTTTACCTCCAGGATTTTCCCCCGGATCTCCAGTTCGGGGCCAAGGGGCGTGGGGCGAAGAAAGTCGACGTGCAAAGAGCCGGTCACGAAGCGAAGGGGGGGATCTGTGCCCATTTCCCGGCCGGCGGCCCGGTAGGCGGCGGCAGAGGCCGTACCGGTGCCGTGGCAGTCGATGAGCGAGGCGATCAGCCCGCCGTAGACGTAGCCGGGAATCGCCGTGTGGTAGGGCTCCTGGGTGAACCGGGCCACGGTTTCGTCTCCGTCCCAGTAGCTTTTGATCTGGTGGCCGGCCTCGTTGAGCCGGCCGCAGCCGTAGCAGTGCGCCACATCCTCGGGGTAGTGATCCTGGAAGGCAAGCTCGGTCATGGATGGTTCTCCTTGGTGGGGGTTCAGAATTCAGGGTTCAGGGTTCAGGGGTCCGGGGTTCAGGGGTTCAAAGGGGCCATGTCAGTCGAATGCCGCCGTCAGGCAGGCTTCTTTTTGAGATCGTTCATAGAAGTGATGTCAAAACCTCGATGTTTTGACATCACTTCTATACAAAACTTTCCGGTTCCCGCCGCGTACCGGTAAACTCGACCTCCAGTTCATGTTTATGCCGCAAATAATTTTCATCATCGAAATATTTCGCCCCGACAGGACATTTTTTGATGCATGCGCAGCACTTGATGCAAATGCCTGTTATTTTGGAGACCTCGTCTGGATCAATCGATCCCATGGGACAAACCTCGCTGCAAAGCTTGCAATCGATGCACTCACCGTTGGTCTTGGGAGTAACTTTTAGGATGCTGACGGGGTTGCCGTTTCGATCCTTCGGGATGTAATAACCCCGGTAAGGTCTATTGCCTCTTACGGCAACAGCAGGATGCTCACCCGGGCTCTTTATTTTATCATATATCTTGGCAGCAAAATCTGCTGCGGCAGCCATATCCTGTTCGTCGGGCCTGTTGGCCGCAAGGGTCGTCGAAAAGGAATGCTCGCCGATAAACGCGCCGCCGGCGACAACAGTAAAGCCATTTGATTCCAGGATGTCTTTGAACTCGATCAGCGCATCGTCATAATCCCGGTTTCCGTAGAGAACGACGGCGACTGCCGCCGCCTGGTTGCCGGAAAGGGTGTTCAAGAATTTCAGCAGCACATTGGGCACGCGGCCGGCGTAGACCGGAACGCCAGCGATGACAAGGTCCTCCCTGCCAAAGGAATACGGTTTTTCCCGGGCTTCGGGCAAGGTAAAGTCGATATTGGCGACCGGAATTTTCCCTCCGGAATTTTCCGAAATTTTCTCCGCGACACAGGTTACGATTTTCTCCGTCGTGCCTGTCGGGCTGAAATACAGTGTGCTGATTTTCTTGATCATTCGTCGATCGTCCCCCCTTGGAATTTAATGGGAAGTAAAAATCCACGCCCTCCGGGCGTGGTCAAGTGGGATTGGCGATGCCGGTTCCGAAAACGATCGCACACGATATGGCATTGTCAGTACCACCGTTCATATTCGATCAGCTGTGGGTAGGTGTTCGCCCTGACGGCAGTCATATCGAGGGTCGATTCGGCTTTCTTCGGTGCAGACGATCTTCGAAAGCACCGGATCCTTTTTTTACATCATAATATCTCTTTGTGCTCAACACCCAGGATCAGCTGCCCCAAAAAGCCGACCTGAGCCTTCGATTTTAGCATAAAATCGCACCGGCTTTTGTGGGTCAGCCTGAATACTGTTGTGCGCTGGCTTTACATTCTTCATAGACAAATTCGGGGTCAAGATCTATCCCGGACTCCCACTCGATTGTGTCGAAGGAGACGCGGACTTTCTTGAATGCATTATAGTCTTTAAGCCGCTTGAAGACACCAAAATCCAGAAACTGCTTCATATCCAACGTGCCACTTTCGCCATTATCAAAAAGGATTGAGAGTACGTAATCCTTACCGGGCGTGACCTTTACTATTGACGGAACCGGGCCACGTGATCGCGCATGCGCCGGTGACGGTCTTTGCCATTTCTTCATAGCCGAACATGGGGTGATCCTTCCGGATGCGATGACGGTCAGCGGCCGCGGTATATGCGGTGCACTTCATCCAGAAACCACGGCGGTTTGGCGTAGAACACATAAATCAGGAAAAATGCCGTAATAGGGATGGGGATGATCGTATCGATGATCCCGAAAAGAATCAGCGCCACCAGAATGCCGGTCTTTGTTTTCATCTCATCGCTTTCTTATAGGGATTCTTGGTTCCATTTACGGCCGGAAGCGGCCGGTGGTGCCTGTCAAAAATGCTCAATCGGTAATGCCTGCCGGGTGAATCGACTCGACAAGCGATCGGAGTTCCGAAAAGTAGTCTTCAGCCCCCCGAAGCAGCAGATCGTTGTGGCCTGCGCCGGGGATCTTGACCAGGTGCTTCTGCCCACCGGGACACGCCCGGTAAAGTGCCTCGGCATCGTTCATAGGGATGATCCAGTCTTCGGTGCCGTGAATGATCAAGGTGGGAAGATTGCAGCTTCGCATCCGCTCCTGATTGTCGGCAACGCCGGGGGTAAGGCGCAAATCGACCTCGGGGCCGCCTAAGCGGCGTATCAGCGCGGGGCCGTTGGCAAAGGGGCTGTCCAACACCAGCCCGTGCAAGCGGTCCGGGCGGGTGGCCGCAAGGTGGATGGCCGATGCGCTGCCCAGGGATCTTCCCATGACGATGATTTTCGAAAAGCGCCTGCCCGCGGCGGACTCGACGGCCGCCACATCGTCAAGCAGGGTCTCTGCATCGGCGAGCATTTGGGAAAAAGACGGAAAACCGGAGCTTTTGCCGTATCCCCGGTAGTCGACCACCCAGAACCAGCCCCCGCATTCGGTGTACAGGTGGGCCAGGGGGGCGTAATCTGCGGCGATCTCCCCGTTGCCGTGGAAAAAGAGCATCAGGGTGTCGCTGGAATTGTTCGAATGCAGGTAGCCGCAGATAACGGCCCCGTCAGTGGTTTGGGTGGTGGTCTCGAGGGCCGACGCCGGTCCGCCGATGCCTTCCGGCCGGGGGTGAAACACGAATCGGCTTACCTCCGGATCGTCGATGCCGGTCATGGGTCCACCCGGATGCCGCTGCTTCGCATCAGTTCGATGACTTTTCCCGTTTCCTCCCGGCTGCATCCGTCGAGTCGAAAGACCCGCTGCCCGCCGTCGGCAAAGAGGAGCACGAAGCGGCCGGCTTCATCCACTTTTGCTCTGTGAATATAGTCGCGGTCAAGCCAGGGTTTCAATGTTTCCATGAAATGGGAGAATGTACAGGTTTCCATGGTCTTTCCTCTCCGGGACGGACGACTTAGTTGCAGACGATTTCCGAATCTTCGTAGCATGAAAACCGCAGCCCGGGCAAAAAAACTCGGAAAGCTTCATTTGTTTCGTTTCCGCCCGTCGCCGGCCGGCGGATCGATTCCCAGTCGCCGGATTTTACGGTACAATGTCGTGTAGTCGATGCCGAGTTTTTTTGCCGTTTTTTTCCGGTTTCCCCCGCACCGCTGAAGAGCCTCTGAAATCATCGTCTTTTCCATGGCCTGTAAAGACATGTCGGTGTTTCGCTCTGTTCCGGATTCGCTGTCGGCGGGCCGCAGTTCAAAAGGCAGGTGGCGGATACCGACAAACCCCTCCGGACAGAGCACGAAGGCATGCTCGATGATGTTTTCCAGCTCCCTCACGTTTCCGGGATAGTCATAGCGCATCAGCTGCTCCATGACATTTTCCGATACGCCGAAGATGTCTTTTCCCTTGAGCCGGTTGAACTTGGCCACCATGTGGTCGACCAGGGCGGGGATGTCCGCGCGCCTTTCCCGCAGGGGGGGGAGTCTGAGCTGAACCACGTGAATGCGGTAGAAGAGGTCGGTGCGGAATTTGCCGGCTTTGACCAGCCCCGAAAGACTCCTGTTGGTGGCGGCCACCACCCGTACGTCCACTTCCTGGGACTTGACGGCTCCCAGCGGTTCGATGCGTCTTTCCTGGAGTACCCTAAGGAGCCGGACCTGCATGGCCGGGGAGATGTCGCCGATTTCATCCAGAAAGAGGGTCCCGCCCTCGGCCGCGGCGAATCGGCCCGGCTTGTCCCTTTCCGCTCCGGTAAACGCCCCTGCTTTGTAGCCGAAAAGTTCGGATTCCAGCAGGGTGTCCGGCAGGGCGGCGCAGTTGACCGCGACGAAATTCTTGTTCTTTCTCGCCGACAGGTTGTGAATGGCCCGCGCGAAAAGCTCCTTGCCGGTGCCGCTGTCTCCTTCGATCAATACGGTGCTGTCGCTTTCCGCGATCTGGGGCAGAACCTCGAACAGCTTCATCATGGGGCTGCTTCGTCCGATGATGTCCTCGCAGGTGTAGCGGGATTCGAGCTCCTTTCGAAGCTGCTCGACCTGGGTGAGATCCTGGAACGTCTCGACACCGCCTACCACCCTGCCGCCCGCATCCTTCAATAGGGCTGTTGAAATCCGGATCGGGACCCGCATGCCGCCTTCGGTCACGATGCGGGCGGTGATGTTCACGGTCGGCATGCCGGTGGTCAGCGTTCGTTTGAGTGCACAGGCGTTTTCACAAATGCTGGCTCGAAACACCTCGCTGCAGGGCCGGCCCAGCGCTTCCGCGCTCTTTACCCGCGTAATTTTTTCGGCCGCCCTGTTAAAAGAGGTGATGCGCCAGCCCAGGTCGATGGTGAACACGCC
>CAYPFH010000259.1:0-6170 GCA_964409825.1 uncultured Desulfobacterales bacterium | reverse complement strand
GGGGTCGTCGAATTGATCCCGCCGGTGGGCTTTGCCTTCTGGCGATGGACGCTCGCTTTTTTCATCCTGCTTCCCTTCGGCTGGAAACGGGCGGCAGCAGACCTGGACCAGGTCCTCCGGCACTGGAAGATCATGGTTTTTCTCGGCGTGACCGGCATCACCGGCTTCAACACCCTGTTGTACACCGGGGTGCACACCACCACGGCCATCAACGGCGCCCTGGTCCAGACCACGATGCCCGCCTTGGTCATCATCATTTCTCTGGCTGCATTCCGGGAAAAAATAGGGGGGCTGCAGATCCTCGGCGTCGGCTTCTGTATGGTCGGGGCCCTGGTCGTCATCCTCCGAGGCGATCTGGCCACGCTGCTTTCCATGTCCTTTGTCCGCGGCGATCTCATCATCGGAGTGGCCGTTGTGCTCTATGCGCTGTACTCGGCCTTTTTGAGGAAAAGGCCGCCGATCCACCCCTTGAGTTTTTTGGTTTTTTCCTTCGGCATCGGTGTCGCGGGTCTTTTTCCCCTCTACATCGCAGAGCTTGCCGTTCGGGGCGGGTTTTCCCTCAACGAGGACGTCGTTTTGAGCATCATGTATGTCGCCTTGTTTCCCTCGATCGTTGCGTATTTCTGTTGGAACCGGGGTATCGACATGGTCGGCCCCAATCGCGGGGGGCTGTTTGTCAACCTGATTCCGGTGTTCGCTTCAGGGATGGCCGTAGTATGGCTCGGAGAAGCCCTGCGGGGGTATCATTTGGCAGGAATGGCACTGGTCTTTTCCGGGATGGTCCTGTTCAATTGGAAAGGAAGCCGGCGCATCCAACGCCTGAGCCCGGGCCGATGAGACTGAAAACAGCGCCGCCGCCGTCCGTGTCGGGGCCATCGAGATTCTCGCCGGAAAAAGTCCGGATTGCGGCGGAAAATGCCGCGGCGGCGGCTTGGGAATTGACAGGCCGCCGCGGTAAAGGTAAAGTAATCTGGTTGAGCCGGCAATTATCAGCGGAAGGGGTTATCAATCTTCATTTGAAAAAGGAGGCAATGATGGCGGATTTTTACATCAATCTGTTTCTGGGCGATGACGATCTAAAAAAAGTCGACGAGGCGGGGCTGGCCGATCAGGTTCAGGAGATCGGCGGGAAAAAGGTGTTTCAGGTCGGAATGAGCAAAAAGGATCAGAAAAAATTGTCGAAAGGGTTTGAGGGGTTGGCCTTTGACGAAAACAACGCCTGCGTTCTTCCCGAAGCGCCGAGCCAGACATTGTTGGGGATTATCACGGAAATGAAATCCCTGGATGTCATGAAATTCGCCATTACCAAGTTGTACAATCCGCTTGCCGGACGGGGAATCTCCGGAAGGGGATCCACGGGCGGCCGGTAGCGCCGGGCACAGATCCTGGGAACGGCCGATTGGGACGACGGAAGGCGACCCGGGATGTCAAAACGCCGTACCGGTCGAAGCAGGATCCGATCAAGGAGGAATCAACGATGAATACCGTTTTCAAGCGCATTTTGGTTTCAGGAGCCGTTGTCTTGGCCATGAGCGGGTGCGCCGGCCAGCAATATGTCGACGAACAGTTGAGCGCTTCGGAGGCCAGAATCGGTGCGCTCGAAGAAAATGTAGGCACGCTCCAGCGGGAGGTCGTCGGCCTGAAACAATCCGATGCCGTCCAGACCGAGAAGCTCGAACGGTTGTCCGAAACGGCAAAAGAGGCCTTATCCCGCGCCCAGGAAGCCGGAAACCTGGCCAAAGGCCGTTTCCTGTACGAGATCAGGCTCGACAGCACCGTGAAGTTCGGCTTCGATCAAGCGGCCCTTTCTCCGGAAGCAGAAGCCGCCTTGGATGACTTTGCCGCCCGGCTCAAGGCCGAGAACAAAAACGTGTTCATCGAAATCCAGGGTCATACCGACAGCGCCGGCCCGGAAAAATACAACCTTGCCCTGGGAGAACGACGGGCCGATACGGTGAAACGCTACCTGCATACGACCTGCGGCGTTCCGCTTGCCCGTATGAGCGTCATCTCTTACGGCGAGGCAAAACCCCTGGCCAAAAACAGCCTCCCCGAAGGCCGAACCCTAAACCGTCGCGTGGTGCTGGTCGTGATGGAGTAGTCCACCAGATCCTGAGAAAAAAAGGGCGCCGTAAAGAGAACATTTTCTCTCCGGCGCCTTTTTTTATCCCCCGAAGTTCGGGTTGATGAACTCGATCCTGTCTCCGGCGAAGACGGTGCGGGTCCGATACTCCTGGGCGAAAACGAACCGGCCGTTGTGCTCCACGATCAGGTGAGGGTCCTTTTCGCCGAACCGCGAGATGAGGTCTTCGATGCGGCTGTCTGCCGGCACCGATTCGGTCATGCCGTTGGCGGTAATCTGGATGGAGTCGGTCATGGGTCTTATATCGAGGCGCACAGGGCACAGTCGGGGTTGCGCCGGGTTTCGATGAATTTGAATTCCGCCGTGTCGGCCCGGATCATCAGCATTTTGCCGGTCAGCGATCGTCCTGCGGAAAGCAGAAGCTTTACCGCCTCGGCTGTCTGAATCGATGCCACCATCCCGACCACCGGTCCCAGGGCGGGAATCGGGCATGAAGCCGGATCCCTCCCCCGGGCCGGAAACAGGCATTCGAGACAGGCGGTTTTTCCGGGCAGGATCGCGGCCACGGTGCCGGAAAAGCCCTCGATCCCGCCGTGGATCATCGGAGTGCCGGAGCGGACCGCGGCCCGGTTCAGCGCCCGGCGGGCCGTAAGGTTGTCTGTGGCATCGATGACAAGGTCGCAACCCTTGACCAGTTCAACAGGCGCCCCACATATGTCGGTGGTCTTTGCCTCGATGCTGCACGAACCGTTCAGGGCCGAAAGCCTCTGTTGTGCGGCATCGGTCTTGACCCTTCCGATGTCGGCTTCCGTGTAGAGGATCTGCCGATTCAAGTCCGGCAGCGACACCGTGTCCCGGTCTGCGATCCGCAGGGTGCCGACGCCGGCCGCAGCCAGGTAGCAGGCCGCCGCCGATCCGAGCCCGCCCAGCCCGGCAACCAGCACCGCGGCGTCTTTCAACCGCTGCTGGCCTTCTTCGCCGATTTCCGGGATCAGGATCTGCCGGGCGTAGCGTTGCTTTTCTTCTTCAGAGAGCATGACGGGTAAATACCGATTCTGGATCCTGGATGCAAGAACCTTCAGTAGCCAGAATGAAGCAGGCAGCGGGCAGAAAGCATGCTCTCCGCCTGCTGGTTGCTTTTTACAGGGTAGTTTCTAAAGCTACCTTGTGATGAGTGGTTTTTCAATTTCAGGCATTTTAGCTCATTTCAGGCATTTTAGGAATTCTTCTAAAATCCCCCGCAAATGCCCCTTATTTTTCCTCTTTCGCCTTTCTCAGCGCCATGGCCACCCGCTCCGGCGTCAGGGGAAGCTCGTAGAACCTCACCCCGGTGGCGTTGTAGACGGCGTTCAAGATGGCCGGGATGGTCGGCATGATGGCCCCTTCTCCCACCTCCTTGGCGCCGAACGGGCCGTTGGGTTCGTTGGTTTCCACGATGATGGCATCGACGTTGGGCATGTCCAGGGCGGTTGCGATCTTGTATTCGGCAAGGTCTGCATTGATCACCCGGCCCCGTTCGTCGAATTTGACCTCTTCATAGAGGGCCTCTCCCAGCCCCATGGAAAGCGAACCCTGCATCTGGCCTTCCACCGAGGTTTTGTTGATGGCCAGACCGCAGTCGTGGGCGTCGGTCATTTTTTCCACCGTAATGTGTCCCGCATCCATGTCGACGGCGACCTCCACCACCTGGGCCGAGCACCCGTAAGCCGGCGAAGTGCCCACGGCAGCCCCCTTGAACTTGCCGCCCAGTTCGGGGGGTTTGTACTTTCCGGTTCCCACGATGGAGCCTTTGGCCAAATAGGCGATCCGGGAAGCCTCCTTGAAGGTGAGAGGGCCGTCTTCGGGGTTGTCTGTCCAGCCCCGGTGCTCCTTGATGTAACGGGTCCGAAGGGCGGAAAAATCGACGTCTCCATCTAAAAACACGATCTTGCCGTCTTTGATGTTCGTTTGATCGGCCGGCACGCCGATCTCGTCTGCCAGCACGGCAAGCACCTGGGCCTTGACGTCTTCTGCGGCCTCCTTGACGGCGTGGCCGGTCATCAGGGTCTGGCGGCTGGAGTAGGCGCCCAAATCGACGCCCATATCCGTGTCGCCGGAGGCCAGCCTTACGGCGGAAAGCGGCACCCCCAGCGCTTCTGCGGCGATCATGGCAAAGGTGGTGTCCGAGCCCTGGCCGATTTCGGCAGAGGCGGTGTATACCAGGGCGGTGCCGCCGTCTTCGGTGAGCTTGATCACTACGGTGCCGTGGTAGGTGTCGGACCGGTAGATCGGATAGCCGGCCCCGGAGACGAAAAACCCGCAGGCCATGCCGATTCCCTTCCCTTTGGGCAGCTTCCCTTTTTTGGACGTCCATCCCGAGTTTGCCTTGACAGCCTCGATGCATTCTTCCATGCCGAGGCTGCTCATGTTCAGGTCGTTGCATGTGGCGTCCCCGGTCTTCATCATGTTCTTGAGCCGCAGGTCGATCGGGTCCATGCCGAGCTTTTCTGCGATCTCGTCAAGCTGCTGTTCCCATGCGGCCCGGGCGGCCACGCCGCCGTGGCCCCGCTGGGCGCCGCAGGCCGGCTTGTTGTTGTAGATCCGGTATCCGTCGTATTTCATGTTCGGCAGCCGGTAGGGGCCGCCCAAAAGCGAGCCGGCATAGTAGACCGTGGCGATGCCGAAGCTCGAATAGGCCCCGCCGTCGAGGTAGCATTCGTGCTCGAGGGCCATCAGGGTGCCGTCTTTTTTCACGCCGGTTTTCATCTTGTGAACGAAGCCGTGCCGCGCGCGGCCGAACATGAACACCTGCTCCCGGGAGTAGATCAGCTTCACGGGTCGGCCCGTGCGCATGGAAAGAAGCGATGCCGCCATCTCCCCGGAGTTGGCCGCCGCCTTGATGCCGAAACCGCCCCCCACATAGGGTTTGACCACCCGGACCCGGCCCACGTCGAGCCCCAGCACCATGGCCAGCGTTCGCTGGACGTAGTGGGGCACCTGGGTGGAGCTGTACAGGGTCAGCCTGCCGGAAAGATCGAAGCTGGCGATGCAGCCCATCGGCTCGATGAAGGCGGCATCCTGGCGCTTGTTCTTGAAGGTGCTCTCTTTGATCAGGTCGCAGTCGTCAAAGGCGGCCGCGACATTGCCGAACTCCTGGTGGACCTCGGCGCAGATGTTTCCGGGATATTCTTCATGAAGCTGAGGGGCGCCCTCGGCCATGGCCTCTTGCACGGTGAACACCGCCGGCAGCTCCTCGTATTCGACCTTGATCCGGGAAACCGCCTCCTCGGCGGTTTCCCGGTCCACGGCCGCCACCGCGGCGATCTCGTCTCCGACATAGCGGACCTTGTCGCGGCAGAACAGGATCTCGTCGTAGCGGGCCGGACTGACCCCGTATTTGACGAGGCCGGCTTCTTTGGCGGTCACGATGTCCTTCACCCCCGGCAGCTTGGCAGCGGCTGAGGTGTCGATGCTCAAAATCCGTGCATGAGGAACGGGGCTCTGCAGAAGTGCGCCGTAGAGCATGTTCGGAAAGGTCATGTCGTCGATGAACACCGCCCGGCCGGTGGCCTTGTCGGGGGTGTCGATTCGGCGGGCGCAGGAGTTGATTACGCTGAATCGGCTCATGAAAGGTTCTCCTTGGCGATTATTCGGATTTGACCGACTGGATGGCATCGACGATTTTCTGGTATCCGGTGCAGCGGCAAAGGTTGCCGGAAATAGCACCGCGAACCTCGGCGTCGGAGGGGGTTGGGTTTTTCTCCAGCAAGCTCTTTCCCGAGAGAATCATTCCCGGCGAGCAGAATCCGCACTGGATGGCCCCTTTTTCCACGAACGCTTCCTGCAGCGGATGCATGCCTTTTTCGGTCTCCAGCCCTTCTATGGTTTCAATGGGCCGTCCAGCGGCCTGCATGGCCAGCACCAGGCACGAGTTGACCGGCTTGCCGTCCATGACGACGGTGCACGATCCGCAGTCTCCCACCTCGCACCCTTTCTTGGTGCCGGTCAAACCCAGCCCATAGCGGAGCACATCGGTCAGGGTTTCGTTGGGCGCAACGGCCACTTCGTGATCTTTGCCGTTGACTGTCAGGGTGATGAGCTTCTTCAT
>CAYPFH010000258.1:0-6174 GCA_964409825.1 uncultured Desulfobacterales bacterium | reverse complement strand
CTCTGAACCCAGAACCTCAACCTCGATAAGGATCCGCATAGAACACGGTGTCGGGCTTCCAGTCGGAGACGAGCTCCGCCTCGACGCCGGAAGCCGTTTTCAAGCGATCGAGTTCGAGTCCGGCGGCGGCCCTGTCTGTGAATCGCTCCCGAAGGAGCACGGAAAACGCCAGCCCTTCTGACGGATGCCAGTGCGGGAGCACGCGAATCGGCGGCATGTCTTCGGGATGGCCGCGCAGCACGTCGATGGCCTCGTTCAGGCCGGTTTTTTGCCCCAGACGGATCCACCAGATTCGGGATCTGGGCGGCTGGACTTCCGCCGCAATCGCCGGTACCCGAATGCCCACACCGACTTCAACCCGCTTCGGATTTCGAATCTGCGGGTTGGCGCGCCGGATCGATTCCAGGTAATCTTCTTCAAAGACACCGTACACCTTTTCCACGAGCCGCCAGAGGGTTTCCCGCCTCTGGAGGACGACCGTGCCCAAAAATTCCGGGGGCTTTGTTTCACCTTCCGGTGCGGCCGTCTTTTCGACGGCTTCCAGCGCCGCCGTCTCAGTCGCATCGGTCTCTGCCGAGGAGCCTGTTTCTTTGCCGGCAGGGCGGACGGCAGGGGGTTCCGCCTCTGCCGCTGCTTTTTCAACGACGGCCTCCGATGAGGAAAGAGGTGCGGCGCTTTTGCCGGTTTTGGAAACCGGATCGGATACCGCGATAACAGAATCTTCCGATTCGCCGGCCTGGGCTGGAGGGGAGGAAGATGCGTGAGACTCGCGGCTTGCCAACCGGTTCCGATCGGTTTCAGGTACTTCGGCAGGGATGCGTTTTTGATCCAAGCCGGGACCCGGGCTCGAGTCGGACATCCATTGCCCGACCGGCTGAAGTCCAGGAATCGGCGCCAGCAAGACCACTGCCGCCGCCAATGCCAGAAAAAGACCCCCCGCAAAGGCCGGTCGAAAGCCCCAACGCCGCGAGATAGCTCCGGCGCGCCTGCCGCAGGACCGGACCAGGGCCCAGCCTGCCCGGCGCCGGTTTTGAATGATGACTGAAAGAAGGCACTGGTGGCAGAGGTGGATGATTTTCCTCGGATATCCTCCTGTGGCGCGGTAGACGGCCCACAGCCCGGCCAGCGTGAACAGGTTTTCCCGATGGCCGGCCTCGCTCGACTGGGAAAGCCGATAGCGGATCATGTTCCGGGTATCTCGAAAGTCCATGGGACCCAGGATATGTTTGAGATTGATCCGGTCGGCGAAATTGGGACGGCTCTCCAGGGTTCTTTCGAATTCGGGTTGGGCGAATATGGCGATCTGCAGCAGTTTATGTTCGTTGGTTTCGTAGTTGAGAAACTCGCGGAGCATCTCCAGGCACTGACCGGGAAGCTTCTGGCCCTCGTCGATGATCAGCACCACGGTTTTTTTCTGGTCCACCCCCTTCTGAAAAAGAGCGTTCTTGATTTTTTCCTTGAGCTGCCAGGGATCGACTGTTTCGGGGGGCGGTTGCCCTGGGTCGAACATTTCCGCGACAGCCTGCAGAAAGTCGACGGGCGAGGAAAAATCCGGATCCAGGACCAGGTGTGTTTCCAGGTCCGGATCGCCCGAAAACTTACGGATCAACTGCCGGCACAGCGTGGTCTTGCCGGTGCCCACGTCGCCGATGACCACGTTCAGACCGCGGCGGAGACGCAGGGCCAGCTCTAGCCGCTGCAGACACCCCTGGTGCTGCCGGCTCTGGAAGAAAAACTCCGGATCCGGAGAGTTGGAAAAGGGTTCCCGCTGCAAATCGAGGATCGAAAAATAGTCCATGGCTAGGGTTTTACTTCCTGCTCGAACGCGTCTTCGGTATTTGGTGCGCCAAACTGTCCAATTTTTAAGGAGCGCTCTTCGAGAATGTGAGGTGTGATAAAAATGAGCAAATCTTCCATCTGGGCGGCCTTCGATTCACCTTTGAAAAGCCAGCCCAGCAGTGGAATATTTCGCAGTCCTGGTACACCGGTTTCAGCATTAGATTTATTTTCTCTGCTCAGCCCCCCGATTACCGTGGTCTGCCCGTTGTATAGCATGACCGTGGTCTGAGCTTTTTTGGTCGTGATGGCTGGGTTGCCTCCGACGGCGTTGGCAAAATCGAGTTCGTCTTTTTTTGTGTTGATATTCAATTTTAATGTTTTGCCTTCGATGACATGAGGGGTGACCTCAAGGCTTAGGACCGCCGCTTTGTATTCAATCTTGACTTCCTTGTCTTCCACGGTCTGGTAGGGCACCTCTTTGCCGCTTTCGATCACTGCCGTTTGATTGTCCAAAGTCGTGATCGACGGACTGGAAAGAATGTTGACCTTCCCCTCTTGCTCCAATGCAGAAAGCTGCACATTCAATATGTAGTTGCCCACATCCTGGGAAAGAAAACCGAGGGTAAGGCCGGCTAAATCAGGAGTAATTCCCGAGGCAAGAGATTTTACAGGGAAATTGGCGGCGGTCCCGGCTTCCGGCGCAATCGGCTGACCGATGGTGGTTCCGGTGCTTCCCCCGGTGCTTGCCCCCGGGGTGATGTAATAATTTTGTCCATCCCCTGTGCCGTGATAAAGGCCGCCCCATTGGATGCCAAGTTCTCTGGCCGTATCCTGGGTTGCTTCGACGATGTGCGCCTCGATCAAAATTTGCGGCGTTGCCTTGTCCAAATCGGCAACCACAGAGACGATTTTATCGATATCGGACTTCATGGCCTGGACGATCAGCGAATTGGTGTGCGAATCGACCATCACAGCGCCGATGACATCCCCACCGGTTTTTTTCGAAAGAAATTTTTCGACATTTCCCTGCATGTTTTGGGCATCTGCGTAGTTGATCTTAATCACCCGGGTCGACAAGGGTTCGACCGTTTCGATTTCCCGTATTTTTTCTTTGATGCGCTGCTCTGCCTCGAGCTGCGCCAGGCTTTTTTCCTTGTCCTCGATGGTTAAAATCCGCAGAACATCACCGTCCCATACGTAGTCCAGGCCGTGGGCCTTCAAAAGGCTTTCAAAGATTTCATCCCACCGTGCCTCTTTGATTTTAAGACTAATCTGGCCGATGACCTTCTCGCTGATGACAATATTCAAACCGGCGCTGCGAGCCAGGCTTCGCAGGAGCACCGGCAGGCTGACATCGTACATCGAAATGGTTACGCGTTCCTGGGGAAGTGCTTTTCGGAGAGCTTCCGAAAGAGCCGTTTTTTGAGCATCGCTCGGCGCGTCTTTTTCCGCCTCAGAGGGCTGGGCTTTTTCGGGAGGAGAATATCCTTTTGATTTTTCGGCCACTTTGCTCCATTTGGAAAAAAACGTATTGTCTTCTTTTTTGGGGGTTTTTCCCCCGCAGGCCGACACAAGAAAAAGAATCGCTGCTAAAATCGCTGCAGTCCTGATTGGATGGGATCTCTTTATCATGATCGGTCTCGTTGAGCGGGTTCGCGTTCGTTTTTGGACGATAATGCCCTTCGTTCTAGTTCAAAGTCAAGGTTGCTGTGCCGGTATAGGTCGTTCCGTTGATCTGGCAGCAGACAGTTATGGTGACTTGCGTGCCGGATGCGGTCGCCCCGTTTGTGGCCAATATCGTCTGGGCCACACCATTTTGACCGGTTTTATTCTGTATATCAACCGTGCCGACAGCTCCAGATCCCGTGTTGGTCGTATCGCCGGATGCGAATGTCAGCCGCCAGGCCATTGGCTGGCGCGTCGCCGTTGTGTACATGGGTGGTTACAGCGGCGTTGTTTGAGGCCGAAACCGGATTCGAGGAAAGCCTAATATCCACCGTCAGGGGCCCACCGAGCCGTAAGTGGAACTCAGGGCCTGGCCGAGGCTGAGGTCCGGATCGGCACTTTCGGCATAGAGATAGAAAGGTTTCGAGATGCCGGGCTCGGACCAGGTGAGCCGGCTGTGTGCCACGCCCTTGACGGCCGTGCCGGTCGCCGGCGTACAGGTGGTGTCCGGAATCAGGTTGCCGGTGGGAACCACCGTGCAGATGTTGCCCAACTGGGCGTTGCCTGCCACAAAATCGAGGTCAGTATCAGTTTCCTTAAGATTGTAGATTAAATCCACAGTTTGGTTTGCTGCTGATTCGATTAAATGTCCGCCTTCATCCCGACCTTCCAGTATGATTAATCTGTCTAGTGTCGTTACAGAATCACCGCTGAAATTAGTGCTAAAGGATGTGAAAACATCAAAATCGGCAGTTGTTTCTCCGTCATCGCCGTTGGACAAATACCCGTTAGGCGGGTTGTCGACAATGCCGAAGTAGACGCCGGTGCCGTCTGCTACCGGGTTTCCCTGTCGATCCTGGAGCATGGCTGCAAAAATTTGGCTCAGGGTGCCGTTGGCATTGTCGATCACATCCGAAGCTGGAAACAGGGTCATGCTGAAGGGCGCACCGGGCTCGATCAGGATCGGCGGGCTGACTGCCGTGGTCGGAGTGCCGAGAAGGGTCCCGGACCCGTCTTTGAGCACTTCCACCAGAATTGTCACCGGCCCGGATGCCGTACCCGCCTGCAGCGAGACGGCGGCGATGCCGCCGGAGGTGCTCTTGGTGATCGTCGATTGGGGATTGCCGGAAGCGTCCACTATGTATTCCCCGCCGTTCAGACCGGACTGGAGCCTAAAGCGGATATTGTCACTGCTGTCGTTGTACGGTTCGCCGTTTTCGTCCACCACCGTGGCGGTGATGGTGGTACGCGAGACGCCGCCGGTCCCCTGCACCTGAATCGATTCCGGGTTGACGGAAATGATAATGTTGGCCGGCTCTCCGGAGCCGGCACCGGTGCCGAACACCACCGACACGGTTTTGGTCACGGTGTCGATGACTGCCGTTACGGTAGCAGTTTCGTTGCTGGTGGAACTGGTCAAGTTGACAGTGGCTCTTCCGTTGGTCGTTGAGGCGGCTGCTGCAGATAGACTCCCGGCGGTGGTGGTAAAGCTCACCGTTGTGCCGTCGACAACCGGATTCCCATTGGCGTCCGCAGCAGCCAGGGTGACCAGGGAGGAACTGGCGCCGTCTGCGGCGATAACCCCCGGACTGGCCGACAGGGTCGTGTTTGCCGCGTCGGCCGCTCCGGCCGTAAACGAGACGGTGGTGGAGCTGGAAACACCACCCGAGGTCGCCGTGATCAATGATGGCCCGACGGTGGTGGCGCTGGTCAAAATGACAGATGCGTTTCCGCCGAAGGTGTCTGCGCTATCGGCAGACAGGGTGCCTGCCGTGGTGGAGAAGTTTACCGTAGTACCGTCGGCGATGGTGTTGCCGCCGGTATCGGTGACCGTGGCAGTGATCAGGGTGGTGGAGATTCCGTCTGCCGGAATGCTGGCACTGCCGAGGCTTATAGTGATGGCGCCCACCTGGGCGTCGACCAGGGTAATGGACACCGTATCTGTGATGTTGTTGGTCGTGGTGACGGTGACGGTGGCTGTTCCCGCTCCGACGGCGGAGGGTGCGGTATAGGTCACCCGGGCGACGCCGGTGATATCGGTTTGGACCGATGAGTCTGAAAGGCTTCCGGAAGTGGCGGCAAAAGAAACGGATTCTCCATTGACCGGGTTGCCGCCGGAATCCGCTACCAGGACGGTCAGCAGGCTCGTGCTGGCGCCGTCAGCCGTCAGGTTGTTCGGAGAAGCGGAGACAGAGACCGCCGCAGGCGGCCCGGCGACAAAATTGACGCTGGTGGTCGACGAGACGCCCCCGGAAGTGGCATCGATCAAAGCCGATCCCAATACGGCAGAACTGGTCAGGATCACCGATGCGTTGCCGCCGGAGGTGTTGGCGCTGGCCGCAGACAGGCTGCCTTCGGTGGTGCTAAAGTCGACCGTGGTTCCGTCGCTGACCGGATTACCGGATGGGTCTCTGACCGTTGCGGTGATCAGGGTCGTAGAAGTATTGTCGGCCGGCAGGCTGGAGCTTCCGGCCGCCAGAGAGATGCTGCCCACCTGAGCCGCCACCAATGTTATGGTCTCCGTGGTGCTGATCTGGTTTGATGTGATTGCCGTAATCGTTGCCGAGCCGGTCGAGTTCGGCGCAGTAAAGGTGACCGTGGCGGTACCGAAGATGTCTGTCTGGACAGACGCTGCCGAAAGAACGCCGATCGTGGCGGCAAAGGACACGGTTTCACCCGACACCGGGTTTCCGTTGGCATCGGCGACCGTGGCTCTCACTGTGCTGGTGG
>CAYPFH010000257.1:0-6190 GCA_964409825.1 uncultured Desulfobacterales bacterium | reverse complement strand
TTGTGATTTGGTGCTTGGTGCTTGTTTGAAATTTGGGATTTGGTGCTTGGGATTTTCTCTTACCAATTTAGGCATTTTAGCTCATTTCAGGCATTTTAGACATTTTACCCATTTTCATTGACCCCCTGGGTCAGTCTGATATCATTTTTGATCATACAATCACTGCCGTGATGTTCATCCGAAACCGGGGGCGGCATGGAAGGCTACCTGAACCAGATTCCCGCCATGGTGGAGCAGATTCGCACCGTGCGGGACACCATCATCGCCAACATTCTGCTGATCGGACAGACGCCGGCGCCGACCTTCCGTGAAAAGCGGCGGATTTCAGTTGTCATGGACCGGCTGGCGGAATTCCAGGTCGACGAAGTTACCACCGACGGCTACCGGAATCCAGTCGGCGTCATTCACGGCACCGGAACGGGCAAGCCGCCGATTTTCGTGGTCGCCCATCTGGATACCTTCTTTAACAAGGACATCGTATACAACTATTCGGTGGGAGAAAACACGATCACCGGCCCCGGGCTGATGGACAATACGGTGGGCGTCGGGGTGCTGGTCTCGCTTCCGTTTCTGTTTCAGACCCTGGATCTTCGATTCGAATCGGACATCGTGCTGGCCGGTATCATTCAATCCATCGGCAAGGGAAATCTGAGGGGTATCCGGCATCTGCTCAAGAACTGGAAAGGTCCGATCCGCGGCGGTGTCTGCATAGAAGGTGGAGAACTGGGCCGCTTGAACTATTTTTCCGACGGGATGATCCGGGCCGAGATCGAATGTTCGATCTCCAGGAGTTCGGGCGTCACCCACAAGTTTCTTCCCAATGCCATTCTCGTGCTCAACGAAATAATCAACGAGATCATGAAGCTCCGGCTGCCCCAGCGGCCCCGGTCGCGGATCGTCATCGGCAAAATCTCCGGGGGCGTCGACCACGGCGCCGTTGCCTACGAAGCCACCATGGGGCTGGAAATCCGGAGCCACTCGGACAGGATCGTCAGGGATATCTATAAAGACATTCAGGACATCGTCGAAGGAATCAGCCACGAAGATCAGGTCGATTTAAAGCTTTCCACCATCAGCAACTTGAGCGCCACCCGCCTGCGGTACAACAACCCCCTGGTCAAACGCAGCGCGGCAGTGCTCCGATCCCTGCGCATCGAACCGGTGAGCGATCCCACCGAGTCGGCCCTGTCGATCCTTCTTTCCCACAAGATACCATCGGTCACCCTTGGCGTCACCCACGGCTACAACTACTACGACGAGGACGCCACCATGGAAATCGAGCCGATGTACAAGGGAATCGCCGCAATCATCGGTGTGATCATGGCCATCGATTCCGGAGTCTGCGATGAATGACCGATGGCTCAAGACGAACACCTTTCATTATTCCGAGTTCCGGGACCTGGCCGGACTGGTGTCCGCCAAGCAAAAAAAAGGCCTGACGATTTCCCTTTGCCTGCCGACGTTAAACGAGGAACAAACGATCGCCAAGGAGATCTTGATCCTCAAATCGGAGCTGATGCTCCGCTATCCTTTGATCGACGAAATCGTGGTCGTGGATTCGGGCTCCATCGACAATACCCGGGAAATCGCAAGAACCTACGGTGCGGACGTATACGAGGCCAACGACATCCTGCCCCGGCTGGAACAATACCGGGGAAAGGGGGAAAACCTGTGGAAGGCCCTGTACATCACCCGGGGCGACATCATTGTCTACCTCGACGCCGACATCAAGAACATCCACCACCGGTTCGCTTACGGGCTGCTCGGCCCGCTGCTGCTTAACGACCGGATCCGGTATGTCAAAGCCTTTTACGACCGGCCCATCGCCGTCGGCAAAAACAAGCTCCGTCCCACCGGCGGCGGCCGGGTCACCGAACTGGTGGTGCGGCCGCTGTTTTCGATCTTCTTTCCGGAACTGACCCAGATCCTTCAGCCTCTTTCCGGCGAATACGCCGGATACCGGGACATTTTCGACAAAATCCCCTTTCCCATCGGCTACGGGGTCGAAACGAGCATGATTTTGGATATTTTCCACAATTGGGGGCTGGAGGTCATGGCCCAGGTCGACTTGGATAGCCGGATCCACCGCAACCAGGACACAAGGGCCCTGGGGAAAATGGCCTTTGTGATTTTAAAGACGTTTATCAACCGGAAGCTGGAACTCGGCATGATCGACCTTCACGAGAAGATGTACGACGAAATGATCCAGTTCAATCTGGTCAGAAAAGAATACAAGGCAGACATTACCCGTTTCAAGGGCCATGAACGGCCCCCGATGATCGAGATTCAAGAGTACCGGGAAAAATTTTCTCCTGAAACCACACAAGGCATTTCGACGTGAACGAAAACGGATTGACGGACAAATACCGCCGGCACCTCAACTACCTGCGGCTGTCAGTTACCGACCGCTGCAACCTGAGATGCATCTACTGCACCCCCCGGGAGCTCATCCCCAAACTGCGGCACAATGAGATCCTGCGCTATGAAGAACTGCTTCGCCTGGTCCGCATCGGCGCCACTCTGGGAATCACGAAAGTGCGCGTCACCGGCGGCGAACCTCTCGTGAGAAAAGGTATCTGCGGTTTTCTGTCCGACATGTCCGCCATCGATGAGCTGACCGACATTTCTGTGACCACCAACGGGGTTCTGCTCGAGCTGCACCTGAAAGAGCTGCAGGCGGCGGGGATTCGGCGGGTGAATATCAGCCTCGACACCTTGGATCCGAAAAAATTCGAGAAGATCACCGGCGTCGACGCGTTCGACGCCGTGTGGAACGGCATTCGGGCAGCGCTGGAGGCCGGCTTTTCGCCGGTGAAAATCAACACGGTGGCATTGCGGGGAGTCAATGACGACGAGCTTACGGCGCTGGCCGGACTGTCGCTGGACTACCCGCTCCACGTGCGGTTCATCGAGCACATGCCCATCGGCCGGGCCTCGATGGAAGACAGCAACCCTTTGCTGGCACCGGAGATCCTGGAAAGAATCCGACCCCTGGGAAATCTGGTGCCGGTGCAAAACGGCTCCGGCGACGGGCCGGCCGAACGCTTCCGGCTGGAAGGGGCTCCCGGGGAAATCGGCCTGATCCGCCCGCTGAGCCACCACTTCTGCAGCCGCTGCAACCGCCTGAGATTGACGGCCAGCGGCAAGCTGCGACCCTGCCTGCTTTCGGATCGGGAGGAGGATCTGCTGGTACCCCTGAGGAAGGGGCTGTTGGACAAAGACCTGAAGGCGGTGTTTCTGCGGGCCGTCCGCGACAAACCCCGCTGCCACAGCCTGGCAGAAGACAATCCGATCGACGTTTGCGCCCAGATGTGCGCCATCGGGGGATAGCGCACTCATGTGAAACTATGGTCGAAGCCGGGGTTCCGTAGGACGGGTACGGTGCCCGGCCCTGCGCAAGAAGAGGCTCGGGGCAGAAATACCAAATCCCAAGCACCAAATTCCAAACAAGCACCAAGCACCGAATCACAATATCCAAACAAGGACAGAAGTCTTTCTACGGGTTAGAAAAAGTTTCACTCTTGATCAAGTTACGTTCTAGCGGGATTTGATCGAGAATAAAACCCTTATAGAATAATTCGAAATTTTTACATTTATCTTGACCCCCAAAGAACGGGGGCCTCAAACAGCGAAAGGGCCGAGTCCGACCGGATCTGCGATGCTCGGCGCGGGACGATGGGCTTCCCCGGGGGAATTTACCGGCCCTTCTCCCCCTCATAACTTCTGATCTTCAGTTTTTCAGGTTTGGATATTGTGATTTGGTGCTTGGAATTTGTTTGGTCATTGGAATTTGGTGCTTGGAATTTTTTGGCCGCGGCTTGGATGGGCGTCGAAAAATGCGGTATGACAACCCCTATAAAAAGAAAAGGTAGCCCGAGCCGCAACGCAGTGAGAGGCTATATTTTCTCGCACATAGTCAGGGTTGCGGCCCGGGCTTCTGGGGGATCCGCTGCGCACCGGGGGTCCGTATCCGATTCAGAAAAGAGCAGCAACGGGGAAAACCGCGGTGTGGCTTCGGATCAACTCCACCGGCCGATACCAGGGTTTTTTGCGGGAATCAAGATTTTTATAAAAGCTGAGAATGTTGGGCTTCACAAGATCAGCCCAACCTACCTGTTTCGCATTTTTGCTTTGGGCAGTGTATTGCCTTTGACCGAAGTTTCATAAGCGGGCTATTTGAGCAGCGCCGGCAGGAAGGTCACGATCTGCGGAAATATCATGAGCAGCAAGATGCAGACCAGGTATGCCGGCAGCAAGTAGGCGACCCCCCTGAACACATCCTGCAGCGGAACATTCTTGGCCATTCCTCCCACCACATAGGTCGTTGCGCCCACCGGCGGGGTAACCGCCCCCAAGGTGGTCACCACCGTGATGGTCACGCCGAACCAGACTGGATCGTAGCCGAGCTGCACGGCCACCGGGAAAAAAATCGGTATCGTAATCAACAGCAGGGCCAGGGCATCCATGACCGCGCCCCCGACGATGTAGATTCCGAATACGATGGCCATGATCACCACGTTGGACACCGGCAGATGCACCACCCAATCGGCGATGTCGAAGGGAATCCGGGTGACGGTCAAAAATTTACCGAAAATGACCGCACCGGCCACGATGGTAATGACCATGCAGGAGATGCGAAGGGTATCCAGAATCGAATAGACCAGCTTTTGAAACGTCATCCGACCCTGGACTACGCTGATGGCCACGGCCAGAAAGGACCCGGCCGCACCGGCTTCCGTCGGGGTGAAGACGCCGAAGTAGAGGCCCAGCATGACCAGGGCAAACAGCACGGCCATCTCGAACGCGCCCGACAAAGACCGGATTTTTTCGATCAGCGTCGTCCGCGGCCCCACCGGCCCCCAGTCCGGATAAAGGCGGCAAACCCCGTAAACTCCCAGCACCAGGAGCACGGCCAGGCATATGCCGGCGCCGAGGCCTCCGTAAAAAAGCTCGGCAATCGACTGTTCGGTGGAAAGGCCGATGACGATCAACACCACCGAGGGGGGAATTACCACCCCCAGGGTCGAGCCGCAGGCCACCGCGCCGGTGCTCAGCTTCGGCTCATATCCGTATTTGTTCATCTCCGGCAGGGCCACGGTGGTCATGGTGGCGGCGGTGGCGGCGTTCGAACCGCAGATGGCCGAAAACGCGGCGCAGGCCATGACCGTGGCCATGGCGATGCCGCCCCGGATGTGGCCGATCCAGTGATAGGCGGCGCGGTACAGCTTTTCGTTCACGCCGGAATAGTAGGCCACCTGACCCATGAAAATGAACAGCGGAATTACGGTGAGGCCGTACTTGGAAAAGGTGGACCAGAGCACCGATCCGACCATGTTCAGTCCTGCCGGGACGGAAACGATGATGCAAAAGCCGCAAAAGCCGACGATCCCCATCGCAAACCCCACCGGCATGCCCAGAAAGAACAGTACCAGAAGCAGCGCCAGGATTCCCACGACACCGATAGCCGCCAGGCTCACGCTTCCTCCTTTTTCTTTTCCAGGCCGACCGATTCGGCCAGCTGCTGGATAAACACCAGAGCGAGAAAAACGCAGCCCAGGGCCGTTCCATAGGTAAACGGGTAGTATGCAATCCGGAGGGTTTCGGTCACCTCGCCGGTGTCCCGCAGCACCGCCGCCTTATCGGCGACCTGCCAGGCCACCACCCCGAAAAACAGGGCGCAGACCGCGCTGTTGATCGAGGTGAGTATTCTTCGAATCCGGGCGGGAAACCGCTGAACGAGAATGTCCACGGCAATGTGGCCGCGGTGAAGCTGAGTGTATCCCAGGGCAAGGGATGCCAACAGTGCGCCGAAAAAGCCCATCAGTTCGAAGGTTCCGCGGATGGGCGAGGCAACGGCCCGCATGAAGATATTTGCGCAGGTCAGTAAGACCATGGCCGCCAGGGCGACACCGGCCACGAGGATCAGGAGGCGGTTAATAGTTTGCAGTATTGTCGACAGTCGTTTCATACCAGAGCCACAATGCAAATTTCCGGTAAATAGGCGTCAGAAATCCGAAGCACGAAATCCGACTTTTTATCGGGATAGTCAAAATTCCGTTCTGTTTCGGCTGATCCGGCTTTCCTCGGTGAATGGCCGTTATCGCCGGTCTAAAAAATGTATGACAATCCCTATAAAAAGATGTTTCACTCGTCTGAAACTTCGGCCAATGCCGGGGTTTTTGTAGGGCAC
>CAYPFH010000256.1:0-6224 GCA_964409825.1 uncultured Desulfobacterales bacterium | reverse complement strand
GCTTCGGGGGAAGTTTCACAATTGATCAAACTGGCTGGTTGAGACCAAAAGATTCGTATAAATCTCGCGCCGGAGAATCTTGACTTTGGAACCTTGAATCGGCCCGGTCGGCGGCGAGGCTGAACAGAAAGCAGGACCAATGAAGATTTACGACTACCCGTCGAAGGCGGCGGAAAAGAAACTGGCATCGATCGTGGACCGGAGTCTGACCTTCCGCAAAAAAGACCAGCAGGCGGTTTCCCGGATCCTGGAAGACGTCAGGCGGCATGGAGATGATGCCCTAATCCGATATGCCCGGCAATTCGACGCGCCCGGGATGAGCGCCGATCAGCTGCTGGCCTCTAGAAGAGAGATCAAAGAAGCGGTCAAATCCGTGGATCGGTCCTTTAGCCGGGCCCTGAACCGGGCCGCCGCCCAGATCGAGGCGTTTCACCGGCGCCAACTTCCCCAATCCTGGATCACCACGGACCGGCCCGGCACTCTGCTGGGGCAGATGGTCCGCCCGGTCAAGCGGGCCGGGGTCTACGTGCCCGGCGCCAAGGGCGGAAAGACGCCCCTGGTGTCGTCGGTGCTCATGGGGGCGATCCCGGCGAAAATCGCCGGCGTCGAAGAAATCGTGATGGCGACCCCGCCCATGAAGGACGGCTCGGTCAACGCGCACCTGCTGGCCGCGGCCGGCAAGGTCGGCGTCGACAAGGTCTTCAAGGTCGGCAGCGCCTGGGCCGTCGGCGCCTTGGCCTACGGAACCGAATCGATTCCCAAGGTGGACGTGATCGTGGGGCCGGGAAACATCTTCGTGACCCTGGCCAAGAAACTCGTGGCCGGCACCGTGGGCATCGACATGATCGCCGGACCCAGCGAAATCCTGATCATCGCAGACGACACCGCCGATCCCGCGTTTGCGGCGGCGGACCTGCTCTCCCAGGCCGAGCACGATCCTCTGTCCTCGGCCATTTTGATCACCCCCTCCCGGCCGCAGGCGGAAGCAGTTGCTGCCCGGGTAAAAGAGCAGCTCGCATCCCTTGATCGAAAAGAGATCGCCGCCGGATCGGTCGAGCGCTTCGGGGCGGTGCTGGTGGTATCCGACCTGGCGGCCGCCGTAGAGCTGGCCAACCGGATCGCTCCAGAGCATCTGGAGCTGCAGGTGGAAAACCCTTTCGACCTGCTGGCCGAGATCCGCAGCGCCGGCGCCGTCTTTCTCGGCAGCTACACCCCCGAGCCGATCGGAGACTACATCGCCGGCCCCAACCACGTGCTGCCCACAGCCGGCACGGCACGGTTCGCTTCGGCCCTGTCCGTGGACCACTTCATCAAGAAGACAAGCGTTCTGCGCTACACCCGGGAAGCCTTCCTCCGCGAAGCAGCGGACGCCGCCCGCCTGGCCGACGTAGAGGGGCTGGGGGCCCATGCCCGGTCGATCCGGGTGAGGCTGGGGAAATAGTGGATTGGTCACTGGTCATTGGTCAACGGCCATCAGGCATTGTTGTTTGGCCGCCCCTGATGCCTAATGAATGACTGATGACCACTGACCGACTCTTTAGGGCCGGCACCGGCGAAAGGCGTGCTGCAGCAGGCGGCCCATGCCCCGGATGACCCCCATGGAGACTTGGGGACTTTTGCGCAACAGTTCATCGAAGGTCTCCGGAGAAATTTCCAGCAGCAGCGAGTCTTTTTCCGCCACCACCGTCGCACCCCGGGGTTCATCGAGCAGGTAGGCGACCTCTCCGAGCATTTCTCCTGGCTGGACCTTGCCGATGGGCTCGATGCCGCCTTCTCCCTCCAGGTATATCCCGATTTCGCCGCTGAAGAGAAAAAAAAGCTCGGATCCCTGCTCCCCTGCGGAAAACAACCGGCTTCCCGCCTCGACGCGCTTGAGTCGATTCCTGAAGATCCGCTTCGGTTGCTCCAGAAGCTGGCGGTCGAGCCAGCCCTTTTTCTTCGCTTCCGGATCTGCAAACAGCAGATAGAGCCGTTCGATCAGAATCTGATCGAGCTTCTCCAGTACGTAGACGAACTGGGCAAAGAAAAAAAACACGACAAACGACAGATGAATCCAGATGATCAGCAAAATCACGGATCCGGTGACGCCGTATATCATGCTGTAGCGGGCCTCCCCGGCAAAACGGGCAAACAGCTCGTGGGAAAGAAGAACCACAGCCGCACAGAGCAGGGCTCCCACCATGCTGTTGAAGCTGCCGGGCCGCCTGGGCGGCACGAATCGATAGGCCAGAAAAACCATACCTACCGCCATGGCCCCAGGAACCAGCCGCTGCAGATACGGCATGAGCGGTTCCGCGATCTGGCGAATCACCGGCTGGTCGGCCATCACTCCCAGGATGAACTGCACCGCTACGCTGACAAGGGTTCCCACCAGCAGCGCACAGACCAGCAAAAACAGCACGCCCAGAGACAGCAGCTGAATTCCGAAAGAAGACCGGCTTCGTTCCGAGGCAAAAACGGTCCGCAGGCCGCGGTGCACGGCGAGCATCGCCCGCCGGCTCGCCCAGATCAGGGTGAGGGCTCCCAGAAATCCGATGGCGCCGGTTCGGCCGCTGAGCAGACCGATCCGCACCAGAAAATCCCGGTCGAGATTTTCGCTGATGGTCCGCAGAAAGTCGAAGACCTGGAGGGAGATCTCCGGATAGGCCGACAGATAGCGGTCCAGACCGATGATCAGCAGCAGAAAAAACGGCGGGATCGCCAGCAGCAGAAACAGGGCCGAAGCGGCGGCATGGTTGATCAGCTCGTTTTTGTCGAACATCGATGCGCTGATCAGCAGCTTTTGCAACCCCGCCCGAGCCCGCCAAAGAAGACCGATGGAGATTTTTGTCGCCTCGTTAGAAGAAAGTTGACGGTCCTTTTTCTTCTCGGCTGTTTTTTTCAATTCACCGCCCCTCCGGCCGCCGCCTTGATTCTGGACACCGCAGGCCAGGAAAAAGCGGGCCAGCACGGCAGCACGGCGTTGTTCGTGTAAAGCGGGTCCCTCTCCAGGTCGTATCGGGAGGTGCGCTGCGCCTCGGGCCACAGATCGGTTCCCGGAATCGGAGAGTAGTAGGCCGGAATGGGCCGCACCCCGGCCTGTTTGACCGCCTCGACGGCGGAAAGGACTGCCTCCAGGCTCTGGCCGGGAAGCCCCGCCAGCAGGTAAACCCCGATGCTCTTCCCAGAAAAGCCGGCACTCCGCAGCGCCGCGACTGCCCGTTGAAACTCGGATTCGGTTGCCTTCTGTTCCATCCGATGCTGCCCGCGACCGGCGGTCTCGAGCCCCAGCCGGAGGGTGGCAAAACCGGCCCGGTGCATCAGCCGGGCCAGGGGCTCTGTAACAGCCCGGATATGAAGGGCATTTGGCGTGTGAAATCGAACCGGCATCCCCGCTTCTGAAAGGGCCGCCAACAGGGGAATGGCGTGAATCTCGGCGTCCAGCAGCAGGGCGTCGTCGTAAAAGACGAAATCGGCCACATGAAAATCCTGGTGCCATCGGCGGATTTCCTCCACCACCGATTCAACCGAGCGGCGGCGCCGCCGTTTTTCCAGTAGAAAAGAGGCGCAATAAGGGCAGCGGTAGGGACAGCCCCGGGTGGTGAGCACCGGCACATATCCGATGGTTCGCTGCAGATCCAACGCCGGCGGCGGAAGCCCGTCCAGATCTTCCGCGATCGGTCCGGACCGGACCGGCCAGCCGGTCATCTCACCGGCGATCTGCAAGATCGATTCTTCCCCGGGGCCGGACAGGATACGATCCGCCCCCACTGCGCTGCGGGCATGTTCCGGGCAGAGCGTGGCGTATACGCCGCCCAGCAGGATCGGAACGTCCGGATAGAACCGGCGCAGCACCGACACCGTCTCCTGTACGCCGGGGTACCAGTACGTCATCATCGAACCGACCAGGATCAGATCCGGCCGGCGGCCGGCGGCTAGATCATCCTTGAACCATTCGGGTAGAATGCCGTACCGACTGTACCGCCGGGGCACGTCGGAAAACACCCCCGGCGTGGGCAGCCGTGTCTTGTGATACGGCCCCCGCCCGCAGCGGCCGGTTGGGTCCTGGGCGGGCGCCTCCGGATGGAAGCGGTCGAGGCAGTCGATGTAGGCCACGGAAAACCCGCAGCGGCGCAGGATTGCGGCCAGAGTCAGCAGGCCCAGGGGCTTTGCCCAGAAGTCGTAGGCGGCAAAGTCGTAAATCCATGGATTGACCAGCAGGATGTGCGGGGCGTCGGGCTTCATGGGGAAAAGTTGATTGGTTGAATGGTCAATTGGTTGAGTGGTTGAGTGGTTGATTGGTCAAATCGGGAAAACCCCTGGAAGTGGTTTCAAGGCCTTGGATCGCGCCGAAGTTCAAGGCGCGGACCGGCGAAAAAGCGGAGCATACACGGGAGTATGTGAGCATTTTTCGCCGGGCCGCAACGCAGAAATTCGGTGCGAGACGGGGTTTTGAAGCCGCTTCTAGTCATCGTCATCCGTCGAGAAGTACTGCATCGACGTCTTTTTCAGCTCCCGAACGCTGAACAAAAGCGTGTAGGTGCTCAGTCCGGCGGCCTCGGCCATCGATCGTGCCGTCTGCCGGCAGCTTTCTTCGTCTGCCGCATGGATCATGGTGTACAGATTGTAGGGCCACTGATCGGTAGGGGAACGGCGGTAGCAGTGGGACACCGCCTTAAAAGAAGCCATCTTCCTGCCGACCTCTTCGATGCGGTCTTCGTCCACCTGCCAGGCGGCCATGGCATTGGCGCCGTAGCCGGATTTCTGGTGCCGGAGCGTGGCGCCGAAGCGGCGGATCACTCCCCGGTCGCACAGGGCCTGAAGCTCTTCTAAAAGCCGCTCTTCGGATATCCCCAGCTCCGCTGCGATCTTTGCATAAGGTTCGGCCACCAGGGGGATGTCCTGCTGCACCGATGCGATGATTTTTTGCTGCAGCTCGGTCAGGTCCATAAATAATTCCGCAATAAAATCGCTTCGCGCTTTTATAAGCAGCGGCTGCGCCGCTGGGAAAAAGTATTATGCCGATTGGCGCCAGTATATTCCAAAATAGACAAAAGCGAAATGCATCTTCCACCAACCAACATTTGCAGATGTGAAAAAGTTGCTTCCTGCAAGTCTGCCATGACAATTTAATAAATGTTGTCCCGCCGAAGGCGGGACCTTACAAAAGCGCGGAGCGATTTTGTTCGGGAAACAGCCGGCGAATGTCTTCGGCGGTGGCCTTGCAGATGCCGCGTTCGGTGATGAAGCCGGTCACCAGTCGGGCGGGGGTGACGTCGAAGGCGTAGTTGGCCGCAGGGCTGTCGTCCGGTGAAACCAGCACGCTGCAGACCCGCCCGTCGCAAAGACCCTGCACATAGCGCATTTCGTCCGGGCTGCGCTCTTCGATGGGAATCTGGGAAACCCCGTCCGTCAAGTCCCAGTCGAAGGTGCTCGACGGCAGGGCCACGTAGAACGGCACCTGGTTGTCGGCGGCGGCAAGGGCCTTGAGATAGGTACCGATCTTGTTGGCCACGTCTCCGGTGGCGGTGGTCCGATCGGTTCCCACGATGACCATGTCCACCATTCCGTGCTGCATCAGGTGCCCGCCTGCGTTGTCGGCAATCACCGTGTGGGGGATTCCGCGCCGGCCAAGCTCCCAGGCAGTCAGACGGCTTCCCTGGTTCAAGGGGCGGGTTTCGTCCACCCACACGTGGATGTCGATGCCCGCCTCGAAGGCGGCGTACATCGGTGCGGTCGCCGTGCCGTATTCGATGCAGGCCAACCATCCTGCATTGCAGTGGGTAAGCAGGTTCACCCGCCCGCCGGCCTTGGCCTTCCGGATTTCTACGATCAGGGAAAGGCCGTGCCGGCCGATCATTCGACAGTTCTCGGTCTCTTCTTCGGCAATGCGGCCCGCTTCTTTTTTGGCGGCCTCGGCCCTCGCTTCCGGGGAAAAACGAAGGGCTTCGGACAATACCCGGTCAACAGCCCATACCAGGTTTACGGCAGTGGGCCGGGCCGCCTTGATCCGCTCGCAGGCCTTTCTGAGACGCCCATCTGCGTCGGAATCCGCCGCCGCACCTCTGGCGGCCAAAAAGACCGCATAGGCACCGGTCACCCCGATCAGCGGAGCGCCCCGCACGACCATCTCGGAAATCGCGCGTATCGCATCGTCTTCGGTTTCGAGGTCCATCACCACCAGCTCGTGGGGCAGCCTGCGCTGATCGAGCATGATCACCTTGTCGTCCTTCCATTCTATGGTC
>CAYPFH010000255.1:0-6226 GCA_964409825.1 uncultured Desulfobacterales bacterium | reverse complement strand
AAACCCGCTGTCGCTGGAGATCCTCAAAGGGGGGATCAACGAGGGAGACAAGGTCAGCGCAGAGGCGGATCAAGACAGCATCGTGTTCCGGGCGGTGTGAACCGATCGCCCAAAAAATGGATAAAGGGCGGCACTGCCGCCCTTTTTTTATGGGCAAAACCGGCGGCAAAAATCGACCTGTCCCCGCCGTGGGTTTTGGGTTTGGAGGGCCACGCTCTGTCGTGGCCGGAATTCGGTCCCGGCAGGCAACGCGGACTAGACTGCGCGCGTCCCTCCACCGGCTCCGAGCAAAGTTTTTGTTGCGATAAATCTGGCCCGGCCAGGGGCGACGCTCATATATTTATTGGATCAAACGCGCCCAATTGCGCCGGAACTCCTTGTCGGTCAGCTCCGGCTCCAGGACGCAAATGTAAAAGGGTGTATTTTGCGGAGCACGCTGGCGGCAGACGGCTTCGGTCATCCGGACGCTGCCCTCTGCATACGGAGTCCGTGGCGGGCCATCTTTTCATACAGCGCCTTTCTGGAGATGCCGAGCTTGAGGGCGGCGCGGCTCTTGTTGCCCTCGCACTTCTTCAGGGTGGAAAGAATCAGCTCTTTTTCCATCTCCTGCAGGGTGACGCCGTCTCCGGAAAGAGAGGAAACGGGAAAGCATCGGTCCGCGTCTTCGGCCTTGCGCCCGCCCTCGATGCAAATGGCGGGAAGATCGTCGAGGCCGAGCATCGGCTTCTTGGAGAGAATCACGGCCCGCTCGATGTAGTTTTTGAGCTCCCGGACGTTTCCCGGCCAGGAATAGCCGACCAGGGCGCCGGCTGCTTCGGGCTCGATGCCCTTGACCGGCTTTTGATGCTTTTGCGCATACCGCTCGATGAAATGCTGCACAAGAAGGGCGATGTCCTCCTTTCGCTGCCGCAGGGGCGGAAGCTGGATCTTGATCACCTCGATCCGGTACAGCAGGTCACGCAAAAACCGCCCCTTTTCGAATCCCTCCTGCAGATCCAGGTTGGTGGCGGCGATGATCCGCACGTCCACCTTCTTGGTGGCCGCACCGCCCACCGGCTCGAAGGTCATCTCCTGCAAAAACCGCAGCAGTTTGCTCTGCAGCCGCAGGCTCATCTGGCCGATCTCGTCCAGAAACAAGGTCCCGTTGTGGGCCATCTCCAGCCGGCCTTTTCTATCGGCGACCGCCCCGGTAAACGCCCCCTTGACGTATCCGAACAGTTCGGCCTCCAGCAGGTTTTCCGCCAGGGCGGCCGAGTTGATGCAGACGATCTCCGACTGCCGGCGGCTGCTCTCCAGATGAAGGGCCCGGGCCAGCAGCTCCTTTCCGGTGCCGGTTTGCCCGTAGATGAGCACTGAGACGTCGGTGGGTCCCACGGTTTTGACCATCTCGTAGATGTCGGTCATCTTCCGGCTGTTTCCGATGATGCCGTGGAAGGCGTCCTCGCGCAAAACCCGCTCCTTGAGCGAGTCGAGCTCCTCGGACATCTCCCTTTCTTTGATGGCCTTTTCCAAGACGATGGAAAGCTCTTCATAGTCGAGCGGTTTGATCAGGTAGTGGGTGATTCCTTCCTTGAGCGCCTGCACTGCCGATTTTACCGTTCCGTAGGCGGTCATGATGATAAAGGGTGGGACTTGGCCGCGTGCTGCCATGGCCCTGAAAAGCTCGATCCCGTCCATTTTGGGCATCTTCAAATCGGAGAGCACGGCATGTACGGGGCCGGCCTGTTCGAAAATCTTCAGCGCCTCTTCGGCGCTGGTGGCCTGCCACACGCGATAGCCCTCGTCGGTCAATATAGCGGAAAGAACCTTCAGGCTATTTTTCTGGTCGTCGACGGCAAGAATGGTTTTCATGTCGGTTCTCCGGCGGATTCCGCGATTTCGACGCCCGACAGGTCGATGGGAAGTTCGATGATCATCGTGGTCCCCGCCCCTTCCCGACTCGTCACCCCAATGGTGCCGCCGTGGTTTTCCACGATTCCCAGGCTCAGGGGTAGGCCGAGGCCGGTACCGTCTTCCTTGGTGCTGAAAAACGGATCGAAGATGTTTTTCATCCGGTCTTCGGATATGCCGACGCCGTTGTCCTGCACCTCCAGGCGGCAGCGAAGGACGCCTGCCTGCCCTGCGCCGTCTTTGAGCATTCGCGTAGAGAAGGTGATGTCTCCTCCTTCAGGCAGCGCGTCCATCGCGTTGATGACCAGGTTGACCAGAACCTGCTCGAACTGGTTCGGATCGACGGCCATCTGCGGCAGTGCTTCGTCGAGCCTTTGATGGAACCGGACGTCGCTTTGCCGCGCGCGCTCCTCGAACAGCTGCCGGATGGAGACGATCAGTCGATTGATGTCGGTGGCCGTCCGCTTCGGTTTGGACTGCCGGGCAAAGTAGAGAAACTCGGTGACCACCAGACTCAACCGGTCGATCTCCTCGGAAACCAGCCGCGTGTATTCCTGCAGCAGGGAGTCGTCAGGCCGCCGCCGTTGCAGGTAGACAATGGCCCCCTTCATGGCATTGAGCGGATTTCGGATCTCGTGGGCCACGCCGGCCGAAAGGCGCCCGAGTGAGATCAGCTTTTCCGAGCGCACCAGCTCGTTCTGGATCCGGGCCAGGTTTTTGACCATTCGATTGAAGGAGCGGGTAAGGTCCCCCAGCTCGTCGGTGGAATGGATCGGAATCTCGTGGGTCAGGTCCCCGCCGGCGATGCGGTCGGTGGCTCCGACTAGGGTGCGGACCGGCTTGAGCAGAACCCAGGTCAGGAAGGTGACACCCGCCACGGCGAAAACCAGGGTCAGCACCACCGCCTGCACCACTCGGGTCTGGATGGCCTGGGCCTCCTTTTTGAAAACCCCCTGGGGAATGGTGACCGCAAGAGACCAGTTCATGATCGGTATCGGCGCAAAGGCGGCCACCTTTTCCTCTCCTTCGAAGTTGTAGGCCCGCCACTGACTGGCACCGGTCATCATCTCCAGGATCATTTCCCGGAGGCTTTCGGTGGGAAGGTTTCCCAAATGAAGGCTCAACGGGGCAAACCGCGGATGGGCGATGAGCCGGCCCCGGTCATCAATGAGAAAGGCGTAGCCGCGCTCCTCGACCTGGATGTCCTGGACCTTTTCGCTGATCTTTTCAAAGTCCAGGTCGATCACCGCCACCCCGGCAAATTCCCGCAGGCCGCTGTAGATCGCCTTGGCCCAGTGGATCTGCAGCCCGGCCGACGGTCCGTCGGCAACGATGTCGGAGACGACGATCCGGTCTTCGGCCGCGCCGGCCACCTCCATGAAAATACGGTTCGGCCCGCTGATCGGACAGGTCGGCCTGCGGGCCTTGGCGAGAGACCTTGACCCGCTCCATGCCTTCTGCATCAATGTATCGGATCCGCCGGTAGTAGGGGGTCCGGGCGATGAAATCGCCGAAGAGCCGGACGATGTTGTCGTAGTTGAACTCGGCTTCGGCCGACAGCCGGAATTGCCGGGCGTGGTGGTCGTCTTCGAGCACCGGGAGGCTGGAGATGGTGACCAAGTCCAGGCGGCAGTTCGGCTTCACCCGCGTCACCATCATGATACAGGACGTTGCCTGGGCCAGGTCGACCGCCTCGCTCATGGTCCGGCTCTACTTCGACCGCTCCGGGTGGACCATCGTCGGCATGGACACCTATCCGTCCGGCGTGTCCGATTTTTCCGAAGGACTGGCAGCCGCCGAGGAAAAGGGCACCCAAGTGATCCTGCCGGTATTCGACATGCCCGAAAGCGGCCGGCTCGTGGAGCAGTGGCACAACCGGAATGCAAAAGCGCTGCTGTTCGGGTTCATCTCTCCGATGGTGGGATCCGGGGCATGGGAGGCCTTCGACGGAAAGATCGCCGGAGCACTGAACGTGATCTTCGAGCTGGGCAACATCCCCTCGGCCCGGTGGAAGGCGGCCGCGGTCTTCTACGACAAGTACCGGCGCAGGTTCGGCGCCGAAATCCAGGCCGGCCACGGACCGGCGCCCGCCTACGAATCGGTGTACATCTTTGCCGAAGCAGTGCAGCGGGCCGGCAGCCTCGACCCGGAGGCCCTGGTCGCCGCCCTGGAGGATACGGACCGGACCGGGGTAATGGGCCGCATCCGGTTTCACAGAGGCCACCAGGCGGTCTTCGGTGGGAACCCGTACCAGGAGGCCCTGGCCTGCATCTTCCAGTGGCAGAAAGACGGCACCCGCAGGATCGTCTATCCGCTGGCGATCGCAGACGGGCAGATCCAGCGATAAATCCGCTGGCACGGATTTATAAAAGGCGGATGCGCCGCCATAAAAATGCATAAATTCGAAGTTTTCCGTCCAATTCGAGATTTGGCGCATCATTGCACCCGAAATTGCGCTTGCTTTTTTTTTGCACAGCAAAGAAAAGTGGCGGCCTTGTCTTTGTAACCTTTGGTAACACAACAACTAACCGGCTGTAATGATAAAACAATATCATTGAATCCCCGTTATCTGTTTCCGCTGTCGACCGCGAACTGTTACCCATGGTAACACTGTCGCCTGCCCCGGACGGAGCTTTCTCTTTATAACCTATTTCAATTATTCGCTTTTCAGGCGCATCGGCCCTTGGGCACGAATGTTGCACAGCATTTGTTTTCTGATCGGAATTCATTTGCCGCAAGGCATTCAAAACAAGGAGGGGCATTATGTTTCGAAGATTTGGACCGGTTCTGGGTGTGGTCGCCATAATTGTCTTTTTGAGCGTTTCGGCCGCTCCGGTACTCGCCGCCGATCCCGTCGTGATTGGAATCCCCACTTCAACGGGATTTCTGGAGGGAAAAGAGGCCCTGAAGGCCGTCGAGCTGGCGGTGGCCGAGATCAATGCGGCCGGCGGCATCGACGTGGGCGGCACCCGGCGGCCGTTTGCCGTGGAATCGATCGACATCCGGGATGCGGCTCCCGGCGTGCCGGTACCCGAGGCCCTTCTGGGCCTGGAAAAGATCATCCTCGAGAAAAAGCCGGCTGCCCTGCTGGTGGGCCCCTTCCGCTCCGAGGCGCTCATGGCAGGCATGGACATCATCGCCAAGTACAAGGTGCCGATGCTGGGCACCATCGCCATGTCGCCGGCCTCCGAGGCCAAGATCAAGGAGGACCCCGAAAAGTATAAGTACATCTTCCGGGCCTGTCTGAACGCCAAATACCTGGTCAAGTACCTGGCCGGCACCATGGCCTTCACCCACAAGCAGTTCGGCTTCAACAAAGTCTACATCATGAACCAGGACGTGGCCTGGGCGCGAGCCACGGCCAAGATTCTGACGGAAGTCTACTTCGACAAGGCAGGCTGGGAGGTCGTTGGCCACGAGGCCTATCCCACCGGCACCTCCGATTTTTCCTCGGCCCTGATGAAGGTGCGGGCCACCGGCGCCCAGGTGATCCTGCCCATTTTCGACATGCCCCAGAGCGGCATTCTGGTCAAACAGTGGAACGGCATGAAGGTGCCCGCGCTGATGGCCGGGTTCATCTCGCCGCTGGCAGGTCCCGGCGCATGGAAAACCTTCGACGGCAAGATCGCCGGGGCCATCAACTGCAACTTCGAGCTCGGCAGCGCCATCACCACGGCAAAGGTTCCCGCCTCCAAGGCGTTTGCCGACGCCTACGAAAAAAGATACGGGGTGCCTGTCGATGCCGGCCACGGCATCAGCCCCTCCTACGAATCGGTCTACCTGTTGGCCGAAGCCATCGAGCGGGCCGGGAGCCTGGATGCCGACGCCGTCGTGGCCGAGCTGAAAAAGACCGACCGAATGGGCGTAATGGGACGGATCAAGTTCGACGAGGGAAATCAGGTCATCTACGACATGAACCCCGAAGAGGCGGCGGTGGCCGCCATGATCCAATGGAACGAAGACGGCAGCCGGAGCATCGTGTTTCCCGCCGCCATCGCCGACGGACAGATCAAGCTGCCCGCCGGTCTGAAGCCGGCCAACTAATCGGCAAATCAACCTGGGACGGCTGTTGCACCGGGAGGAGCGATCTTCCCGGTGCAAGGCTCCCGGGGGAAAAATTCGAAATCCGAAGCACGAAATGCGAAACAACTTCGAATGACCCAAATTCAAAACAGAAAAACAGGCAGCATACCGGCGATCGGCGAAAATTGTTTCGGTCATTTTGTCATTAGAATTCAGAATTTGTTTCGGATTTAGTGCTTCTGCCCTTTTCGAAGTTAAAGATTTGACGTCTCTCTACTGCAGTGGAGACATGTGGGAGGCCCCACCCCTATGT
>CAYPFH010000254.1:0-6237 GCA_964409825.1 uncultured Desulfobacterales bacterium | reverse complement strand
AGGCCGTGGCCGAGCATTTGATGAAAAAGTGACGAGTCTATAATCATGCGCGAACTATTATGGCTAAGCTGAAACAATTCAGGCTCGGGGGGTGCCCATGGAAACCGTTCAGGTGAACATTCACGAAGCCAAAACGAATTTATCGAGGTTGATTCAAGAGGCGATCGATGGAAAGGAAGTGATCATTGCCCGGGGCAACAAACCCGTCGTGCGGTTGGAAGTCGTGCCGGAAATGCGAAGGCGAAGAAAAATCGGAAACGCAAAGGGGCTGATCCTGTCCATGTCGGATGACTTCGACGAACCGCTGGATGACTTCCGGGAGTACACGGAATGAAAACGCTGTTGGATACCCATGCATTGCTCTGGCTGATCACAGACGACCGTCGGCTCAGCCCGAAAGCGAAAGAAGCCTTTCTATATGTGGAGAAAATGCAGGTTTTGAGCCGCGACAGACAATTCACGGATTACGGAATCGTGCGTGTCTGGTAGAGATTTCTTGGGCCGGTAAAGCACATCAGGCTTCCAAATACGAAAAAACGAATCGTCATTGCCACACATTGTGCGCCGGCGAACCATCGTGGCGTCGTAGCCGCTTCGAAGAAGGCGATTTCGTACACGGCCCAAACCGCCCGGCGATTTCGTTTCTCCATTCGGAGATCCAGTTTTGCAGATCTTCTTCCCTGAGCAGAATGGAGGATTTTGGAAAAATGAAAGAAAAAAGATACACTAAAAAGATCGGCCTTGCATTGGGTGGCGGAGCGATCCTTGGCGCTGCTCATATCGGTGTTCTGGGGGCGCTGGAAGAACGCAACATCGAGGTCAGCAGCATTACCGGAACGAGTATCGGGGCCTTTATCGCCGCCCTGTATGCCTTCGGCGTTTCTCCAAAAGAGATTGAAACCAAAGTGGCGGATCTGAACTGGCTCGACGCCGCCGGGTTTACAATTTCCAAATATGGGCTGCTTTCCAATGAGAAGCTCGGCAAAACCTTGACAGACACGCTGGGAGACGTGCAGTTCACAGACGCCAAAATTCCTCTGGCGGTTGTCGCCACGGATATCGGAGCATGCAAAAAAGTCATATTGAAAGAAGGAAGTGTCGCTGAAGCGGTGATGGCCAGCGCCTGCATCCCCGGCATATTCATCCCCGTCGAGATCAACGCAAGACTGCTGGTGGACGGCGGATTGGTTGAGAATGTACCGCTGTCCCCCCTCAAAGAAATGCGCGCGGAGGTCGTCATGGGGGTGGATCTCAATGCAAAACGCAAATACACGAAGCCCGAGGATATGATCGATGTTTTGGCCAACGCCCTGGACCTGGCCATCGACAACGCCACCCGCATTCAGACCGAAGAGGCGGATATTCTAATTGCCCCGGAGCTGAGTGCCTACAATCGGGCCGATGTGGAAAAAATCCATGATCTCGTCAAAGAAGGGTATGATGCGGCAAAAGCGATACTGGACGAATTGTGATCAATTTCTGGTAACCGGCGTCGATGTCGGGCTGAACACACCGCTTCGACCGATGGAGGCATCGGGGACCTCCGGGATGAAAGCGGCCGTAAAAGGGGTGACCGGCGCGCATCGTATGGGCGCCCAACCGGCCGCAGAATTTATCCCTCGATCCAAAGCGAGAATTTGGGCAGGGTGTACACCGGATAGGGTTCGCCGCAGGTCAAAAGACCGTCGGTGGTCGGTTCGGCCTCCTGGCGATGGACACAGGCCTCGCAGGACCAGAAAAGCCACTGGCTTTTCACCGCGTAATCGAGGCACTGCCGGTAATGGGGGCAGAAAAGATTCCGGCTGCCGGCTTCGTTGAGGGGATTCAGGTCGGGTTCCATGGCCGCATCCTCCCGGGTCGTGAGGCAAAACAGTGCGAACCTTCGAAATCTATCCCGTACTGCAATAAAAATATACTGCCGGGGGATTAGAAATGTCCATGAGCCGTCGGCTTCATTTTCACTGAAGCCCTCCCATTTCAGCGGGAAAAAACCTGGTCGCTGATGGGATCATTTCCAAGAATCCCCAAATGACGTCTTTTTAACCTACGGCACCGCTGGAGCCACAGTTCCGCATGTGTTCGAACATCTCCGCCGACACCACCCGGTCGAAGCGCCGGTCGATGGAAAACTCGTTCATGTCGGCGGTGAGAATCACCGCATGGTTGAGGCCCTTTTCCTTCAGGCGATTTCTGATCGATGAATCGACGCTTTCTGGCGGTTTTTGCTTCGGCGCCGCCCCTGTTCTCCTGAAACAGCCGGAGGCGGTGCAGCATTCGGATGCCGAAGCGGATCGCGGGATCCGGGATTCTTCCTCTGTCAGCCAGTTCGATCAACGGCTTCATGGTTGAGTACTTTCTGTGGATTTACTGGCGTGCTGCCGATAACAATTTTTTCACCACCGGGACGCTGAGATGGAAATGCCTAAAATGCCTAAAATGAGCTTAAATGCCAAAAATTATGGAATACTGCCTGTTTCATATGAAAGCCGGAGCGAAGCGACACCACTATTTTAGGCATTGATTACGATCTCCACGGATTTCCATTCAACAGAAGACGCGAAAAGATCGCAGAGAAGAAATAAAAAAAGCCATTTTCCCCGCGTTCTCTGCGCGGTGAGTTTATACCGATCTTGCAATTCGCTGCCTTCATCGCTTAGGCCTCTTTGGCTGCGGCACCCGTTTCGGCATCCGCGGGAAAAACGCCGGCACGGTTTCGATGTAGCGCCGGTATTCCGGCCGTCTTTTGGCGATGGTCTTTTCGGTCAACGGCACCCCGGTCATTTTGGTCAGCACCAGGGTGATCAGAATCGGGCTGACGACCGTCCAGAAACTCAGCGGCGTCGACAGCACCACGATAAAGATTCCCCACCAGACCAAAAACTCGCCGAAGTAGTTCGGGTGCCGGCTCCAGGCCCAGAGGCCCTTGTCCATCACCTTGCCCCGGTTTTCCGGCCGGCGTTTGAAGGCGGCAAGCTGGGCATCGGCCACGGCCTCGATCAGCATGCCTGCCGCCCAGATTCCCGTTCCCAGCATATCCAGCCAGGTCAAGGAAAAGGGCGCCGATCGCAAGATTCCGTGCTGCAGTGCCCAGGCGATGACCCACAGAAAAAGCGCCTGGAGCCAGAAGACCTTTCCGAGGCTGACGATCCAAAAGCGGCTCCCAGCCGCCTTCCGCCAGCTTCCGTACCGGGGGTCTTCTCCCTTTCCCCAGTTTCGCCAGATTAAATACGCTGAAAGCCGAAGCCCCCATACGGTCGTAAGAAGACAAAGAAGAAGGCTGCGTCCGGGGCCGGCCTCCGCCAGAATGAAGCTGAGCCAGGCGATCAAAATGAATCCGAGGCCCCAGAGGCTGTCGACCACCGTCACGTTGCGAATCGCCAGGCTGACCAACCATCCCAGGGTCATCAACCCGCCGACAGCAGCCAGGTTCCAGAAGAAGATGATCAATTCGTTACCCATGTTGGACTCTCCGAATACTTTTTGATATTTCATCCACCTACCAAGTACATGTCGTCATAATGATGGATACGATTGTTTCACCGCCGAGGCGCTGAGGCCGCAGAGAATAATCAAAGAAGATTTACAAGGTTTTCTCTGCGCCCTCTGCGTCTCGGCGGTGCGTCTTCCTTGATCTGAGAACCATCACCGAAATGATGTCGTCGAGCACTGCATTAGATGGATGCAGGCCCCACAAAGCAGCGCTGCGGATGCAAGGGATCGCAGGCCGTGTTTCCCTCCCCGCGGCTTTGGATCGCACTCCGGATCTGTTCGTGGACAGAGGCGCTGATCGGATACTTGAGTACCACCAAAAGCCCGATCAGATTGCAGACCGAAGGAACCAGCGCATAGAGGACTCGAAGGGTGAAGACCACCGAATCGTTTTGGACCGCGTTGGGAGTGTAGCCGGCGGCCCCGAGAAAAAGCAGTCCAGCCCCGACGCCGACCGCCGCGGCGGCTTTTTTCGCAATCGACCACAGCCCGATGTAGCGCCCTTCCTGCCGATAGCCGGTGCGCAATTCATCGTAGTCGATCACGTCCGCCTGGATGGAGGACGGCAGTGCCAGGGTCGCACCAAACCCGATGCCGGATAGAAAAACCAGCAACCCGTATGGAACGGCATGGCCAGGGCCGAGGAAAAATACCCCGGTAAAGGCGCCGGTGTTGACGGCCATGGACCCGATCCAGGCGTTCTTCTTTCCGATCCGAGAAGACAGCCTGACCCAAGCGGGCAGAAACAAAATCCCGGTAACAAAGTACAGAAGCAGAAAAAAGTCGGCTGCGTCGGATCGAATCACGTATTGCACGTAAAAGAGGATCAACGTCGCCGGCAGATTACTCCCTACCGCGGCAATGGTATAGGCCGCGAGCAAAATGACAAAGGGTTGGTTCTGCCAGACATCTTTGAATCCGGAAAACAGACCGCTGAAGGTCGGGGTGAAAAACCGCTCCCGGATCTGGAAAACGCACCAGAGACAGGCGCCGACTACCAGGGGCGCATACAGCACCGAGATCCAGAAAAACTTTGCCCGCTCTCCTGCCGGGCTGTCGGAAAGCCCGAACAGCGCCTGCACCAGGGCCGGAGAACTGGCGGCGGCAAGGGTGCCTGCGATCAAAAGCCCATCCCGGACGCCGAACAGCGCTGTCCGCTCGTTGTAGTCGAGGCTGATTTCCGGTCCCATCGACTCGAAGGGAACCACCACCACCGACCAGAAAAAAAACAAGGCGAAAATACAGACAGCGAACCAAACCGTTGCGGCGGCAGTCCCCAACGACTGCGGCGGAACGAACAAGAACACCAGCGCGGCGGCCACCAACACCGAGCCAACGGCAATGTAAGGCCGCCTTCTTCCGAACCGGGTGCGGGTCCGGTCCGAAAGCAGTCCGATCAACGGATCGGTGAAGGCATCAAAGATCCGCACACCGAACAGAAGGGCGCCGACCACCGCCACGGGAATCCCCACCACATCCGTGTAGAACTTCGGAATATAGACGTAGACCGGAATCCCCACCACCGCCAGGGCAAACGCCGGCGCGCCGTAGGCGATCTTCTTTGCAAGGGGGACCCTGCCTTCGCTGCTTTCTGAGGAAACTGCGTTCAATTTTCTTATCCCTTCTCATCGCTCATGTGATTCGCACTTTTCTCGGCCTTATGTTGACGGCTTCGTTGAAAAGTCCCGATTTTCCGTTTGCCGTCATTCCGGCGGAAGCCGGAACCCAGCCCCGCATCACGGACCGGGTATATGATGCGATTTCACTGAAATTCAACGGTTTCAAATACCCAGCGCCGCTTTGAGTTCACCGCTTTCCCAGCAACGCGGTTTTAAACGACCGGCTCAACGGCTTCGGACCGAGCCAGATGGAAAACAGGGCGGCGGCAAATTCGGCCCCCTCGATGGTTCCCCTGGGCTCACCGTTCAAGGTAAGCACGGTTCCCCTTCCCGGGATGTAGGTCAGGGCATACCGGTCCCCGGGTTGAACGCCGACATACAGGGAATTGTGGTATTCGATCTTGGGCATCAGCCGAGCCAAGGTGTCTTTGTCCACGTTGCGCGAAATCCCCTCGATAGTGGCCGGCCCGAAGTCCTTCCCGTCGATGGCATGGAAGTATTCCACCTCCAGGCGTTTGGCCGTATCGGACAGGACATCTTTCGGCTCGACCCCCGGGGGCAGGTAAAGAGCGCCCACATATGCCTTGATAAACCCCATGTACCTGAGAAGCCCCGCTCCGGTCAGCTCCAGCGTCTGACCCGCCTCCTGGTACACGGGAGTAAATGAAACCCCCTGCACCTGGGCGGCGCCGGCCGGAAAAACCGGTACCGCCGCCATCACCAGCCAGCAAATGACAACAAAAATCAACCTTTGTTTCATGGTTCCTTCGGACGCTTTCTCTTATGTGAAACTTCGGTCGAGGCCGGGGTTTTTGTAGGGCACGACCTCCGTGTCGTGCCTGCATGAACGGCACGGAGGCCGTTCACTACATCGGCAGAGGCTTCGACAAAAGTTTCACCCTTGATCAACCTGACCGCCTTGCGGCCAGAGGCCCCGCTCGTATGAAACCAGGCCAAAATGGCACGGCTTCATGGTTGATCAAACTGAACCCCTCGCGTTCAGTGGCAGGACGCATAAGTCAATGAAGAATAATTTGCCCGGCGGGATCATTTTTCAAGAAGTGAGTAATCATCGGTCTATAAGGGGCAAAACCCATCAATATTCGCCCGGGCATGATCGGTGGCGAAA
>CAYPFH010000253.1:0-6310 GCA_964409825.1 uncultured Desulfobacterales bacterium | reverse complement strand
GGCCCTTTCGAACTCGGCCCCCAAAGAACGGGGGCCTCAAACAGCGAAAGGGCCTAATCCGGCCGGATCTGCGATGCTCGGCGCGGGACGATGGGCTCCCCCGAGGGTATTCAATGGCCCATCTTTGGAGGTAGTTTCACATAAGCTGCCGCTGACCGCCGGGGCGATCAGTTTGATCAACCGTGAAACCGTGCCATTTTGGCCTAGTTTCACATAAGATGCCGGATGTCAGAAACTGTTTTCGTATGACCGGGAGAAACCTGCTGCCTGGCTCAAGAACGGTCGTTCAGGTAAAAATGTTCTTTTATCGCGGCTTTTTCTACTCTTTGTGCGGTGCAGCCGCACTCTAATAAAAACGCGGAGCGGTTTTATATGCCGAAACTGCCAACCCACTGGATTTTCGCAGAAGAGGTTTTACGGCGGATGCCCGCCGGATGGGCGGTTTGCCGCGCAGCAAAACGATATCCGAACCTGTACCGGTATGGGGCGGTGGCGCCCGACACGCCGTTTCACCTCGTCTGGGGGCCGGGAAGCCGGATTTTGAACCGGCAGGCGGAAGATTTCCACGAGAAGGGCGGGGGCCTGGAACGGTTTGTCGCCTCGGTGTCGGAAAAGCGGCCGGCAGCGGGTGCCGAGCAGCGGCTGGCCCTTGCGGCAGGCATTTTCACCCACGCTGCGGCCGATGCCGTGTTTCACCCGATGATCTATTACTTTTCGGGTTCGGAAACGGATGAGGCCGAGTTCCGGCATCATCGCCTGGAGAGCTTCATCGATCTTTACTTCAGCCGCAATTTTTCGCGGTCCGAAGTCAGTCTGCTCGAACCGGTCCTTCAGGGGATGGAAGTACGCAGAGGCACCCTGCTCGACTGGCTGGCCGATCTCTTTGAACTCGACCGCCGCCGCCACCGGGCTCATCTTCGCCTGGCCCTCGGCTGCAACGCGCTTTTCCTGATGCTGTTTCGAAACCGCGGAGCAAGGCTTCTGTTCCGAAGGCTTGCTCCGGTCTCGCCTGCCGGGCTCAAGGGGTATCTGGCCCACTTCTACCCCTGCCGGCTTCCCCCGTGGGAACGGTTGTTTCCGGAGCCGATCGACTACCGCAATCCGGCCACCGGCCTTCCTTACCGGATGCGCATCTCTGAAATGGGAAAAGCCGCGGTCGACACCGCCCTCGATGTTCTGAAAAAGCTTGAGGCCGGCCAGTGGCGGCTGCGGGCGCTTTTCCCCAACGGGTGGAACCTTCACACCGGCATCGCCGCCCGTCCCAAGGCCGCCATGCGCTTTTTCGATACCTCCCGTGCTCTCCGGGAAGTCATCGGGATCGATTTCGGCCCGGGGGATTGTGTCGCAATTCCAAAAGCCGTCAATCCGGAGGACCCCGCTTAAAGCGGGGGAGATCCGGAATCCATGAAATTATGAAACATTTCCAGATCGACCGTTTCCCGCACTGACTAGCAGACAGCGTGAAACCGGCGCGGATCCTTACCTTATGGACTCCTTTTGAAGGTCGATTTCGGGAAAAAGCAGTAGGGGCATTGCTCCGGCGGCTCTTCTCCATAATGAACGTAGCCGCACATCCGGCACCGCCACACGCCGGTCCCTTCGACCAGATCTGCAGGGTCTTTCTCCCAATGAAGGGGCAGGTCCTCCAGCGGCGGCATGGCGGCCTGATAACCGTTGAGCAAATGGCCTGCCACGATCATCCGCTGGATCTCGCTGGTTCCTTCATAAATTCTGAGAAGACGGACGTCGCGGAGCAGCTTTTCGATGGGAAACATCCTGGTGTAGCCATAGCCGGCAAAGATCTGCAGCGCATCGTTGACGACTTCCAGGGCCGCTTCGCTGGCGTAGAATTTGGCGACGGACGCGGTGATCGTCGGGTCCATGCCCTGATCCGCCTCCCAGGCCCCCTTCCAGGTCAGCAGCCGGGAGGTTTCCACCTTCTGGTACATTTCGGCCAGCTTGAATTGGATGGCCTGGTAGCTGGAGATGGGGGCTCCGAAGGTCCGTCTTTTTTTGGCGTAGTCGATGGCATACTCCATGGCGGAACGGGCCGCGCCGGTGGCAAAGGCCCCGATGATCGGCCGGGTCCGGCCAAAGGTCTTCATGGCCAGGACGAAGCCTTCACCGGGCGGGGAGATGACGTTTTCTTTGGGGACCCGGACGTTTTTAAAGTGGAGCCCCACCGTATTGGAGCAGCGCTGACCCATTTTCGGGATCGGCCGGCCCACGGTCACCCCGTCCCAGCCGCGTTCCACGAGAAATGCGCCGATGCCCTTGTGCTGCAATTTTGGATCGGTTGTGGCAAAAATCGTCATGTAGTCCGCTAAGCCGCCGTTGGTGATCCAATACTTTGTGCCGTTGAGAAGGAAATCTTCTCCGTCGGGTTCCGCCAGACAGCGGATGCCCGATACGTCCGAGCCCGTGGTGGGTTCAGAGGTGGCAAAACAGATCAGTTTGAACTCGTTTAAAATGCTGGGCAGGTATTTTTCCTTGAGCGGTTCGTTGTCCGAGAGGATCAGCGGTTCCATGCCCAAAGAGTTGTCAAAGATCGAAGTGGCCAGTCCGGGGCAGGCTGCGGCGAACTCTTCGGTCAGGATGGCGCTTTCCAGCAGGCCAAGCCCCTTGCCGCCGTATTGTTTCGGGATGTCGCTGTTGGTAAAGCCGGCCTCCCAGGCGCGCTTGAGGATGCGGAGCGGGGTCCGGTCCTGTTCGTCGAAATACCATGCCAGGGGAAGAATCTCCCTGACGGCGAACTCCCGGGCCCGTTTTTGAAGATCGGACTGTTCCGGTGTCAATGTAAAATCGAGCATGGAAAAACCTCCATGGTGAAAAGGGACTGGAATTCATGGGAAAAGTAGTAGATACTATCGCACGAAAGCACGGCGCCTGTAAAGCTTCCATTCCGGCGGCGTTTCTTTGTTGACACCCAAAGCGGCGTTTTTATAATTTTTATACGAATCTCTTGGCTTGACCGGCCAGTTTGATCAATACTGAAACTTCCCCCGAAGCCTCTGCCGGTGTAGTGAACGGCCTCCGTGCCGTTCACAGCGGCACGACACGGAGGTCGTGCCCTACAAAAACCCCGGCTTCGGCCGAAGTTTCACATAAGAATCAGGCACTGGAAAGCATAGGCAATAAAAACGATCTTGCTTAGCAGCAGATCATCGGCGCATCAGCTCAGCAGCTTACCAGCTCATCAGCTTAACCGCTTATCGGGAGTGCGCCCATGTCCAAGATGATTTCCGAACCGGAGAGTTACTTTCGCGGGCTCATGGTTGACCGCGATCCTGTCCTGGTCAGGCTCGAAAAAGAAGCCGAAGCCGAGAACATCCCGATCATCGGGCCGGCGATCGGGGCGCTGCTGTTTGCGATCGTCCGCTTTGCCGGGGTCCGAAGCGTGCTGGAGTTCGGCACCGCCACCGGCTATTCGGCGATATGGACGGCTCGCGGGTGTCAAACCGACGATGCCCGGATCGTCACCCTGGAAAAGAACCCGGCCATGGCGGATCGGGCAAGGCGCAACTGCGATCTTGCCGGGGTCGGACCCCGGGTCGAGATCCTTACGGGCGACGCGCTGACGATCGCAAAGACGCTGGCCGGCCCTTTTGACATGATTTTTCTGGATATCGAAAAAAAAGACTACGTCCACGTATTGGAAGACTGCCGCCGGCTGCTTCGCCCGGGAGGCCTGCTGGCGGCGGACAACATCGCCTTTTCCGACGCCGATCCTTTCAATCGGGCTATTGCGGCAGATGAGCGGTGGCAGGCTGCGCCCCTTTATGCCTTCATGCCCGACCATTCCCCGGAACATGACGGCATCTGCCTGGCCGTAAAATCGCTGTAACCGGATCCCATTTGCGATTGGATCACAACGATTATATGAAGTTTCCCGTTCCGCGAAATTTGAATGATTGACGCTGGTCGGATTGGTCGGCAATTTGGGTTTTTGGGCTGGCATGCATTGCGAACTTAAATGGATGCCAACGATTTATAGATTTTAATCATCGTTTTAAAATTGCGGCAGCAATTTTAAAACGGAAAGGAGCGAAGCGACTGTGAAAGGGTCTGTGATGATCACCGGGGCCAGTGCGGGCTTCGGAAAGGCATGCGCGAAAAAATTCGCCGGGGAGGCAAGACCGCTTGTTCTGGCCGCCCGGCGCCTTGACCGGCTCGAGGCGCTCAAAAGCGAACTGGCCGCAAAGGCGCCGGTGCATCTTTTGGCGCTGGACGTTCGGGACCGGGCAGCGGTGGAGCAGGCGGTTTTGGGTCTGCCCGAGCCCTTCGGCAAAATCGACGTCCTGGTCAACAACGCCGGGCTGGCCCTGGGGCTTGCGCCCTCCCACGAGGCCGATCTGGACGACTGGGAGACCATGATCGACACCAATGTCAAGGGGCTGATCTTTTGCACCCGGGCCGTGCTGCCGCAGATGGCGGCAAAAAACCAGGGGCACATCGTCAACCTGGGCTCCATCGCCGGGGACTGGCCCTATCCCGGGGGCAGCGTCTACGGTGCGACCAAAGCGTTTGTCAAACAGTTTTCCCGCAACCTGCGCTGCGATCTGGCCGGCACCCGGATCCGGGTCACCAACATCGAGCCCGGCCTTGCCGAGACCGAATTTTCCATGGTTCGCTTCAAGGGGGACGCCGACAGGGCGGCAAAGGTGTACGAAAACACCGAACCGCTTGCGGCAGAAGACATCGCCGACATCATCCACTGGGTGGTGTCCACACCCGGCCGCGTAAACATCAACCGGGTCGAGGTGATGGCCACCTTCCAGACCTGGGCGCCGTTTGCGATCCACCGGGAACCCTAGCCGGTTTTGGTCTGCACAAGAAATTCCGACCGATCTGCGCGCCGGCAGCGGGATCAGGACCGGCGATCATCATGGCAAGTCTTCTCCAGTCCGGAAGATCTTTTCTCACTTACAAGCTGGTACTGCACCTTGTCTTTCTTTGCGTATCCATTTCTCGAAGAAGCTTCTTGCGCTTAACGCTCTGGGAATTACTGTCCTAAGCCTTGGCGCCAGGGACAATATGACAAATCACGGAGGCCGTGACGCCCCCCCTCGTTGCCGACGAGATGCTGACTTTCCCGGTGGACTCGGCGTTGTTGCCCGTGCACAACAATCCGATCCTTTTCAACTGCTTGGGGGCCTCTTTGCATTTGATGCAATAATTGGTCAACGGGCGGGTCATTAAGCGCTGCAGCGCGATTTTCTCGCCGCACATTTCGCAAATTCCGAATTCGCCTTCATCGATCCGCCTCAGGGCTTCTGCGATCTTTTTGACAAGCCTGCTTCTTATCTACCGCTGGCGCAGACGCCGGCTAAACAAATTCCATCTCTTGTGCAGCGGGAATTTGCCGCGGAAAGCCGGAATATTGCCGTGGCATGGTAATAATGCCCTCGAAACCTTTCACCTTTTCCTGTGACCTGGATTTTTTGTAAGGTTGTGCCTTTAGCCTCGCTGGTGTAACCTAAAATCTCGCTTTGAACTGGCTCCTCTATCCCCCTTATCTGAAGCGGGCCCTGTAATGAGTGAAGCCAATACCCGTCCTTGTAAATTGGAACACCCATTGATGAGGCAAGTGTTCGATACTTTCGAATAACCAGAAATTCGAAGGAAAGATGCATGGCAAAGAAACCCACCTATGAGGAACTCGATCAAAGGATTCGGGAATTAGAAAGAACTGAATTCGAGCGCAGGGAGACCGAAGAGGCGCTGAGGAAAAGGAAGGGGTACATTAGCAGCATCTTCAGAAGCGCACCTGTCGGCATTGGTTTGGTTGTCGATCGGGTGCTGGAGAAGGTCAACAAAAGGCTGTGTGAGATCGCCGGATACGATGAGGAAAAATTGGTCGGCCAGAGCGCTCGTATTCTCTACCCTGACGACGAAGAATTTGAGCGCGTCGGACGAGAGAAGTATGCCCAGATAGCAGACCACGGAACAGGGGCGGTGGAGACACGCTGGAGACGAAAGGATGGCGCAATTATTGATATTTTTCTCAGCTCGACGCCATTGGATTTAGAGGATTCGTCAAAGGGGGTAACCTTTACTGCGCTTGATATCACCTCGCACAAGCGAGCGGAAGAAACACTGCGAAGCACCCTGGCCGAGCTATCGGTGATCCATGAGCATGCGCCGATTGCCATGATGCTTGTAGACCGGGATCGGCGGGTGCGCAAGGTCAACGGATTCGCCGCTCAATTCGCGGACCGTTCTGCTGAAGAGATGATCGGAATGCGGGGCGGCCAAGCCCTGCGCTGCCTTCACCACCTCGACGATCCGCAAGGATGCGGATTCGGCCCTG
>CAYPFH010000252.1:0-6356 GCA_964409825.1 uncultured Desulfobacterales bacterium | reverse complement strand
TGGAGGGCCGCGTTTCATTGCGGCCGCAAAACGGACGCGACGGAGCGCGTCCCTCCACGGGGTCCGTTGGCCGGTGGTTTGGTCTTTGGAGGGCCGCGTTTCATCGCGGCCGGAAAGACGGACGCGACAAAGCGCGTCCCTCCAATTGGTTGCAACAGACGACAGAGGCTATAGGGATGAGACCATGAGATTTGCACCCTTTACATTCCGCTTTGGCTGTCTTCGTTGCCATATCGCAGTTCTCTGTATTCTCATTTTACTTGTCCCCGGATTTTTTGCCAAAGGGGCGATGAGTACTGAAACCGCACCCCCTCCCATCCGTTCCGCCGCCGAAATCGACTATCCGCCGTTTTCCATCGTCGATGAGGACGGGAGAGCAAGCGGCTTTTCAGTCGAGCTTCTCCGATCGGCCCTGGCTGCCATGGGCCGCGACGTCACCTTTCGCACCGGCCCCTGGGCCGAGGTCAGGGGCCGGCTGGAAACAGGCGAGATCGACGCACTTCCCCTGGTGGGCCGAACCCCGGAGCGCGAATCCCTTTTCGATTTTACCTTCCCGTACATGACCCTTCACGGGGCCATCGTCGTTCGCAACACCACTTCCGATATCCGGGACCTGGGCGATCTTGCCGGCCGAGACGTGGCGGTGATGAAGGGGGACAATGCCGAAGAATTTCTCCGGCGGCAGGAGCGGGGAATTGCGATCCATACCACGGCCACCTTCCAAGAGGCCCTGCGCGAGCTTTCAGATGGTCACCACGATGCGGTGTTCATCCAGCGGCTTGTCGCCCTGCGCCTGATCCAGGAAAGCGAAATCACGAATTTGAAGGTGGTCAACCGGCCTGTCGAAGAGTTCAGCCAGGATTTTTGCTTCGCCGTCACGGAAGGAGACCGGGATACCCTGGCGCTGCTAAACGAGGGGCTTGCCCTGGTCATGGCAGACGGCACTTACCGCCATCTTCATGCCAAGTGGTTCGCCGCCATGGAGCTTCCGGCCCACCGCAGAATCGTGGTCGGCGGGGACCACAATTTTCCCCCCTACGAATTCCTGGATGAAAACGGCCGCCCGGCCGGCTACAACGTGGACCTCACCCGGGCCATCGCCCGGGAGGTCGGCCTCGACATCGAGATCCGGCTCTGGCCCTGGACGAAAATCCGCGAGGCATTGGCCCGGGGCGAAATCGACGTCATCCAGGGGATGTTCTACTCGCCTGAGCGGGACCTGACCTTCGATTTTAGCCCTTCGCATGCCCTGAACCACTCCGTGGCCGTGGTACGAAAGGAGGATGGCCCGCCGCCGGCGACGGTCGAAGCGCTGGCGCAAAAACGCATCGTGGTGCAGGAAGGCGACATCATGCACGATTTTGCCCGGGAAAAGGGGTTTGAACAGATTGCTGCAGCCGATGCCCAGGAGGATGCCCTGCGGGAACTGGCCGAAGGGAAGCATGACGTCGCCCTGGTCTCCCGCCTGACCGCCCTTTACTGGATCAAACGATATGGATGGGAAAACCTGGTGGTGGGAAAGAAGGCCTTTGTTTCCCCCGAATACTGCTATGCCGTGCCGAACAACCAAAAGGCCATTCTGGCCCAGTTCGGTGAAGGCTTGCGCATTTTGGAAAACACCGGCGAATACCGGCGCATCCAGGAGAAATGGTTCGGGGTTTACGAGGACCTGCCTCCGACCTTTGCCGAAATCATGGGCCGCGCCGCATTGATCATAGGGCCTTTGCTGCTGCTGCTTGCCGGATTTTTTCTATGGAACTGGTCCCTGCGCAAACAGGTGGCGGCAAGGACCGAGGCAGTGCGAAAGAGCGAGGCGTTTCAGCGGGCCATGGTCGAGTGTTCGCCGGTGGCGATCTACAGCGTTGGCTTTGACGGGCTGGTGCTGGCCTGGAACCGCTCGGCCGAACGTATTTTCGGATGGACCGAAGAGGAGGTGGCCGGCAACCCCCTTCCCATCGTTCCCGAAGATCGGCGGGGAGAGTTCGATACGATCCGCAAGCAGATCATGGCCGGTCAAATCTTTGTCGGCAGGGAAGTGGTCCGGAAGAAAAAGAACGGCACGTTGTTCTATGGCAGTCTGTCGGCCGCTCCGATCCGCGATGCCGCAGGCGGGATGACCGGCATCATCGCAGCGATGGAGGACATCACCGATCGAAAGGCGTCGGAGGTGCGGATCCATCACCTGAACAACGTGCTTCGGGCGATCCGGGAGGTCAACCAGCTCATCGTGCGGGAGCGGGACCCTGGCCGATTGATCGAGCAAGGCTGCCATCTTCTGGTGGAAAACCGGGGCTATCCGTCGGCGTTGATCGTGCTGACGGATGAAGAAAACCGGCCGACCTCCTGGTCCATGGCCGGGCTGGCCGCGGCTTCCGAAGAGTTGGGTTCGCTGCTTGAGCAGGGGAATCTGCCGGCCTGTTTTACGCGGGCTCGAATCGAGAAAGGCGTGATCTTGGTCGACGACCGGGAGGCGGTATGCGGAGATTGTCCCCTCGTGCCAAAGTGTGCTCAAAGCCAGTCTCTCTGCGTGGCGCTGTCCCAAGGAGACGATGTCTTCGGATACCTGGCCGCGGCCGCCGAAAACGATATCTCCGTCGACGAAGAGGAGCGGGATCTTTTTGCGGAAATGGCCGAGGATATCGCCTATGCGCTGAGGACGCTGAAAATCGAAGAAGACCGCCGCCGGGGGGAAAAGGATCTGCGCGAAAGCGAGTTTCGCTTCCAGCAGTTTGCAGAACTTGCTCCGGTGGGGATCGTGATTTCGGACCGCGAAGAGAACCTCGTCTATGCCAGCCCGAAGTTTTTCGATCTGTTCGGATACTCCATAGAGGAGGTGCCGTCTGTCGAAGAGTGGTGGCGGCTCGCCTATCCGGATGAAGCCTTGCGGGAACAAGTGCAGCGGCAATGGGCTGCGGTCATGGAGGACGCCAGGCAACGCCGGGGCGAAATCAAACCCATGGATTATCCGGTGACCTGCAAGGACGGATCGGTTCGCCGGATCGAGTTTCGGATGGCGCCCTCCGAAGACTTGAATTTCGTCATTTTTACGGACATCACCGAACGGAAAAAGGCCGAAGCCGAACACGAGAGACTGCAGGCCCAGCTTCTTCAGGCCCAGAAGATGGAGTCGGTGGGCCGGCTGGCCGGCGGCGTCGCCCACGACTACAACAACATGCTCAGCGTGATTCTGGGATTTACGGAGATGGCTATAGAGAAGGTCGATCCGAAAGACCCGCTCCATGAGGATCTAACCGAGATATTGGCCGCAGCCAGGCGCTCTTCGGACATCACCCGCCAGCTTTTGGCCTTTGCCCGCAGGCAGACCATCTCGCCGAAGATACTCGATGTCAACGAGACCATCGAAAATATGCTCAAGATGCTCCGGCGGCTGATCGGCGAAGATATCGACCTGTTCTGGAAGCCCGGCACGAGGACGTGGCCCGTGTACATGGACCCGGCCCAGCTCGACCAGATCCTGGCCAATCTGTGCGTCAACGCCCGGGACGCCATCGGCGGGGTGGGTAAGATCACCATCGAGACGGGATCCGCCGTGTTCGACGAGGCCTACTGCGCCGATCACGCAGAGTTCGTCCCCGGCCGATACACGATGCTGGCGGTGAGCGACGACGGAGCCGGGATGGACAAAGAGACGCTGGCCCATCTGTTCGAGCCGTTTTTCACCACGAAAAAAAGCGGAGAGGGGACGGGTCTGGGGCTGGCCACGATCTACGGCATCGTGAAACAGAACGAGGGCTTTATCAACGTTTACAGCGAGCCGGGCAAGGGATCGACCTTCCGGATCTACCTGCCGCCCCATACCGGCGATACCGAAGAGGAAACGAAGCCGATCGCACAGGAGGTGGCGGCCGGCAGAGGCGAGACCATCCTGCTGGTGGAAGACGAGCGGTCGATTCTGCGCATCGGTAAAAAAATGCTCGAAAGCCTGGGGTATTCGGTGCTCGCGGCATCCAGCGCGGAACAAGCGGCCGCCCTTGCAAAAGAACACACCGGCAAGATCCACCTGCTGATCACCGACGTGGTTATGCCGGAGATGAACGGCCGGGAACTGGCCGAACGCCTGCAGGACCTGTATCCGGATCTGAAGGTGTTGTTCATGTCCGGCTACACGGCCAACGTGATTGCCCAGCGTGGGGTGTTGGAAGGCGGGGTCTTTTTCATCCAGAAGCCCTTTTCCAAACAGGAGTTGGCGGCGAAAGTGCGCGAGGCGTTGAAAGGGTAACCGCCGTGGAGGGCCGCGTTTCATCGCGGCCGGACGGAACACGGACTAGACTGCGCGCGTCCCTCCAACGGCTGGCGGGCAGGGGTTTGGTGTTGGAGGGCCACGCTCCGTCGTGGCCGTAAATCTGTCATAACCTCAACACGGACGCGACAGAGCGCGTCCCTCCACGGCGGAGGGAGGGTTGGTGTTGGAGGGCCACGCTCCGTCGTGGCCGAAATCCGTCGTAACCGGGAAACCACGGACTAGACTGCGCGCGTCCCTTTACTGGATGAAACACCTACATGGAATCGGGAATAACGTAAGAAGTGACAAAGAAATCTTTCCCGAAACGAAAGACGCCGGCGCACCAGCCGATTGTGGGCCATTCGGATCGGGCCGCCATCGTCTTTGTCACCGTGTGCGCCGAGAAACGGAAACCCATTTTCGCTCACCCGGATGTGCATGAATTGCTCGTTGACTCCTGGAGCCGGGCCGATGGATGGGCGGTCGGCCGCTATGTCATCATGCCCGACCATGTTCATTTATTTTGCGCCCCTGGTCGTTGCGATGCCCCCGGGTTGAATCGTTGGATTCAGTATTGGAAGACGATATGTTCGAGAAAGTGGCCCCGACCCGATGAACAACCGATATGGCAGAGGTCGTTCTGGGACACCCAGCTTCGCCGCGGGGAGAGTTATTCTTCAAAATGGGATTATGTCCGGAGGAATCCGGTCCGAGCCGGGTTGTGCGCATCTCCTGATAATTGGCCGTTTCAGGGGGTGGTTAGGGTTCTTCCATGGAGCGAATAAAAACCGGACGCGACGGAGCGCGTCCCTCCAGGAGGACCGAGGCCGATGGGGTAGTCCTTGGAGGGCCGCGTTTCATCGCGGCCGGACGGAACACGGACTAGACTGCGCGCGTCCCTCCAACGGCTGGCGGGCAGGGGTTTGGTGTTGGAGGGCCACGCTCCGTCGTGGCCGTAAATCTGTCATAACCTCAACACGGACGCGACAGAGCGCGTCCCTCCACGGCGGAGGGAGGGTTGGTGTTGGAGGGCCACGCTCCGTCGTGGCCGAAATCCGTCGTAACCGGGAAACCACGGACTAGACTGCGCGCGTCCCTTTACTGGATGAAACACCTACATGGAATCGGGAATAACGTAAGAAGTGACAAAGAAATCTTTCCCGAAACGAAAGACGCCGGCGCACCAGCCGATTGTGGGCCATTCGGATCGGGCCGCCATCGTCTTTGTCACCGTGTGCGCCGAGAAACGGAAACCCATTTTCGCTCACCCGGATGTGCATGAATTGCTCGTTGACTCCTGGAGCCGGGCCGATGGATGGGCGGTCGGCCGCTATGTCATCATGCCCGACCATGTTCATTTATTTTGCGCCCCTGGTCGTTGCGATGCCCCCGGGTTGAATCGTTGGATTCAGTATTGGAAGACGATATGTTCGAGAAAGTGGCCCCGACCCGATGAACAACCGATATGGCAGAGGTCGTTCTGGGACACCCAGCTTCGCCGCGGGGAGAGTTATTCTTCAAAATGGGATTATGTCCGGAGGAATCCGGTCCGAGCCGGGTTGTGCGCATCTCCTGATAATTGGCCGTTTCAGGGGGTGGTTAGGGTTCTTCCATGGAGCGAATAAAAACCGGACTAGACTGCGCGCGTCCCTCCAGGGGGCTGCCGGGGGGTTGGCCCTTGGAGGGCCACGCTCCGTCGTGGCCGGGAATCGGTCGCAACCGCAACACGGATGCGACTGCGCGCGTCCCTCCAGGGGGCTGCCGGGGGGTTGGCCCTTGGAGGGCCACGCTCCGTCGTGGCCGGGAATCGGTCGCAACCGCAACACGGATGCGACTGCGCGCGTCCCTCCACGGAGGGCGTCGGCCGAGGGGTTGGTGTTTGGAGGGCCACGCTCCGTCGTGGCCGAAACTGACGCGACAGCGCGCGTCCCTCCTGACGGGAACGAGAGAAAGGAAACGATGATGACAACGCAGGACGCCTCCCCGGTTTCGGCCGGGAAACGAAAGCGGCTGGGGGAGCTGCTCGTCGATGCGGGTCTGATCGATGAAAAGACCCTTGCCCAGGCCCTGGAAGTCCAGAAGGTTCAGAAACGCCGGATCGGACAGATTCTCA
>CAYPFH010000251.1:0-6374 GCA_964409825.1 uncultured Desulfobacterales bacterium | reverse complement strand
GTAGGTGTCGAGCTTCGCTTTTTTCAGCCAAACCTACGAGCTTTTGATCAAACCGGCCAGCGGCGGGGTCAATTGAAACGGTGAAGCTGTGGTAAATAGTTTTGTACAAAGAATCATGCGGTGCCAGCCGCATCCAATAAAATCATGACCCGGCACACCGGTTGCTTCGGTGTGCCGGGTCATGATTTTATCAGGCGACTCTCAGCACTTCCTCGATGGTCGTCACCCCGGAAAGCACCTTGCGGATGCCGTCCTGGCGCAAGGTGACCATGCCGTCTTTGACGGATTGGGCCTTGATCATGTTCGAGTCGAAGGACCGAAGGATCATGTTCTTGATCGACTCGTTCATAATCATGATTTCAAAAATGCCGATCCGGCCTTTAAAACCGGTCTGAATGCAATGATCACAACCTTTGGCCCGGTGTATGGACCGCTCGCTGATCTCTTCCGGTGAAATCCCCAGGGTTTGAAGGACCGCATCGGCCGGACGGTAGGGCTCTTTGCAGCGGGGGCAAAGCACCCGGACCAATCGCTGGGCGATCACGGCGATCACCGAAGACGAAATCAAAAAGGGTTCGACCCCGATGTCCACAAGCCGGGTGATGGCGCTGGCCGAATCGTTGGTGTGAAGCGTGGAAAAGACCAGATGGCCGGTCAGGGCGGACTGGACGGCGATTTCAGCGGTTTCGTGGTCCCGGATCTCGCCCACCAGGATCACGTCCGGATCCTGCCGGACAATGGATCTCAAACCCCGCGCAAAGGTCAATTCGATCTTCGGGTTGACCTGGATCTGACTGATGCCGGCAAGCTGGTATTCCACGGGGTCTTCGATGGTGATGATGTTGATGTCCGGATGGTTGATGGAAGAAAGCACCGCATACAAGGTGGTCGTTTTTCCGCTGCCGGTGGGGCCGGTCACCAGGATGATGCCGTTTGGCGAGGTCACCAGCTGTTTGAGCTGTTCCAGGCGTTCCGGGCTCAGGCCCAGCTCGGGAAATCCAAAAACAGAAGCGGTTTTGTTGAGCAGACGAAGGACCACCCGCTCGCCGAACGAGGTCGGGATGGTGGACACCCGGACGTCGATCTGCTGGTCGCCGACCCGGACTTCGAAACGGCCGTCCTGAGGGAGGCGTTTTTCGGCGATATTCAGCTTCGACATCACCTTGATTCTGGAAATCAGGGAAGCCTCGAACCTTTTCGGCGGATTCAGAAGGTCGTAGAGGATGCCGTCCACCCGGTACCGGACCTTGAACCGGTTCTGGTAGGGCTCGATGTGAATGTCAGAGGCCCGCGCCTTGATCGATTTGGAGATGATGTGGTTGACCAGCTTGATAATCGGCGCGTCGCTGGTGTCGTCCAGCAGGTCGGCGGATTCTTCCAGTTCCCTGATGATCGTCGGGCCGCTTTCTTCCATGTCCTGGACGATCTGTTCGGCCGAATCGGGGCTGAATTCGTAGGACATGTTGATGGCCGACAGGATCTCGCTCCGCTTTGAAAAGACGATTTCAAATTCTTTCAGCTCCAGGAGCCGAACCAAGTCGTCCATGGCCTGAAACGACTCCGGGCTGTGGATGGCGATGGCGCAGCGCCTTTGGTCGTCGTCGGCTTGCGTTTCGCTGCCGGCTTTTTCCCCGTTGGATTCGGGTCCCAGCGGGACCATGGAAAACCTTTTCAAAAATTGGAGCGGCACCTGGTCCGGATGATCGCTGCGGATCTTTTCCAGCGGCAATGTGGGCCAGAAGGGGAGGTGATACAGTTCGCTGAACGTTTCCAGAAGCTCGGTTTCGGAAACCAGCTTTTTTTCGATCAACGCTTCGCCAAGGGTGCCCCCACGCTCCAGATGGTACTGAAATGCCTGGTCGAAGGCCTCTTCGGAGATGCCGTGGCGTTGGTTGAGGAGCTTGAATAGCTTCATAAAACAGCTCCGCTGTTTTATTGGAGGCGGCTGCGCCGCCCGGGTTTGGTGATATCGAAAAGTGGCAGTGCTTTTTTGTAGTGAACGACCTCCGTGTCGTTCAGCCGGCAATGTTCAGCCTTTTCATACACGGCACGCCAGGGACGTCGTGCCCGGGATTTGGTCGTTAACGGCAATCCGGCCACGACGGAGCGTGGCCCTCCAAGCTAAAAACCCCACGGCCTCAGGCTCTCCGAAACTGGAGCTTGAGGATTCCGGATAAGCGCATTACTCAAAATTGCCTGGTCGCTCGCTGGCAGGCCTGCCCTCCGCACGATTCGCTTTTTACCTGAAAACCAGCGGCGAAGCCGCTTCTGAGAAAATCAGTGATCAAATCGCATAACGATTTGATCACTGATTTTCTTGGTACATCTTGATGCTGCCCTCCCGGATCGTATCCATTTCGCCCTTCTTGATATCGTATATTTCCGCCGCCTCTGACGGATGCTGAACCACCCGCGGCGTCAAAAAGACATACAAGTTCGTCTTTTCATAGGATCTTTTTTTTGACTTGAACAGCCATCCCAGAATGGGAATGTCTCCCAGCAGCGGCACTTTGGATTCGGATATGGAAATCTGATCGTCCATCAGACCGCCGATCACCACGGTGTTGCCGTCTTCTACGATGACCGTGGTTTCGATGGTTCGTTTCAATGTCGTGGGGCGGTCTTTCTCAAAAGTGGCTGCAAGCTCGTCTAACTTGGTCAACTCTTGGGAGATTTTGAGCCGGACCAGGCGGTCCTTGCTGATCTGGGGGGTGATTTTCAGGGTGATCGCCACGTCCCGGTACTCGAAGGATTGGTAGGTCGTGACGCCGGTCTCTGCTGCGGACCTGGTCTGAAACGGCACATTTTTTCCGATGATGATCGTGGCCTCTTCATTGTCGGTGGTCAATATCTGGGGAGTGGAAAGGATATTGACGTCCTTGTTGTCCTGGACCAAGTTGATCAAAGCGGAGATGCTGGGCAAAGTGATTCCTCCCACGGTAATCCCTTCGCCCAAAATGCCGATGGCGAAGCCGGCGGGAAAGCTTGTTTGGCCGGTGCTGTCAATATTAAAGCCGCTATCCCCGGTTTTGGCTGAAGCCCCGTAAACCGCGTCCCTTCCGTCTCTGGATGCCTCTCCGGCGATGGTCCAGTTCGCGCCGATGGCAAAATCGTTTCCCACGTTGACTTCCATGATCAGCGACTCGAGATAGACCATGGACCGGGGGATGTCCAGTTTCTTGATGATTTCTTCCAAAACCAGGTAGTCTTCTTTTTCAGCCATGATGATCAGGCTGTTGGTGGCCTTGTCGGCGGAAATTTTCACGTTCTGGGAGACCACCGGGGCCTCTTTTTTGCCTTCCGGCTTTGCGGATTTTTCAGACGGCAGGGCCTGGAGGGTGGCGGCCAGGTCCTCTGCGTTGGCATTTTCCAGGTAGTAGACGTGGATCCTTTCCTTTCCCTTGGGGATTTCCTTGTCCAGCATCTGGATAAGGGACTTGATGCGAATGGTTTCCACTTCGCTGGCCTGGACCACGACCGTGTTGGTCCGATCGTCGGCCACGATCTTGAGGGTCGGTCCGGGTCCGCCTTTTGGGGCGGCGGGAGCACGGAATACGGTTTCCAGGATTTTGGTCAGGTTTGCAGCTTCGGCAAATGTCAGCGGAACGATGGAAATTTCCTGGCCCATTCCTTCAACATCGATGGCCTCCAGGATTTTCATCAGCCGGGTGATGTTGGAGTAGACGTCGGTGACGATCAACGTATTGGTGGGGGGATAGCCTAAAACCACGCTGCTTTTGGAAATCAATGGCGCAAAGAGGCGCTTGATCTCTTCCACATCCGCGTACCGAAGGCGAATGAGTTGTGTGACGATCCGGTCATCCGGGGATTTTGCCTCCTTTTTGAGCATGGTTTCGATGTTTTTGCTGCGGGCGTCCGGTTGGGGGATGATCTTGGTGACTTCGCCCGACTTTACCGTGGTGAATCCGTGGACCTCCAGCACGGATTCGAAGACCGTGAATGCCTCTGCAACGGAAATCTTCGTCGGGGAGATGATGGTGACCTGGCCTTTTACCCGCTGGTCTACCACGAAATTTTCCCCGGTCAGTTCGCTGATGAACTTGATAAACACGTTGATGTCGACATTGTTGAAATCGATGGTCACATACCGGTTCCCGGCAGGAGGGGACTGATTTTGCGCTCCGGCATCGACAGAATAGACCGCAAGAAAGAGAGCCAACAGCAGCAGAGGCAGCAAGCCCCCCGGTCTGTCCTTAAACCATTTCATAAGCAAACCCGCCGTTTCTTCCGTATCCGTTTTTCAGTCGTCTTCCATGTAAAGACGGCCGTTGATGAGATCCGTAACATATACCATCGGCAAAGCGGCAAGGCAGGACACTTTTCGGCAAAAGTATGGCGGCCGTATCAACGCGGCCTACATGGCTCAGACAGTTGCCCGGCATACGATCCGACACCCCTTGGCCTCCGCTTTGGGTAAACTGGAGCGTTGTAGAGATCCGGCAAATGGTTTTTTTCTTACGATAAACCGGCGAAGCCATTTTATCGTATTTGAAATTCGATGTCCTGAATCTGTCCTCTTCTTTTGATCTGGAGCCCCACACCGTCGGCTGCCCCGATTTTTTCATAGAGGTTCACCACATCGTCCACAGAGCGGATTTCTTCTCCATCCACGGCCAGAAGAACGTCTCCGCTGCGGATGCCCATTTTCTGAAATATGGAATTGGGCCGCACCCCGGTCAGGCTCAACCCGGCCGGCTGGCCGTTTTCAAAGTAGGGCCTGATCCGGACCTGTTTCATCAGCTCGCCGATGTTGTTTATGGCGTCTTCCACCATCGCCCTGTCGATGGTCATCTCTCTTTGGATCGGCTCGGGTACGGCACTCGGAACCGGACGTGCGCTGCTGACCTTCACACCGGGCGTTTCTTCCATGGTCAGGATTTCATCTTTTCCGGAAACGCTCAAGACGACCTTTTCCCGAAGAATGACCTTGACCTCGGCATTTTGAACGGGATCGCCGATCCGGTACAGCTGCTGTTTTCTTGTCTTTTTATCTTCGATGACCGCGTAGTCGCCTGTGTCGCCGCCGAATATGACGGTTCCCCAGAGCCGAAGATCGAGCTTTGTTTCGTTGAGCGCTTCAATGTCGAGGTTCTTTTCTGATGCCCTTTTCTCGGGTTTGGTGCCGGTGTTAAACAAGTTGCGGCGGTCGATGGCGAAATAGGCGGTCAACGGTTTTGACGGCTGGCCCTGGGCGGCAATTTCCGTCTTACGGGATACCGACGTATCCGTCATCTGCTCCAGATCCGCGGTTGCCGCCTGGTAGAACAGACCGACTCCCATCCAGGAAGCAGCGGTCAAAAGAATCAAATTTGCCAGCGTAAACAAGAGGTTCATTGACTACCGAAAAGAATATCGTGGTTTTTCCAACGTGCCTGTCAGTTGGAATGAAAACGTTCCCCCGGCGCCTTTGCCGGATAGCAGCTGCGCCGGAATGATCTTTTTTAACTCTGCCATAAAGACGGTATGGGGCTTCACCGATCCCTGCAGGTCGATACTGCCGCTTGCAAAATTGCTTTTCAACTCTACACTGCCGGCCAATTCGCCGTCAAACTCCGGTCCCCGAAATTTGCATCGCTCGATTTGTAGAATAGATCCGTCGACGATCGCCGCTTGGGCTTGCAGCTGTTTTACAGAAACCCTGTTTCGCTGAAGGACCGGAAGTTTGATTTCGATGGCGGCGTCGGCCAGCTCGATCTGTATCTGCATTTCCGTTTCGTTAGCTTCAGCTTGGCGGGATATTTCCCCTGAGCACAGGCCCGTGATGCGGCGGCCGAACAGTTCAGAGAGGATCTGAAGTTCGGCCAGTTGGATTTCTTTAAATTCGATCCGGGAAATCTGGTTATATACGGATCGACCCTCGGCGCGGCTGATAATCCCATGGACAAGGCCGCTGCCGATGCTCGTCTTGAAAATGACGGCGGGCTTCAACTGCAACACAGACCCCCACGCCGGCGCCACGCGAAGTTGCTCCAACTGAAACACCGGCATCTGCCGGTAGGTAGCTTCGATCCCGTGAAGCCGAACGGCCGCCGGCAGGGCAGGGCGCACGTCCGCTACGGCCAGCCTAAGACCCGGCAGCATCTGCTCGGCCCGATTCGTCACATAATCGCGCAAGGGTTCGCCCGGGAAGCGCACATAGAGACTCACCGCAACCGCAGCGATGACATAGAAGGTGTATAATAGAATTTTGGTCTTCATATAAATATAAATGCGCTGCGCAAACCCCGCTCCGCGCATTTATTAAACGCGGCTTCGCCGCTTAAAAAAAATGCGCTTATCCGGAATCCTCAAGCTCCGGTTTCGGGGAGCCGTAGGCCGTGGGGTTTTTGGCTTGGAGGGCCACGCTCCGTCGT
>CAYPFH010000250.1:0-6379 GCA_964409825.1 uncultured Desulfobacterales bacterium | reverse complement strand
TAAAAGGAATCTTATCCGCCTGTATATAATCCCTGAATCCTTTTCAGTAGATACTTATGCCCCATGCGAACCCCCCTCTTCCCCCTCCAGCGCCTCGAAGCCGGAGACGATGTCCAAAAGCTCCGCGGTGATGCTCATCTGGCGCTGCTGGTGATACCGGTTGTTCAGTTCGCCGAGCCGGTCTCGGATGTTTCGCTCCGCTCCCTGCATGGAGGCCAGCCGGCTGGCGTTTTCGCTGGCCAGCGACTCGGCAAAAGCCCGAAACAGGGCGGCAAACAGGTACTGCTGGATCAGCTCCGAAAAAAGCACCTCCCGATCCATGGTAAAAAGGGGGAGCATCCGCGTCGGCCAGGGCTCTTTTTGCAGCTCCTGGAGCCAGCTGCGATCCACCGGAAGCAGCCGGTGGGTCACGGGCCGATACGATGCGCCATCGGCCGGCCTGGCGTGAAACAGGTAGATCGTATCGATGCGGTGTTCATCGTTCCACTCTTCGATCTTGAAAAGAATCTCCTCCACCTTGTCGATGATGGCATCCACTGAACCGGGCATGGAAAGCGATGCGGCCACTTTCTGTCCTTGAGCATGAAGCCTGGCGGCGACCCGATAGCCCGCCGCGGCCAGCAGAAGGTTTTCGGGCTCGACCCCGAGTCGCTCCACCAGCGCCGCAGCCTCGGAAGCTATCTGGTCATTGAGCTGGCCGCACATGCCCTGATCCGAACCGAACACCACGCACCCAATCCGTTCTTTTCCCGCGGTTTGTCCTTCACGAACAAAGACGTTGGGTCCTGACCTGAGTACGATTCGAAGGGCCATCTTGATGGTGTCGTTGAAATCCTCGAGCGAGTCCGCCGCCTGCTGGAACTGGCGGATCTTGACGGCCGCAAGAGACTTCATGGTCTTGACCACAGACTGCAGATCTTCGGTGCTCTGGATCCGTCTTTTGAGTTCTTCGATGGTTTCCAACAGCCGGTTCCTTGGTAGTCAGTGAGGGCGTATTTATTTCGATGATTATTTCACCGCAAAGCCGCTGAGGCCGCAGAGGATACACAGAGATAATATAGAAGGTTTTCTCAGCGACCTCTGTGCGCTTATGTGAAACTTCGGTCGAAGCCAGCCTTTCGGAACGGCACGGAGGCCGTTCACTACATCGGCAGAGGCTTCGGAATAAGTTTCACCCTTGATCAAACTGATCGCCTCGCGGTCATCGGCGGGGCTCATATGTTGAACAAACGAAGTTCAGGCCTCCGGGTGACAATCAATTCACCGCCGACGAGACGCAGAGGACACAAAGAACTGTTTTTCTTTTTAAAAACAATATTTTTACTCTGTGCTCTCTGCGTCTCGTCTGTGAGATCTATTTTTTTGTTTCGCGGCACGCGAACTCTTAAAATAAAATCGCGTCAGCGATTTTATTTTAAGGCCTCCTCGGCGGTCTGCCCGATGCTCTCCAGGTCTTCATCGGAAAGCGATTCCCCTTCTCTGATCCGTTTACACACCTCGGACAGCCGGTCGGTAACCGCCTTTCTGACCTTGTCGGCCGCATCGGCCACTTCTCCCTGGTCGATGTCGTCGAAGAGGCCCTGGTTGGCAGCCACCAGAACCGCCGTCTGCTCTTCTACGGGAAGTGGAGAATACTGGGGCTGTTTGAAAATCTCCCGGATGCGCCGTCCTCTCTGAAGTTGTTTGCGGGTGTCTTCGTCCAGCTGGGTACCAAATCGCGAGAAGGCCTCCAGCTCTTCGAACTGGGAATAGGAAAGTCTGAGATCTCCGGCAACCGCCCGGTATGCAGGAAGCTGGGTTTTTCCTCCCACCCGTGAGACCGACTTTCCCACATCCACCGCGGGCAGGATTCCCTTCTGGAACAGGTCCGGATCCAGATAGATCTGACCGTCCGTGATGGAAATCAGGTTGGTGGGAATGTAGGCGGAGATGTTTTGGGCCTCGGTTTCCACCACCGGAAGCGCCGTCAGCGACCCTCCCCCCAACTCTTCGTTCAAATGGGTGGAGCGCTCCAGCAGCCGGGAGTGAATATAGAAAATATCTCCCGGGTATGCCTCTCTTCCCGGCGGCCTTCGGAGCAAAAGGGACAGCTCCCGGTAGGCCCTGGCATGGCGGGTAAAGTCGTCGAAAACGACCAGCACATCCCTTCCCTTTTCCATGAAATATTCTCCCATGGACGCTGCGGCGTACGGCGTGACAAACTGAAGCCCCGGCGGATCGTTTTCGGTGGCCAGGACAACGATGGTATATGCAAGCGCATCGTACTGCCTCAAATCCGAAACGACCTTGGATACAGCGGCCGAACGCTTTCCAACGGCACAATAGATGCACACCACGTCTTCGGATTTCTGGTTGATGATGGTATCTACGGCAACGGCGGTCTTTCCGGTCTGCCGGTCTCCGATGATCAGCTCCCGCTGCCCCCTGCCTATGGGAATCAGCGCATCGACCACCTTCAATCCGGTTTGAAGGGGAACGGTCACCGGAAGGCGGTCCATGATCCCGGGGGCGGGTCTTTCCATGGGAAGTGTTTTGCGAATCTGCAGTCGCCCGCTTTTGTCCAGGGGCCGCCCCAAGGCGTCGACCACTCTGCCCAGCAGCTCCTCTCCCACCGGCACTTCCAGCACCCGCTCCGTGCGGCGCACCTCGCTCCCCGCCCCGATGCCGCTGCTCTCGTCCAGCAGCACGATTCCGGTTTCCCCTCGGGCGACGTTGAAGGCCATCCCCACCCGGTTGCCTGAAAAACGAAGGAGTTCTTCGGAGCGAACCCCCGAAAGCCCCTTGGCACGGATGACGCCGGGGCCCACGTAGGTCACATCCCCTACCTGCTGGACTTCAGGAGTGAGGCGGACATCTTCCCGGGCACGCTCCATGGAGCGGAATACCTGCTTCATGTATTCGGTCGGACGAGGGTGTTCTGCTGTCATAGAAGTTCCTTTTGCCTGAAGCGGGCCGGGTTCCAGGTTCGGGGTTCAGGGTTCGGAGGTTCAAGGGTTCCGGGGTTCGGGGCAAACACGCCGCCGCAAACCTTGATGAAATCGTAAAAACTCCCCGAAGCGTCATGCCGGATTTGATAAGCCTGCCCCGGACTCCGATCCGAGGGCATCCATATGTACTTGAAATCACTGGATTCCGGATCTCGCTCCGCTCGCCCGGAATGACGGAAAGAGGCCAATTCGGACTTTTTACGAAGGCATCAACCTTGAATCTTGAATTTGCCGGCAACGGGCAGAGCTTTCATGTCGTCTTCTCGGAATTTTCCAAGTCCTCTTCTTCCTGTTTGGATTTCTGCCCCCCGCCTTCTTCCTGCATGATTTCTTGGAACATCTTTTCGGATTCCTGTTGAAGCCTTTCGAGATAATCGTTCGCGTGCCAGACGATCTTCCGGCTCGGTCCTTTGATCTCGATGCCCAGCAGCAGTTCGGGCTCTGTCTCGTAGTCGACGTCGATATCTTTGGAAAAAAGCTGGTGGATTTTCCGGGTGATTTTCTGGCGCAGCGTGCCGGTAATGTCGAAACTGCTGCGCACCACCAACGACCGGTCCTTGCCCGATGCAAAGCGGGTCAGCTCTTCGCCGACCTCCTTTTTGGATTTTTCCAGCACGTGCAAAAAAGCGTCCACACTTTTTTCCTCCAGATCGGCGTCTGCCAGATCTTTCAACGTCCGCCGGGCCGCAGCATACACCTCCTCGGTTGCCATCCGGCCCAATTCCTGGAGAAATTCGTTTTTCTCCTTTTCGAGGCCTTTTTCCCATCCCCGCCGCTTTTCACGAACCTCGTTTCTGGCTTCGGCGACCAGTTCTTTACGCTTTTCTTCCGCCTCCTGTTTGGCTTTCTCGAAAAGTTCCTTTTGCCGATCTTCCAATTTTTCTTTCTGCTGCCGATACTCCTCGGCCTCCCTGACGGCCTCTTCCTTATTCCGGTCCGCGTCCTCCAGACGCTCCTTGATTTTCCGCTCTCGTTTGTCCATCGCGGAGAGAATTCGATCATAGAGAAAGTACTTCAGAAGCGCAACCAGCACCAGAAAATTGAGGATCTGGGCGGCAACCGTAAACCAGTCGATCATCACGGATCAACCTCCGGCGTTTTGGATAATGTAGTCCCAGAAGGGGTTGGCAAAGATCAAGATCATCGACACGACAAAACAATAAATGGCCGTCGATTCGATCATCGCCAATCCCACAAACAAGGTTCGGGTAATGGTGTTGGTCTCGTCGGGCTGCTGGGCGATGGCGGTCAGCGCCTGGGCCACGGCCCTGCCTTCTCCCAGGGCGGGTCCGACCGCACCGATGGCGATGGTCAAGCCGGCTGAGATGATGGACGCCATGCCGATCAAGGTGATGCTATCCATTCGAGCTTTCCTCCTTTCCTTCTCCGCTATTTTGCTGCTGGCCCTGCTTTTTCTTTTGCGCCTGGGTTGCCGATGCAATGTAGACCATGGCCAGGACCGCGAAAATGTATGCCTGGATAATGCCGGTCAACAGTCCGAGGGCATGCATGATTACCGGGAAAAGAAACGGGACGATGGCCAGCAGAATTGCGGCGATTTTCATGCCGCTCATGATATTGCCGAACAGCCGGACCGCCAGCGCCAGGGTACGGGACAATTCGCCCATGATGTTGAACGGAAGCATGAACATCGTGGGCTGGACATACTGCTTGAGATATCCGCCCAGGCCCCGGTCCCTAATTCCGTATACCGGTACGGCAACGAACACGCAGATGGCCAACGCCGCCGTAGTGGAAAGAGAGGCGGTGGGCGGGATGTAAAAAGGGGCGATGGTCAGCAGATTGCATACGAAGATATACAAAAACAGGCTTCCCACGAAAGGAAGGAATCGCTCCGGCACCTGCTGGCTGATTTCCCGGATCTGGCTTCGCATCCCGTCGACCAGGATTTCAAGCAGATTCTGCCATCGGGACATCCGGACATCCGAAGACAGGCTTCGGGTGACCAGCAGCGCCCCGACCACCATCAGGATCATGATCCCCCACGTAAAAACGATCGTAGCGTTGAGCGATACCGGCCCCCACTGCCAATAAACGACCTGATCCGGGCTGATGTCTTTTAGTTCCAAGGGCGACTTCCTTAGTGCTCGATGGCATAATTTCGGTGACGTATTTCAGATCAAAGGACGTTCACCGCCGAGACACAGAGGGCGCAGAGAAAACCTTTTATATATCCGTCCGCGCATCCTTTGCGCCCTCGGCGCCTCTGCGGTGAAACCACCGTCACCATAATTACGCCCACATATACTTAGTTAAGGTGCTCTTATGAAATTTCGCCCGAAGTCAAGTGCGTCAGCAGGGAAAATTTCCAAATTCCAAGCACCAAATTACAAACAAATTCCAAGCACCAAATTACAAACAAACTCCAAGCACCAAATTACAAATCCGAATTTCCCTTTTTCCGTCATTCCCGCAAAAGCGGGTATCCAGTAATTTCAACAACATCTGTATGCCCCCGGATCGAGTCCGGGGCAGGCTTATCAAGTCCGGCATGACGCTTCGGGCACTTTTTACGATGTCATCAACCTTGAACTTTGAACCTTGAATTTTTCTTTTTCATGCCGGCTGGATGCGCCGGACCAGCACCATCCGGGCGGCGATAAATCCGGCCAGGCAGGCGGCAAAGCGCATCCAGTCCCCGCCCGCGGCCAGGTAAAATCCCAGAAGCGCTGCGGCCATTCGAACCAGGAGGCTTACGAAAACCCACAGCGCCGGCTTCTTTCGAAACGGCAGTTTCTTTATGGTCCACCACAGCCCGGAAAAATAAAAAAGTCCGATCAGCGCACCCGCACCTCCGGCCAGGGCAATACCTGCAGCATCCAATGTCATCGTCCTTTCTCAGTCAGGGCCGCTTTTTTTCTTGACCCAGTACCAGGCATTCAGACAGCCCAAAACCACACCGATAAACAGCCCCATGAGCGTCCACGAATAGGGGTCTTGCGTCAGCTTGTCGATCCACACCCCCACGGCGATACCGATCAGGGTCGGGACAGCCACGGACCATCCCACCAAACCGAACATTCCCAAACCGAACCAGACGCCCCTATCCTTTTCACGGCGTGCCTTGATCTTCCTGGCTTCTTTTTCCCCGATTTCCCGGGCAAGCCGCTTCCAGTGCTTGTTTTTGTCGGTTTCGTCATTCACGGGATGAAATCCATGCCATCTGATATAATCCCTGCCGCTGACCGGCGGGATTCAAAATTCCAAATTCAAGATTCAAGATTCTCCGGCTGAAGATTTATATGAATCCTTGGGTCTTAACCGGCCAGTTTGATCAAGAATGAAACTATTTTCATGTAATAATTTGATATTTTTGCATTTTTCTTGTTACTTTTCTTTGCTCGCCCAAAGAAAAGTAACCAAAAGAAAAG
>CAYPFH010000249.1:0-6392 GCA_964409825.1 uncultured Desulfobacterales bacterium | reverse complement strand
GCGCTGCGGCCGTCTTAACGCGGCCTAACTGGCTCAAACAGTTGCCCAGCTTCCGTGCTAACACCCATCGGCCTTCGGCTCAGACTTGCTGGAGTTTTGTGGAGAGCCGCTAAAAATAATTTGGCCCCCGTCTTGTGGATGCCGATGCCCGGTTAGCAGCGTACCCATCAGTGTCTGGAGCGAAGCAAGGCGGGATAGCGCTCTTTGATTTGGGAAAGAATCGAAGGCGGAAGCTTGGCCTTGTGAAGAGAGCGAACCTGGGAAAGCTGCGCCGCGGTCAGCCCCTTGGCGCCGTCAAGCTGCGCACCGCCAAGATCGGCCTGCGACAGATCCGCCCCTTTGAGCAGCGCACCCCGCAGATCGGCGTCAGCCAGGACAGCTTCTCTCAAATCGGCTCCCCACAGCAGTGCGCCGCGAAGACCGGTTCTGCGAAGCACCGCCCGTTGAAGCCCTGCACCCTGCATATCGGCCCCGGTCAGATTGCTTTCCGAAAGATTGGCGCCTTGCAGATCGCTTCCCACCATTCGAACACCGGCAAGGCGCATTCCGCTGAGGTTGAACTGTCGAAGGCGGCATCGGCTCAGATCGATGCCGGAGATCCCCAAACCGGTCAGCCGTCTCACAATTGTCCGGAGCCGCCGTAAAGCGTCGGAGCTGTCCCAGCCGCGAAAATCTTCGATTTCCTCTAAAAGCCGACGGATTTCCCAGCGCCGCCGACTCCTTTCCATTACCACCAGCACGAGGGCCACCGGCAGCACCATGCCCAGCAGCATCCCATAGGCTTCGACGGCGACGGCCTGCCAGAATTCATCTGCAGGGCGAGGGCGATTCAGACCCAAGAGCCCGGCCAGAATCGGAATGGCCAACAAGAGGAAAAAAAGGGCCGCCACCGGTCCGCTGGCCGCCACCTGGTTCCGATACCGGTAGGCGGCGAGCGCCAGAACCAGGATGACGACGCCGCAGATGACAGCGTCCGGGGGAATGTATAAGTCCCAGTCCATAATTGGCGTGTTCTCCGGAAAAGAGCTGCTTGCCGCCGGAGGTTCAGTCCAGAGGCAACACTTCGAAGGTGTTTCCAAACAGGTCGACGAGCAGCAGCCGGTTTCGCAAAAGATCCTGCCGGCCGAGAATGATTTTCACCGCCTCCGATGCTTCCACCGAGGCGAGCAGAAAAACCGCCTGAGGCAGGCAGCCCAGCTCAATCTCGGAGCCGGTGTCTGCAGCCTGGCCGGCCTCCCCGTAAATCAGGGAAAGACCCTCATCTTCCGGGAAAATCGTGGTCACATGTCCGGCAGCCCCGGCCACTGCCGACGAAACCATCGGTTTGCCGGCGGTCTTGGCCGCCGCCTCTACTGCGAAGCGAACCGAAATCCGGTCGAGGCAGTCGATCACCACGTTGGCGTCTTTTAAAAGCGGTGCGACGCTGCCTTCGTCGATGAAGCCGCTGTGGACACGAAGATCCACGGCCGGGTTGACCGCCTTGACCCTTCTTGCCGCCGCTTCTGGCTTGGGATCGCCGAGGTCTCCGACGGTGCTCATGAGCTGGCGGTTCAGATTGCTCTCCTCGAACCGGTCGCCGTCGACAAGTGTGAGGGCGCCGACCCCGATCCTGGCCAAAATCTCCACCACCACCCCGCCCAGGCCGCCGAGACCGATCACCGCAACACAACTTTCGCCAAGAAGCGCCTGTTCTTCTGCGGAGACGGCGCGATAATTTCGCAAAAAACGGGTCGGGTGCACGCCGTTTCGTGCTGCCTGCCGATCGATCCGGCCGAGGGGCGAGCCGGACTTTTCCGACAGTCGAAGCGCATCGGCAAGATCGATGACCGAGGCCGGGCTTCCATCGGGAATCGCAACACGTCCGGCGGCTTTCCGTACCTGCTCGGATAAGGCCGTGTCGGGCCTACTTGTCATGGGGCCCCCCTGTTGGGTTTTTCATGCTAGCCGCCGCCCACAGGAGGGAAAATGCCGAGCCGGTCTCCATCGTTCAGCAGCGTGTCGAGATGCTTTTTCTCGCTGTTGACAAAAACCAGCTTGGCTTTTTCCTCGGGGATCTGCAGGGCCTGGACCACGTCTCTGACCGTTGTCTTTTCCCCGATCCGATAGTTGTCCGCATCGGCGGGAAGCCTGGACGAGAGGGTGGCAAAGAGTTTGATCTGGATGGCTCTTGACATGGCAAATGCATCCCCCGAGAGCGGTTCTGGTGTCTGCATGGTTATCCGGCTATTCGTTCTTTGTTCTTTCGGTACTATGTACCAATGTCCGGTATCCGATCCAACACCCAGCGGCCTCCGGCTTGAGCCTGCTTGCACTTTATAAAGCGCTGAACTCCTTATATAGGAATCAGGGGCGCCGCTGTCAAACGTTGCACTTCCTAACGGCAGCGGTGTAATGCAGGCATTGACTCCCGCGGCACGGCGGAGATTGACGGCGCCTTTCCCGGTCGGAAAATAAAAACGGCTTGTCTTTGGGACCACTTCCGCCCCCCTTTTTGCCCATCCTTGCCGTCATCGACCCAAGATGGTCGGCCCAGATGCGGCGATTTTTTCCGTTCGCGGCTAACTTATTAATTTCTTGACAAATTGTGTGAATCTTGCAAAAGAAAGTCATTTTGATGCTGTTTTTGATGTTTCAGAGGAGGAGGGGCATGGCATTGACCAAGGCTCAGATTGTCGGTGACATTCAGGATCAGCTCAAGTTTTCAAAGAGCCGATCGGCGGACGTCATTGAAACCGTCCTGGAAATTATCAAGCGAACCCTGGAATCCGGTGATGACGTGCTGATCAGCGGCTTTGGAAAATTCTGTGTCAAAGAAAAGAAAAAAAGGCGGGGAAGAAACCCGGCCACCGGAGAGGATCTGATTCTCAAGCCGCGGAAGGTTGTCACCTTCAAATGCTCCGGCAAGCTCAGAGATCGCGTCAACGGCCAGTAGCCGTCTTATGATGTCTCTTCCTTTGCTCCTTTGGTGGATCCGGAGGCTTGCCTTGAAGAAAGGAAGCAAGTGATGCCAGAAGAGATCAAAAAACTGACCACCAAACAGTTCGCAGACCGCACCGGCCTTTCGGCCTCCACCGTCTCTCAGTATATTCGGGATGGAAAGATCAACGGGAAAAAGGAATCCGGCCGCTGGATGATCGCCGAAAGTGAAGTGGGCCGGTTCAAGAAAGACCAGGCAGGCGCTGAAGAGCCAAAGACGAGCCGGGCGGCTGCCGAGGCCGCGCCGATCGAGAAGAAGCCGGAAAAGAAGCCCGCACCGGCTGTCGGCGGCAGCGCCTACACGGTGGAAGAATTCAGCCGGCTGACCTTCCTGACCCCTTCCGGCGTCGTCAAGTACTTGAAAGAGGGGATCTTGACCGGCGCCCGCGGGGCGGACGGCCAATGGCAGGTTGCCGCCGACAACCTCCAAAGCAAGCGGGTCCGCCACCTGGTCCGCTGACCGGATCGACGGTCCCCGTGTCGACAAACGGCCAACCTCTCGTATGAAACTTCGGTGGAAGCCGGGGGTTCCCCGGGGCGGGTACGGTGCCCGGCCTTGCGCAAGCAGAGGCTCGGGGCAGAAAAATACCAAATCCCAAGCACCAAATCCCAAACAAGCACCAAGCACCAAATCACAATATCCAAAAAAGGACAGAAGTCTTTCTGCGGGTTAGAAAAAGTTTCACTCTTGATCAAATCCCGTTCAAGAACGGGACGGCGGGGCTGACACCTGGATTGGGGTCCGGGAAGAAGCGTCTCTCCTTTGTTGACATTGTAGCTATAATTCAGCTACAATAATAGAAATCCGCAAGGCGGAAACACCGCCCACGCATCAACCAAAGGAGGAGACCCATGGCGGAGCGCCTGACCGTGCTCATCGAGGCAAGGCCTTTTTGTCTCTTTGACGATGAACCGATGAACAAGCTCAGGGAAGCAGGGTTGAACCTGATCGACATGCGCGGCTCCGGCATCGACGATCCTGACTTTGTGGCCGCCCTGAAAACGGCCGATGCCGTGCTGAGCGGAAACGATCTTGTCGTCGACGATGCGCTCCTGAACCAGGTCGACCGGCTCAAGGCCGTGGCCAAGATGGGGGTGGGCCTCGACATGATCGACATCGAGGCCGCCACCGGCCATGGGGTGCTGGTGTTCAACACCCCGGGGGTCAACGACCAGGCAGTGTCGGACCACACCTTCGCCCTCATTCTTGCCGTTGCCCGAAAGATCCTATACTGTGATCGGAGCCTGCGCGAAAAGCGCTGGGAGCACACCAAGATCCTGGGGCTGGAGCTCTGGCAGAAGACCCTCGGACTGATCGGCCTCGGCGCCATCGGCAGGAACGTGGCCCTGAGAGCCGAAGGGTTCAGAATGCGGGTGGTCGCCTACGATCCTTATTGGCCGGAGAAGTTTGCCACCGAGCACAACATCGAGCGGGTAAATATCGACGATCTGCTTGCCGTCTCCGACGTGGTCAGCCTTCACGTGCCGCTCATGGACCAGACCCGGAACCTGATCGACGCGGCGGCCCTGGCGAAGATGAAGAAAAACGCCATCCTGGTCAACTGCGCCCGGGGCGGGGTCGTCAACGAGGCAGACCTTGCCGCGGCCTTGCAGGATGGCAAGATCGCAGGCGCCGGTATAGACGTCTTCGCTTCCGAACCCCCCCAAGACACCCCCCTGCTGGCGCTAGAAAATGTCGTGCTCACCCCTCACACGGCGGCGTTCACGACCCAGGCCCTGTCGAACATGGACTGGGGGGTGGTAGAGCAGCTCATCGGATATGCCAAAGGGGAAAAGCCGCCCCATGCCGTCAACCCGGACGTCTTCAAGGCGCCATCTTCCTGATCATCACCGGTCCTATCGGATCCGATCGTCTTTTTCGCCTATGGGCTTTTCCATCGGTCCAGGACCTCGACGGCCAACTGTTTCCGGGTCAATCCGGCGGATTTTCCGGCCGGATCCACAGCGGTTGCGGTATTCGCCCCTGATCCCTCAGACACGATGGCTCCGTCTTTGAGACGGATCCGGACGGTGGCATACGGATCGGCAAGATCGCTATGGGTGGCGATGATCACGGTTCTTCGCCAACGGCGGTTCAAATCCGCCAAAAGAGCGATAACCGCCGCAGCGTTGCGACTGTCGAGGTTGCCGGTCGGCTCGTCGGCCAGGATGATTTCCGGAACCGCTTTCCCCTTTGACGACGACCAGTTCGCCCGGATCGATCCGCAGGTCGATTCGGTTGATCCCGATGATCCGCCGACTGCCGGAAATCGGATAGATCCGGCTTGCGGCTTCGGCGCGGATCAGCGGCTCCTGCCGGCTGTTTGTCATCATCGAATGCGTTTCCCCGCGGCCGGTATGAAGGATTTCATGCCTTTGATCGGCGTCAGCTTATCCCTTTTGCCGCAAATATCAAGGCAAGGCTTGACAGCGATCGGATCCGGGCTATACAAATTCAACTAATCGAATCGCTTGGCCGTATCCATGGCTTCGGCAAAACGGCGGTGGAATGTTTTTCGCCTTTGCCGGATGTAACGAAACATGCCGAGAAAGGAGTCGAGGCCGGGGACTGCCGCCGGCCGAGACCGATGAAAACCCTTGCCGCGATTTTGCTGCTTTTCCTTGCCGGCGTTTGCTTAAGCTGCACTGCGACGAATGCCAACCATCGATTTCTGTCCGATGCTGTCACCGGTGTTCGAACCGGGATGACCGAAGATGCCGTTCTCGATCTGCTCGGCGAACCCCCCCTCGTCGACCCTTACCAGGTGGGTAAATACATCTTTCTATATCCGACGAAGGAAGGAACCGACTGTATCAACGATCCGGCTGGATGCGCGCAGGTGGTCTTCAAAGAAGGCCGCGTGATCGCGGTTCGGGATCGTGGGCGCCCGGTCAACGAGCAGCCGGCCGGCGGTTTCGAACCAAAAACAGCCCCGCCGGCAGCTGCGGTCAAGTCAGCATCGCTGCCTGCCGCGATAGAAGCGCAGCCGCAACCCCCCGCCGTAGAACCTCCCCCGACGCCTGCCGCGGATACGGACATCCGGCTGGAGATTGAGCGGCTGGAGCGGCAGGTGCGGCAGATTCCGGCCGAAAGGACCATGGACAACCTGAGGATCTACCGATACCTGCTCAAGCTCGATCCGGACAACCTCCGGTACCAGCAGAAGGTCGCCCACTACGAAGCGCAGTACCGGAGGGAAGAAGACCAGAGAGAGCTCCTTCGCCGGGAGCGCGAGGAGCGCCGCAAGCAGCAGAACGAGATTCTCAGACGCTTCGAGGGAAACAACCAGGTCCGGATCGCATTGGAAAACCAGGGAAACGGCCGCTACTATGTCTGGCTTCAATACGAGGGAACGAGTCCAATCGATATTCTGCCGGAGCATTTCACGATTGTCTGCCGAGACGGCCGCCGCTAC